>JBFJPL010000001.1:0-117664 GCA_041617155.1 Kiloniellales bacterium
AATCTCCAGGACGGGCTGATCAACCTGTCGCTGATAGACGCCTACACACCGGCGGCTCTGAACACCATCGAGTTCCTGTCATCCGGCGGTGGACTAACCGCCAACGAACCCAACCTCTCGGTCAGCATCTCCGGGGTGGACCCGACCTTCACGGCGGGCGGCTTCGACCTGCTGTTCGACACCAGCGGCCTTTCCTTCACAGCCGTCAATGACATTGCGGCAGGCACCTCCACCTTCCTGTTCGGCAGCGACCGCGACGACGACTTCACGAGCGGCGCGGGCGACGATCAACTGGATGGCGGTTCGGGCGACGATCGGCTCGACGGCGGCGCCGGCGCCGACCGCTTGACCGGGGGCCTGGGGGCGGACGACCTGACCGGCGGCCTCGGTGGCGATACCTTCTTCTACGGCAGCCCGGCCGACGGCGGCGCGGTCGCGACCAACGTGTCGGTCTCGGCGAGCGGCGTGGCCGGCGACACGATCGCCGATTTCGACGTCGCCGCGGGCGACCGCATCGGCATCGCCGGCGAGAACTTCGGCGTCATCGAGGTGACCGTCGACAACTTCGCCGCCATCTCGGTGGACTACGACGGCACCAACGGCACCAGCCCGGCGTGGAGCAACGGAGACGCTTCCTTCCTGCTGGACGGCGGCGGCAACCTGATCTACGACGCCGACGGCGCCGCCGTGGGCTATACCATCGTGGCCAACATCGCCGACGCGACCATCGATCAAGACGCCTTCCAGGTAAGTTAGGTAGCCGCATCCATGGCCCGCAGTCCCCGTTCCTGGCTCCGACCGGTGTTGCGCCCGATCCGCCGCCTCTACGGCGAGATCCTCGCGGTTTCGCTGTTCGTCAACGTGATCGTGCTGACCGTCCCGCTGTTCGTGCTGCAGGTCTACGACCGGGTGGTCGGGCACGGCGGCCTGACCACGCTGCAGGCGCTGGTTCTGGGCATGGCGGTCGCGCTGCTGTTCGATTTCGTGCTGCGCCAGGCGCGCAGCCGCATGTTGCAGCGCATCGGCCTGAGGATCGACGTCGAGGTCGGCCGCGCGCTCTTCGCCAAGGTCTCGGCGCTGCCGCTCAGGGTTCTGGAATCCCGACCCGCGGCCTTCTGGCAGGCGCTTTTCCGTGACGTCGAGACGGTCCGCAACACCATGTCCGGCGCCTCCGCGGCCATGCTGGTGGACCTGCCCTTCATCGTCCTGTTCTTCGCTCTGGTCGTGATCGTGGCGGCGCCGATCGCCTGGGTGCTGCTGGTCATGCTGGCCCTGCTCGGCTTGCTGGCCCTGGCCAGCGGCCTCGTCGTCGGCCGCGCCAGCGCCGGCGAGCGCCAGGCCGCCCTGGCCCGCGACGGCCTGGTCAGCGAGATCATCGCCGGCCGCACCACGGCCAAGGCCCTGGCCCTGGACAAGGTGCTGCAGGGCCTGTGGGAAGAGCGCCAGGCCGATACCATCGACGCTTCCTTGGCGCGCGGGCGCAGGGCCGATGCCTTCCACAACCTCAGCAGCACCATGGGAATGCTGACCACGGTCTCGCTGACGGCGTTCGGCGCGATCGCGGTGCTCGAGCAGCAGATCACCATCGGTGCCCTGGTCGCGGCCAATATTCTGGGCGGCCGCTTCATCGCGCCGATCATCCAGGTGGTCAACAACTGGCGCACCTTCGCCGGGTATCGCGAGGCGGCCGCGCGTTTGGGCGAGGTCTTTGCCGTCGAAGGCGACCGCCGGGAGGTCGCCGTCGAGGTGCCGCGGCCCGAGGGACGCATCGCCACCGAAGCGCTGGTCTTTCGCTACGGCGAGAGCGATGCGCCGGTGATCGACGAGGTCACGCTCCGCCTGGGACCCTCGGGGCTCCATGGCATCGTCGGCCCGAACGGCAGCGGCAAGACCACGCTGCTGAAGCTGCTGCAGGGTCTCTATGCGCCGGGCAGCGGCCGGGTGCTTTTGGACGGGGCCGATATCGCCCAGTTCGCGCGCAGCCAGCTGGCCGAGTGGATCGGTTACGTTCCGCAGGAGTGCTTTCTGTTCGCCGGCAGCATCCGCGACAACATCGCCAAGAGCGACCCGGAGGCGAGCGACCAGGACATCTTGAGCGCGGCCGAACGGGCCGGAGTCCACGACTTCGTCATCAACCTGCCCGACGGCTACGCGACGGAGATCGGCGAGGCCGGGGCCCGCCTGTCCGGCGGCCAGCGCCAGCGCATCGCCATCGCCCGGGCGCTGCTGGGCAATCCGCCCGTGCTCTTGCTCGACGAACCCTCGGCGAACCTCGATCGCGAGGCGACGGAGGCGCTGGGACGCCAGCTGTCGAGCCTCAGCCGGGACCATACGATCGTCATGGTGACGCATGGCCTGAACCTGCTCAGGGTCTGCGACAGCATCATGGCTCTCAAGGACGGCCGGATCGCCCTGGCCGGCCGTGCCGCCGACGTGCTGCCGCAGATATTGGGCGCACAGCTACATCCAGCCGTTGCGGAGTGATGCCGTGAACAGACTAGACAACCTCTTGAAGACCAACGCCCGATCCGGCTGGCGGCGGATCGCCTGGGTCATTGCGCTGCTGATTTCCGCCGTCACCGCCTGGGCCGCCCTGACCGAACTGGACGAGGTCGCGGTTGCCGAGGGTCAGGTCGTGCCGCGCGACAAGGTCAAGATCATCCAGCACCTGGAAGGCGGGATCATCAAGCAGATCTTCGTCGAAGAGGGCATGACGATCAAAGCGGGCGTGCCCCTGGTCGAACTGGTCCTGCCGGTCACCGGCCTCAACAAGGAGGAACTGCAGGTCCAGCTGGACGGCCTGGTCTTGGCGCGGGCCAGGTTGTCGGCGGAGATCGAAAATCGGCCAATCGATTTGCCCGCGCCCGAAGCGGCCCGCAATCCCAAGCTGGCGGAGGCCGAGCTTAGTGCCTTCAAGGCGCGGCGGCAGGAACACCAAAGCCAGCTGCTGACTCTGAAGGAGCAAGTGCAGCAGCGCGAACTGTCGATCATGGAGATCAAGGCGGCGAGGTCGGCGATCCATACCGACATGAAGATGTCACGCCAACACCTGAAGATCTCCGCCGACCTGGTCAAGGACGGTCTGACCTCCAAGATCGAACACCTGGAGCGTAAGCGGGAGGTCAAGCGCCTGGAAGGTGAATACGCCGCGCTCACGCCCGCCATACCACGGGCCGAAGCGGCGCTGGCGGAAGCCACGGAAAAGCTGCGCGAAGCGGGGCTGATATACCGGCGCCAGATCCTGGAGGAGTTTCGCGATGCCGAGCTCAATATCGCACGAACGACGGAACTGCTCGCCGCCGCCACTCAGCAGGACTCGAGGACCTTGATCAAGAGTCCGATAGACGGCGTCGTGAAGAACTTGCGCTATCATACGATCGGCGGCGTCGTTCGCTCAGGCGAGCCGATCATGGAACTGGTGCCATCGGACAATAATTTGGTGATCGAGGCGCGCTTGAGCCCGACCGACCGCGGTTATGTCGCCACGGGCCAGTCGGCGCGGGCCAAGATCTCGACATACGATTACATCCGCTACGGTGCGCTCGACGGCTCGATCGTGCAGATCTCGGCCGACAGCTCGACCGGCCAAAACGGCGAACCCTACTTCCGTGTCGTGATGCAGCCCGAGCGAACCTATCTCGGAGCGGGTGGCGAACAGCTGCCGATCATGCCGGGCATGGTGGCCACCGTCGACATAAAGACCGGTCGGAAGTCGATACTTTCCTATATCATCGAGCCGGTTCTGAAGATCAAAGAGGAGTCGTTCCGGGAGCGGCTATGAACTGGCTTCTGTCACCAGGAAACGGGTTTGCGCGACTGCGCCGCGGCCTGCTGCGCGGCGGCCGCTTGTACGGCGCCGCCGGCCTGTTGGTGTTGCTGGCGGTGCGGGTCTGGAACCCTTGGCCGGTCGAGGCCGAACGACTGCGCATGGCCGATTTTTACCAGCAGCTGTTGCCGCGTACCAGTGAGTCCAGCCCCGTGGTGATCATCGACATCGACGAGCAGAGTCTCGCAGAGCTCGAACTGCAATGGCCTTGGCCGAGAACATTGATCGCCGAAATGATCGACAAGTTAGCCGAGGCCGGGGTCGCGGCAATCGCGTTCGACGTGGTCTTCGCCGAACCGGACCGGACCTCCCCGTCGATCGTGCGGGAATACCTCCCCAACCTGGACGACAATCTCTTCGAGCTGCTGGGCGCGATGCCATCGCATGATTCGAAACTGGCCGAAAGTTTCAAGGACCGCAAGGTCGTGCTGGGGCAAACCGGCCTATGGCAAACCGAGAACGCCGCCGGACTACGCCATGCCGAGCGTATCACGCCGATCGCATGGATCGGCGAAGACCCGCGTCGATTTCTCGAGAGATATCCGGGCATTGTCGACAACATCGATGAACTCGATTCCCAAGCGGCCGGCCGGGGCATGTTCAGCCTCGCCAAGGAGGGGGACGGCGTCGTGCGCCGCGTGCCGTCGATCTACAAAGTCGGCGATCAGCTGATCCCGGCACTGTCTCTCGAATTGTTGCGGGTCCGGAATCTCGAGACGAGCCATGTCGTGTGGGCCGACCAAGCCGGGATCTCGAATATTCTCGCAGCCGGCATAAGGATCCCGACAGACCGGCGCGGAAGAATCTGGATCCGTTTCGCCGACCGGAACGAAGAACGATATGTTTCCGCGGCCGAGGTGATCCGTGGCGAGGCGGCCCCCGGACGCCTGGCCGGCAAAATGGCGTTGATCGGGACGTCTGCGGCCGGTCTTGGAGACCTTCAGGCGACGCCGCTCGGCTACACCATGCCGGGCGTGGAGATCCATGCGCAGCTGATCGAGACGGTGCTGGAGCGAAGCTATCTGATTCGGCCCAACTTCGCCCTGGGCGTCGAGCTGACGGTCATCTTCCTCTCCGGCGTCCTGCTGCTCATCGTCGTGCCGATCGTCGGCGCGCGCTGGACCATGCCTTTGCTCGTCATGCTCATTGCCGCCGTAGCGGGCGCATCCTGGTATGCCTTCGCCAGCAAATCCGTTCTCATCGATGCGTCGTACCCGGTCGTTTCGGCGATTCTGACCTTCGTCTTGCTTGCCTATGCAGGCTACGCCTCGGAAGAACGGAACAAGAAGCATATCCGGCAGGCCTTCGGACGATATCTTTCGCCGGTCGTCGTCGAGCGGCTTGCCGATAACCCCGGAAAGCTCGAGTTGGGCGGCGAAGAGCGTCTCATGTCGATCATGTTCGCCGACATTCGCGGCTTTACCACCCTTTCCGAACGCTTCAAGGATGATCCGAAAGGATTGACCCAGCTGGTCAACCAGTTTCTCACACCGATGACCGACGTCGTGCACCAATGGAACGGTACGATCGATAAGTACATCGGCGATTGTTTGATGGCTTTTTGGAACGCGCCTCTCGACGACGAACAACACGCCGCGAACGCATGCCAGGCAGCCCTGGAGATGTTGGCGGCCCTGGAGCAGGTCAATCGTCGCCTGGCGGCCAATGAGCCTCCGGCCGGCGACCCTGGCAAAGAGAAGCTTCCCGAGACGTTGGATGTTCCGGGGGGTAACGCCGAGCTCAGCAACGTCTACCCGCTTCAAAAGGTTCCGGGCGCGCCAAACCTGGCTGCGAAGCGGCCGAACGAGACTCGTCAACCGATTCGCCTGAAGATCGGGATCGGCATCAGCACCGGCGAGTGTCTGGTCGGCAACCTGGGATCGGAGCAACGCTTCGACTACTCGGTGCTCGGGGATCCAGTCAATTTCGCTTCCCGGCTCGAAGGCCAGACCAAGAACTACGGTGTCGGCATCCTGATCAGCGAGACGACGCGACGCCTGGCGCGCGAGTTCGCGGCGCTGGAACTGGACCGCATCGTCGTCAAGGGCAAGCGCGAAGCGGTTGGGGTCTATGGGCTGCTGGGCGATTCGACTCGCGCCGAAACCGACAATTTCCGGACCCTGGAAAGGCTTCATGGTCAAATGTTGGCGGCCTATCGGGGCCAGCGTTGGCATGAAGCGCGCGAGTTGCTAGCCGCCTGTATCGAGCAGGATCCTAGCCTGGAAGGGCTGTATCTACTTTACGGCGCGCGGATCGATCACTATTTGCTCGATCCGCCCGAACCGAATTGGGACGGCGTTTTCCTGGCGCGTACCAAATAGAAGTTTCTGAATTTGCAAATGCGGCGGACGATTTTTCAGGCCGCCGCCCCCCATGTCGGTTTTGCCTTGTGCTCCTTGGGCCTTGGTTCCGGAACTCTCGCACATTCGGGAAAGTGGCCCGCATGGTCAGCCGGTTTGCGGCGGGATCGGCCCCTGATCGGGCGCGGAGCGTGCCTGGGGCGCCGCTTTTGGCCGGGTGCCGCGCTCTTACAAGCCCTTGGCGAACGGCGCGATCAAAATGAGGAAGAAGGGAGCCGCTATAAAGAGCCCTGTCACGACCAGCATAAAGTCAACTAACATGGCGGAAAGCTTTGTGCTCGGCATTTGTCTACCTCCTGTGGCGTGCAATCTTCGGCGTTATTGTTGATTTGTAGATGGCGAGTGATCGACTCGAGGCAAGTGACAAATGTCACACACATATGAAATTTGGAATGGCATAATTCCGTTGATGAAGGTCACAATTCGGAGCCATCGCCAAAAATCGCCTTTGGTGATCTGCTTAGAGGCGCTTGGCGAAGCGTCCGGAGAGGGTTCCACGCTGGTCTGAATTGTGATACCGTGATCGGACAGTTAGATTGACCATTGATGCGTTAGATGTAGTGCAACTTGTCTAATTTCGCTCCCGGCTAATGACGGAGAAATCTGGTTTAGAGATAGAAGTTTTGAAGTCATCGGGAACGGTTCATTTACTGGCAGTGGATGGGGGCCATCTATGTCGTTCCTTCGCAGGACCACGGTACTTGCAGGCGGGCTAGTCCTCTCAACGGCACTAGTTGTGTTTGTAGAATTAAGGCCGGCCGAAACCGCTTCTGGCGATCGGGTCTTTGGAGTGTTGCGAACCGACGTCGTCACGACGGGCCGGGTGCAACTCGCACAGATCAAGTCCGATGACGACCTGTTGGCGGATGACGATCTGTTGGCGGATGACGATCTGTTGGCGGATGACGACCTGTTGGCGGATGACGACCTGTTGGCGGATGACGATCTTCTGACCGACGAGCCCGAGACCGAAGCGGTTGAGGCAGAGGATGAAGAAGATAAGGCGCGCTCGGCCACCGAGGCGCATGAGGCGGTGTTTCTCGGGGATCGCTATCCCTCGGCAAACGCTTGTGCCACCTGTCACGAGAAGCAGTACAACGAATGGTCGGTGTCGCAGCACGCCTATGCCCAGCTAAGCCCGATTTACATGGCGATGCAGACGACCATCAACATGAAGACCAGCGGCACCAACGGCGACTTCTGCATCAGGTGCCACAATCAGGTTGGCATGAACCTTGGGGAATCGGTCTATATCTCCAACCTCGACCGGCATCCGACTTCGCGCGAAGGCATCACCTGCGTTGTGTGCCACCGGGTGAACCAGAATTACGGCAAGGCTAGCGGCCGTTTGGCCTTGGTCGAGGGTGATCTCTTCTCCACGATTTACGGTCCGTCTGGGAACGAAGAACTGGAACGGGTGCTGAGCAAGCCCGAAGAATACCGGGTCGTGACAGATCGTGAGGCGGCAGGTCGGGGGATCCACACCAAGGCCGACAGGTTCTTCCCGCTAGTTACACCGGCCTTCTGCGGCTCCTGTCACGACGTCACGCTGCTCAATGGTTTCCGCCTCGAGGAAGCCTTCGCCGAGTACAAGCGGTCGCCGGCGGCCAGAAGGGGTGTTTCCTGCCAGGATTGTCACATGGGCAAGGTGCAGGGGGTCAATGCGGGCTATGAAGAGGGACCGGCAGCCGTGGTAGGCGGTGTGCCGACCAAGACGCGCAGGATCACCGACCACTTCTTCGCGGGACCGGACTACCCGATCATCCATCCGGGCATCTTCCCGCACAATGTTCGTGCCGCAGAATTCAAGACTTTGCGCGAGTGGCTTCAGTTCGACTACAAGGCCGGGTGGGGCACCGATAAATTCGAGGACAATGTCTCGAACGATTACGAGTTCCCGGATGCTTGGTTCTCTATCGACGACCGTTATGACGCACGAGAAATACTTGATGAACAGTTCAGGCGGTTGGAAATCGGCCGTGGCAAGCGCCTTGAAGTCCTACGCAACGGATTCGCGATCGGGCGTATCACTGTCGCGCAGGCCAACCAAGACGGCATCAAGTTGGCCGTCGAGGTCAAGAACGCGACCGATGGCCACGGCGTTCCGACGGGCTTCGACGCCGAGCGCCTGATCTATCTCGAGGTGAAAGTCACCGATCAAGACGGCAAGCTGATCTACGTATCTGGTGACAGGGACCCGAACGGCGATGTGCGCGATACCCACTCGCTCTATGTGCACGATGGCAAACTACCGATCGACAAAGATCTGTTCAGCTTGCAGAGCAAGTTTGTTGTTCGTCTGGTCCGCGGCGGTGAACGCGAGCAAGTCTTGGCCGTCAACGAGTCCGTTTCGGTGTTGCCCTTCGTTCGGCCCGAACGGCGACCTACCACGCTTTATGGTCGGCCCCTGGGGGCACGAAAACACAAGCAGACAATTGAACCCTTGGGCAGCCGATTGGCGAAATACAGTATAGACGGCCGCAAGCTGACGGGACGAGGTCCGTACGACGTCTCGATCAAGTTGATTTCTCAAATGGTGCCCGTGAACCTATTGGCGGCGATCCAAGGGGCCGGGTTCGACTATGGCATGAGCCCCAAAGAAATCGGCGATGCGGTGGTCGAGGGATCCCAGGTGATTTGGCATCGACGTCTGAAGATCGATGTCGCCAAGGGAGCCTTTGAGGAGGTGGCTCTTACTCAATCCAATTGATGATAAACGCGCAAACGCGTGGGGTATGTTGAGAGCATCTTCAGCCAAGAAAACTGGGGGGCGGAGATGAGAAGAGAGCAGATGGGGCCGCTATCTTTACTCGAACGGGTCGAAAGAGCGGCATGTGTTTCCATCGTCGCCTTGGTCGGTGGGATGCAGGTGCCAGGCGCACTTGCTGCGGGCAGCGAGCTTTCGACCGAGCCGATTCCTTTGAAAACCGAAGAAGAACTTCCAAAGCGAACGCCGCCCATCATCGAAATCGGCCCCGATTTCCTCGGGACCGGCAACATTCCCAAGGGTTTCGAACTGCCGACCGGCGCTGTGTGGACGCCGGCCCTTTGGATCTTCGGAGATCTTCGGACGGCCTTCAATTACTTCGACAACGGCGAGGATCCGAAATTCTTGGAGTGGGCCAATCGGCTCGATCTCTTCGCAAATCTGCAGTTGAGCGGCACGGAACGCCTCCTGTTCGGCATTCAGCCACTGCACGACAACCGTAGGTTCTCGGGTTACATTTGGAAACCGGACAGCAACGACGGTTTCCAGGACGAATTAAACCTTGATATCACGACGCTCTTTTTCGAGGGCGAATTTGGCGAAATATTTCCCAACCTGGATCCGGAGGATACCGGCAGCTTCGACTATGGCTTTTCCGTTGGCCGTCAGGAGATCTTCTTCCAAGAAGGAATGATGTTCAACGACACCATCGATTCCGTAGGTATCACCCGGGACACGGTAATCATCCCGGACGCCTCGGTCGATACCCGGATCACCGGCCTTTTCGGCTGGAACGACATCGACCGTAACGACAATCGGGAAGACGGCGACGCCTGGCTCGTTGGCCTGTTCACTGAAACCGACTTTCGACCGACGACGACCAATCTGGACGTCGCCTATGTCAATTCGTCGGACAACGACGAAGGTGGCGACGGGCTCTATGTCGGCGCCAGCGCGACGCAGCGCATCGGTCATTGGAACACGTCCTTTCGCGCGAACCTTTCGGTTGCGCTCGAGGGGGACTCCGAAGCGGTCAGCAGCGGCGGATTATTGTTCTCGGAAATCTCCATCACGCCGCCGGCGACCGATGACGTGGCTTATGGAAATTTTTTCTGGGCGATCGATGAGTACTCTTCGGCGGCACGCGGAGAGTTGGCAGGCGGTCCGCTTGGGCGTGTCGGCATTCTCTTTGCCGCCGTGGGCCTGGGCAACTTCGGGCCGGCGCTCAGCAACCGAACGAACGAAGTGTTCGGCGGTTCGCTTGGCTATCAGATGTTCTTCAACGATGCCCGCACGCAGATTGTCTTCGAGGTGGGTGGGCGCAGGGGCACTTCGGCCGAGATCGACGATGCGGCCGCGGTCGGCGCACGGTTCCAGCAGGCGATCCTGGACCGTTTCGTATTCCAGATCGACGGATTTGCGTCCCTCCAACAAAACCGCGATGAGGGGTATGGAATCCGGAGCGAACTGCTGGTTCGGTTCTGATGCCGGCACCGGTGGGGGAGCTGGCGCTCGGGCGATTGAGACCCCAGACTTCGGCCGGCGGCTCTGGGTGACGGAACTGGAGGTAGGTTGTGGTAGGAATCGTAGAGGTGGCGGGAGGCGCGATCGTGGCCGGCACGGCTTTAAATGTGGCGGTTAGCCTCTATGGGACTGTTCAAAGGCGGGTCCAGCAATCCAGGAGAGCCTTGGACGAGGCCCGCCTGTTCGAGGAGCGGGCCCGGATACTTTTGGCAGCCGACCGGGCCGAGCGTGACCGGAACGAGCTGTCCTGGAGCGGCCAGCGGAAGTTCTACATCGATCGCAAGGTCATGGAGGCCAAGGACATTTGTTCGTTCTACCTCAAGCCTCACGATCACAAGCCCTTGCCTCCTTTCCTGCCGGGGCAATATCTGACGTTCCAGCTGAAAGTACCGGATCAGCCCAAGCCGGTCACACGCTGCTACTCGCTGTCGGATAGTCCGAGCGAAACAGACTACTACAGGGTCACCATCAAACGGCTGGATCCGCCACCCAAGGAGCCGGACGCGCCGCCGGGCGTCTCCTCCAACTTCTTTCACAAATCGCTGGACGTGGGTGATGTGGTCGACGTCAGGGCACCCGCGGGACACTTCTATCTTGACCAAACGGTGGAGAAACCGGTGGTTCTGATTGCCGGCGGGGTTGGGCTGACGCCGATGGTGAGCATGCTGAACACCATTTGCGGGTCGAAAAGCAAGCGCGAGACCTGGTTCTTTTATGGCGTCACCAACCGCTCCGACCACGCCATGTACGAGCATCTGGCGGACCTGAGGCGACAATTCGAAAACGTCCACATCGTGATCTGTTACAGCCAGCCGAGCGACACTTGCGTCGAGGGGCAGGACTATGATCACAAAGGTTACGTGAGCGTTGAATTGATGAAGAAGCTGCTGCCGTCAAACAGCTACGAGTTCTATATTTGCGGGCCGCCCCCGATGATGGATTCCATCACGACGGCCCTCAGCGAATGGGGCGTTTCGGAAGAACATGTGAAGTTCGAGGCATTTGGTCCGGCCACGGTCAAGCGCAAGGCGCAGCCGGCGGCCGATGCGGCCTCGGCCGGAGCCGGCGACGGCATTGAGGTGGTGTTCGCGCGTTCGAGCAAAACCCTACGTTGGGATCAGGGCTGCGGGTCCCTCCTGGATTTCGCCGAACAGCACGGCATCTCGATGGATTTCGGCTGCCGAGCGGGCAGCTGCGGGACCTGCGTGACCGCCGTGAAGGAAGGCCAGGTGGCCTACCTCTCCGAGCCTGACGCCGAACCGGAGCAAGGCTCCTGCCTTGCCTGTATCGCGGTCCCCAAAGGCCGATTGGTGCTCGACAGTTGAGCGGCACTCCGCCATAGTTTGAGGGGACAGTATCTAAGTAAATACGTGACTACTCCTAACCCGAGATCTTCGATCGGGTGCGGCCAACAAAAAAAAGACAAACGTGCGTCTATAAAACAGGGAGATTCAGAATGAGAACCCGGATCCGTGGCTTCGCATTTTCCCGCAACGCGAATCGCGTTCCTGTCTACGCCTCTATCGTCGCGTTGTTGGGTCTCTTCTTGGCAGCGCCTGTTGCGGCTCAGACGGAATGGGACCACTCGAAGGTGCTCGGCCCGCAGAAGTGCGCGGAGTGCCACAAAGTGACCACGGCAATTTGGCAGAATACCAACCATTACAAAACCTTCACCGAGCTGCCCCGCCGCAAGGAGGCGAACGAGATCGCCAAAAAAATGGGCCTCAAGCGCATCAAGGCGGGCAGCCTCTGCCTCGATTGTCACTTCACGACCACGATGGAAGGCGACAAACGAGATGCGATTGCCGGGATCTCGTGCGAATCGTGCCATGGGCCGAGCAAGAATTATCTCAAAGTGCACAGTGAGTTCAGCGGCAAGAAGAAAGAGACCGAAACGGAGGCGGAGCGGACCAAGCGTTGGGCCGCTTCCGAGGCCGGCGGCATGATTCGGCCGCATGACATGTACCGCTGGGCGAAGAACTGCTATGGCTGCCATGTCGTGCCCCAGGAGAAGCTGGTGAATGACGGCGGACATCCCGCCGGCAGCAAATTCGAGCTCGTGTCCTGGTCGCAAGGCGAGATTCGCCATAACGTCTGGTACAATCAGGGCAAAGACAATCCACAGGCGGCTCCTGAGCGCAAGCGGTTGATGTATGTGCTCGGCTTGGCCGTGGAACTCGAAACCGCGCTTCGGGCCGTCGGTGCGGCGACGGTTAAGGCGAACTACGCGGTGTCGATGGCGAAGCGGGCGAAGCGTGCTCAGGTCGCTTTCTCAAAGGTAGCCGAAGCTCTCTCCGGCCCCGAGATAGCCGGCATTGATGCGGCGGCCAAATCGGCGAAGTTGAAGCTGAACAATGCCGCCGAGCTTAACGCCGCTGCGGACAAGATCGCCGACGCGGCAACGCGTCTGGCGGCCAATTACGATGGTTCGACGTTCGGTGCGATCGACGCGCTGATCCCGGGCGAGGACAAGTACAAGGGTAAACCGGCCCGCTGAGATCGACACAGGCGTTGCGGCTCTCTTGCCAGGGAGAGGGAATCGCAGAGTGACCGAGGCAATAGCAATTAGCCGACCCCAGCGGTGGGGTACCCCATTCGGCCCCGAGATGACCGACGCCGATGTCGATCGGTTGTTGACGCTTCCGGTGTTCCAAAACATCGATCAATCTGCGTTCCCCGAGAGCCAGCCGCTGAGGGAAATCGTCAAGAACGATGCCCGAATCGTACGGTTCAAGAGGGGCGACATCGTCGTCCGAAATGGTGACTACGGCAACTCGGTTTTCGTCATCATCGAGGGCAAAGCTTGTGTGGTGTTCGACGACATAAAGGACAGAGGCCTTGGACGCCGGGCGACCCGTTACAAGCGCAGCTTCTTTAATGCCCTCAGCCAGTTGTGGCGAAACGCCAGCATGCCAGAGGTGCGCGATGTCGCGACCTATCAGGCCGGCGCGGGGGTCGGCCTGCGTGGCGAATCGACGGAGGCGCGGACCTGCCTCAAAGATGTCGATTCCTTCATGGCGTCACACAAGACGCTCACCTTAAGCGAAAGTCAGACCTTCGGAGAGATAGCGGCGCTTTCGCGGACTCCGCGGATGGCGACAATAATCGCCGAAAGCGATCTCGAATTGGTCGAGATGCGCTGGCAGGGTTTGCGCGACATCCGGCGCCGGGACAAGAAATTTCGAGAAATGATAGACCGGCTCTACCGGGAGCGAAACCTGTCGAACCACCTCGCCGAATCACCACTCCTGTCGCACCTCGATGAAGCTGCGCTGGAGGCAGTTGCGGCAATGACAAGCTTCGAAACCTACGGCGAGTTCGAGTGGTCGTCGTCCTTCAAGAAGGTGGTTTCAGAGGATTCGGGCGACGTGATCAAGCATGAGCCGTTGATAGCCGAGCAGGGGTCCTATCTCGACGGTCTTATTATGATTCGCTCGGGGTTCGCGCGGATTACCAAGCGGCTAGACCATGGGGAGCGGACCGTCGGCTATGCCAGCACGAACGATGTCTTCGGCTTGGAGGAAATCCATCAGCATTGGCACGACGGAACAGCGCTCAAACTTCGTCAAAGTCTCCGCGCCATCGGATACGTGGATATCCTGCGGGTTCCCACGGCGATCGTCGAACAGCACGTCTTGCCCAATATACCGGCGCAACTCTTGCCCAAATCCGATAGGACGAATGCGACACCCGCCTGGCAGGAGCGCAGCGACGAACTGGCCGTGTCGCAATCCCTCCTCGATTTCCTGGTGGACCGGCGGACGATCAACGGCACCGCGACGATGTTGATCAATACCGACCGCTGTACCGGATGCGACGACTGCGTCCGCGCCTGTGCTTCGACACACGACAACAATCCTCGCTTCATCCGTCACGGACCGTCTCATGAAAACATTCAGGTGGCCAACGCCTGCATGCACTGTGTCGATCCGGTGTGCCTGATCGGGTGCCCGACAGGCGCGATCGGGCGAAACTTCGCGGACGGCCGCGTCATGATCGATGACAAAATTTGTATCGGCTGTGGCACCTGCGCCAACTCCTGTCCCTATAACAACATTCAATTGGTGGAAATCCGTAACGAAAAAGGCGGTTTCGTCATCGATGCGGAAACCAACGCGCCCATTGTCAAGGCGACCAAGTGTGATCTTTGCTATGGGCAGCTTGGAGGCCCGGCCTGCGAACGGGCCTGCCCGCACGATGCTCTGATCCGCCTCGACATGCGTGACCAGGAGAAACTGGCAGAGTGGGTCAGCCGCTAGTGACTTTTCGCTCGCAGCAGATACGCAACACCAGCATCGCCGTTGTCTTCGGCATCGCGCTGATGTCGGTCGATTGGTTCTATGGCCACTCACTTCGGGATCCGAGCTATCTATCTGGCTGGTTGTTGCTGGCCGGCATGGCCTTGCTCGCGATCTACAACATCCGAAAAAAGCTTCCGTTCTTGCCGTTGTTGAGATCCGCCAGTTGGCTTCAAGTCCACATCTACGTGGGATGGCTGGTGATCGTCCTGTTTCTGCTACACACCTCCGTTCAATTTCCGCGTGGGCCGCTTGAGATCGTACTGTGGTCGCTCTTCGTGGCGGTCGCCGGCAGTGGCGTGTTCGGTATCCTACTGTCTCGTACGGCACCAAAGCGGCTCCGACTCGAAGGGGAGCGGATAATCTTCGAACGAATTCCAGAATTCCGTGCGAAGCTCGCGGCCGAAGTCAAAGACCTCGCCATGCGCTCGGTCACCGAGACATCGTCGAACACCATCGTCGAGTACTACACGAATCGCCTGCAGCCCTATTTCAGCGGACCTCGCAGCCTTTTGGCGCACCTGTTGGGGTCCAAGGGGCCGCTGTCGAGGACGCGCGGCGAGATCAGATCTCTCGAGCGCTATCTGAACACACAGGGAAAAGAGATCCTCGGGGAGATCGAATCCCGCGTGATTGCGAAAGACAATCTCGATTACCAGTACGTGTCACAGTTGTTCATGAAGGGCTGGCTGTTCGTCCACATCCCGCTGACCTACAGCCTGATCCTGGTCACGGCGTTGCATGTGGTGCTGGTTTACGCCTTCGACGGCGGGACATTGTGAAAACTCTGCTGCAGAAGTTCGATTTTCGGTCGAGCAACTACGAGCGGCCGACTCAACACTGGGTGTGCGGTCACACCTCCGCCGGCCACCCCTGCCGGATCGGACCTGACCGGCGGGGGCGCTGTCTGGCCACTTCCGAGTGCGTGCCAAAGAAGCATGGCGATCGCTGGAACTGCACGCGACCGCCGGGCAGAGGCGGCCCGTGCGCCATTGGACCGCTGCCGGACGGCACCTGCAGCTGCGCGATTCCAAAATGCTCGCCGGTTCGAAGCCTGCGCGGAAGACGTGGCCAGGCGGTCATGTGGGCGGTGACTTTGACGATCGGTCTATTGTTCGTAACGCTGGGGGGAGCGGGCATGACAAAGGTGCTCTCACCCGGCCCGGTCACGCTCCATCATGGCGAGGTCGGCAACTGCGGCACCTGCCATATGAAGTTCGCCGAGGGGCCGGGCGGGTGGATTCACGCCGCCTTTGCACCGACCGATACCCTAGCCGAAAGCAAGCAATGTCTGGCCTGCCACGAGATGGGAGAGGAAGCCCTGCGGCCGCATAGTCTGCCGCGCGGTGTCCTGGCCAATTTGACCGAAGAGATCAAGGGGCGCGGCAATGCCGCTAACAGCGTTCCCTTGAGCTTGACTGTTGCTCACGCGCTCTTCACGGTGCCGGACGAGGCCGCGGACTCATTGGCCTGTGCCACCTGTCACAAGGAGCACAAAGGTCAGGACTTCGACCAGACGACGATGAGCAATCGACGGTGCCAAGCTTGCCACAGCGTTCAATTCGCGTCACTTTCCGACGGCCACCCCGAATTCGAGCTATACCCTTACATGCGGCGCACGCGAGTTAATTTTGATCATGTCGCGCATATCGCTCGGCATTTCGAGAAGGCCGGCCGGGAAAAGGCGCCCGCAACCTGCACGGATTGCCACACGCCGGCGGAGAACGGCCGAAAAATGCTTGTGGGGACGTTCGCCAGAACCTGCGCCGCCTGCCATCTCGAGCAGATCGAGGGCATCGGGCAAGTCGGTGCTAAGGGCATTTCATTTCTTGTTGTACCTGGCCTGGATGTAATCGAGCTGAAAAACCGGGGCGCGGCGATCGGTGAATGGCCTGATTGGTCGGAGCAGAAAATCACCCCTTTCATGAAGGTCCTGTTGGCACGTGAAGCTGGCCTTGTCCCCGACCTTGAACGCTTGGAATCAGTCGATTTGCTCGACCTCACCGAGGCCAGTGACGCAGACATCGAAGCGATCGAACGGCTGGCATGGGCGGTCAAAGCGCTGATTCACGACTTGATCGTCTCAGGAGTGGAAGAGTTAAAGATTCCGTTCTCGAATGCGTTCGGCCAGGAGCTGGATAGGATCGCATTGAGCAGACTTTTCGGTGTCGTGCCCCTCGACGTCATCCGATCGGCCCAAGGCGCATGGTTTCCCTCGCTGTACAGGGAGGTTGCGCAGTATCGGCAGGGTGTGCGGGTACCCATGGTCGGTGACAGCGAGGCCGCACGCCTAAGCCCAGAGGCAGGCGAATCAGACGTCCCGCAAGAAAGCGATTCGCCCGATAGCGGCGATATTCTCGCCGAAGCCGAAGGCGACATCTTGGCAGACGAAGGCGACATCCTGGCAGACGAAGGCGACATCCTGGCAGACGAAGGCGACATCCTGGCAGACGAAGGCGACATCCTGGCAGACGAAGGCGGCATCCTGGCAGACGAAGGCGACATCCTGGCAGACGAAGGCGACATCCTGGCAGACGAAGGCGACATATTGGCCGAGGGTGAAATCCTGACGGAGCAGGACGAGTCCGGTATGGGAATCGAGAACAAGGAACCAGAGAAAGAACTTCGCATAGCGCCGCCATCAGATGCTGAAGAATGGACGACGCTGGGCGGTTGGTACCGGCGCGACTTTGCCCTGTACTACAGGCCGGTTGGACATGCGGACCGATTCGTTCGGACGTGGGCCGACCTTAGCGGTCAAACCTACGGCACCTCCGCCGAACCACCGGGAAGTGCTGTTTTCGCTACGCTAACCAACAAGGATGCGCCGGGCAGATGCACCAAATGCCATAGCGTCGATCGCGAGGCCAACGGTGTCTTGAAAGTCAAGTGGAAACCTGCACTGCCGACGCCGGGTGAGCGAACGGCCACGATCTTCTCGCACGCCACGCACTTCAGCATGCTCGACGACAAGGGATGTCTCACCTGTCACGCCCTGGCGACGAAGGCCGACTACGCCGGGTCTTACGCCGACAACGATCCGCACAGCTTCGCCTCGAACTTCAGCAGGCTCGAAATCGGCATCTGTGCTGACTGTCACGTGCCGGCGCGAGCCGGGAATTCGTGCCTGTTATGCCATCAGTACCACGTCGGCACATTCAGGACGCGTGCTGTTCCCACCGAAATGAAAATGACCGCGGAGTAAGCCGCCAACCGGACATGGCAAACTCGTAGCCATCGGTATCCGCTGGCAGCGGCCAAGCGCCGACCTTCCTGTTTTCGGTCCAGCTGCCTCGCAGGTCGGCGTGAGGCGGCGACGGCGACCCTGAAACGGGGCCGTGTTCCTCATCGTTGCTACTGATCCTCAGAGAGGATTCGGACCCCCTCAGATTGGATAGGCCAGGTTGCCGAGCCGCTGGGTCAACTTGAGGTTCTCGCCGTAGTCGATCGGCAGCGCTATCAGCGCCGGCCGGTCGAGCGCCAACGCTTCGGCGAGCACGCCTCCCAGCTGGTTGGGGCCGTCGATGACCCGGCCCCACATACCGAAGGCCTTGGCTAGATGATCGAAGTCCGGGTTGGTGAAGGCCAAATCCGAATGTCGGCCGTCAAACGTGTTCTGTTGCTTCCATTTGATTAAACCGTACTCGCTATCGCACCAGACCATGACGACGATGGGAATGTTCTCGCGCACGGCCGTCTCGAGATCCTGAACGTTCATCAGGAAGCCGGCGTCGCCACAGATCGCTATCACCTTGCGGTCCGGATGGGCAATCTTGGCACCGATCGCGCCGGGCAGGGCGAAGCCCATGGAGCAGAAGCCGTTGGAGATCAGACAGGTGTTGGCCTCCTCGCACTGGTAGTAGCGGGCGATCCACATCTTGTGAGCGCCCACGTCCGAGAGCAGGATGTCAGAGGGACCCATGGCCTCGCGCACGTCCCAGAGCACCCGCTGAGGTTTGATCGGGACGCTCTGGTCGTCCTTCTCCATGGCAAAGTCATCCAGGATCGCCTGGCGCAATTTGGCGCGGCTCTTGATGTCGAACAGCGGCAGCTGATCTCCGTAGCGCCGGTTGAGTTCCTCGTTGATCTGCCAGAGCGCGTCGGCGACGTCGGAAACCACGTCGACCGCGAGGGGGTAATCCTCGTCGATCTCCGCTGGCTCGAAGTCTATATGCACGATCTCCTTGCGGCTGTGGTTCCAGAACGAAGGGCTGTATTCGACCAGGTCGTAGCCAACGGCAATGACGACGTCGGTCTCGTCAAGCGCCAGATTGATATGGTCCCGGCCCTGCAATCCCATCGTGAATAGGCAATGCTCGCTCGACATCGGGACCGCGCCCTTGCCCATGAAGGTATTGACGACACCGATGCCGGCCTTTTCGGCCAGCCGTCTGAGCTGCTTGGCCGCGCGCTTTCGCACGGCGCCGTTGCCGGCAAGGATCAGCGGGTTCCTGGCGTTGGCGATAATATCGACCGCCTGGGTAATAGCCTTGTGGTCGGCCGCCGCGCGCCGTGTTGTGATCGGCGTCATCGGCGCGCCTTCGACCTGCTCCTCGGCGATGTCCTCCGGCAGCTCGATCACGCAAGCACCGGGCTTTTCCGCCTGCGCCAACTTGAAGGCCTTGCGTACCACCTCGGCGATACTGGCCGGGTCATAGATCGTTTGGCTCCACTTGGTGATCGGTCGAAACATCGAGACCGAGTCCATGTTCTGATGGCTTTCCTTGTGCAGCCGCTTGGTGCTCGCTTGACCGATGATGCCGACCAGCGGCGCACGATCCATGTTGGCGTCGGCAACGCCGGTCACCAGGTTGGTCGCACCCGGCCCCAACGTGCCTAGACAGACACCCGCTTTGCCGGTCAACCGGCCGTAGGCGTCGGCCATGAAGGCTGCGGCCTGCTCGTGGCGGCAGAGCACGAATTCGATATTGCTGTCCAGCAGCGAGATCATGACGTCGGCGTTTTCTTCCCCCGGCACGCCGAATATATGCGTAACGCCTTCAGCCTCGAGACAGCGCACGAAGAGGTCCGATGCCTTTTGCTGTCTTGCCCGTTCTCCTACCATCGTCTCCTCCCTGTCGTTACGGTCGCAGCCCCCGATGAACGTAAGGCCAGCTTGGATTTCAAACGCCTGTCGTCCATGGTGTAGGGGATGGTGCCAACACCGTGTCCCGACCACCTGAGCCCGGCAAGCCGAATCCCGTCGATCGGAACGGCCGAGTACCGGTCGGCTATCACCGCCGGGACGCTCAGCCCCATGAGGACGCGCAGAGCAACCCCCAGATCGCTGCCAAAGGCCGCGCCCTCGTCAGCATTCGTTAGTTTGCCGATAGCGGCGCGCAGCTGGCCGCCGAAGGGCGTGGCGAAATCGACGCTGGTGATGGCGCCTTGAGCTTTCAGCACCATCGAGCCAACCTGACCGTTGCCGTCTCTCTCATTTAACGCTCAGTACCGCGAGTAGAATGGGTGCGGCGACTTGCCGGGCGGATTAGCTACGAACCACATGATCTTTGATAAAGTGGTCATCGGATGCCGCGGTTCTTGTAAAATAACTTTAAAGACTGCTCAAAACTGTAACCCGTACTACGATTTTGGGCAATCTTTCCCTTGTCCGCTCACCCGAAACAAGATTCAGCTCGGCAAGCTGCGTCGGTTTTCCCGCCGCGCCGCGTGCTAGACGGGCCAAGTCACCAAGGGCGAGGCCGTTGGGGCGTGATGTTCAAGTTTTGCCGCTGGTGGTTATGCGATCGGCCGGTTCTGGACTAAGCTTGAGGAATCGGGGACGGAAAGCGAAGGAAGATAAGAATTTGCGGACACAAGTCGGAATCGTCGGCGCCGGACCTTCGGGTACACTCTTGTCCCGGCTTCTCCGCCTTCGGGGGATCGAGACGGTTATCGTCGAACGGCGCAGTCGTGATTATGTCGAGGGCCGGATCCGCGCGGGTGTTCTCGAACAGGGCACCGTCGATCTCCTCAATGACGCCGACGTAGGCGAGAGAATGCGGCGCGAAGGGCTGGTTCACGAGGGGATCGAAATCAGTCTGAACGGCCGGCTCCATCGAATCGACTTGAGGGCGCTGACCGGCGGCAGCGCGGTCACGGTTTACGGACAGACGGAAATTCAGAAAGATTTGAACGAGGCGCTGCTGGCCGCGCACGGCCAGCTTCTATTCGAGGCAGAGGATGTGAGCATCCACGACATCGACAGCGATCGGCCGAGGATCCGCTACCGTATGGACGGTGAGGTGCAGGAGCTCGCCTGCGACTACATTGCCGGCTGCGACGGCTTCCACGGCATCTGCCGCAAGAGCATTCCGGAGGGCACGCTCAAGACCTTCGAGCGTGTCTACCCGTTTGCTTGGCTCGGAATCCTGTCCGAGACGACACCGGTCAACGATGAGCTGATCTACGCCCAGAACGAGCGGGGCTTCGCGCTGTTCAGCATGCGCTCGCACACGATGAGCCGCCTCTATCTCCAGTGTAGGCCCGATGAGGATCTCGATGAGTGGCCGGACGAGCGGATATGGAAAGAATTGCGTCTGCGGCTCGGTGGAGAGGCGGCCGAGCGCCTGCAAAGCGGACCGTCGATCGAAAAGAGCGTGACGCCGATGCGGAGCTTCGTGGCCGAGCCGATGCAATATGGGCGCCTATTCCTGGCCGGCGACGCCGCGCACATAGTTCCGCCAACTGGCGCCAAGGGCCTAAATCTTGCAGCGGCCGATGTCCGGGTCCTGTTTCAAGCGCTGTGCGAGTTCTATGGTGCCGGCCGCAGCGATCTACTCGACGCCTACTCGGACACATGCCTACGCCGGGTCTGGAAGGCTCAACGTTTCTCGTGGTGGATGACGTCAATGCTCCATCGTTTCCCAGAGGGCAGCCCGTTCGACAACAACGTTCAGCTGGCGGAGCTGGACTACCTGACCAGCTCTCAAGCCGCCAAGACTTCGCTTGCGGAAAACTATGTCGGCCTGCCTTTCGATTGACCGGTCGGTTTCGATGGCCACGATGGAGTTCGCGAAGTCGCTCACATCCGGTGTTTGCCTTGTTTCTCAATCGGACCAACCCTGCTCCACCACTTAGGTCCGCTACGCATGTGACAGCGGAAGTTGGGCTCGACGAACGCGCCGTTGCCTTGGCCTGCGGGCAAGACTACGCTGATTTGCGAGTTCGCTGCGACGGCGCGCATAGTTTAGAGCAGCCAACGGCTAGGCCTTCGGCGGACCCTCGCGCTCGCGGTTCTGCGCCGGCTCAACTGCCAACGACAGAAAGCGGGGGTTGATTTACTCAGTATTATGTGCAGCGCACTGCGCATTCGGCGAAAAAATGATACGTGCGCCGCTACGTGCCGATCGAATTGTCAGGGGAGGAAACGATCATGAAGATAGGATCCACGCTTGTCGGTGCGCTTATCGCCGCCGGACTTATGAGCCGTGCCGCGATGGCGGCTGAAATCACGTTGACGGTGCATCACTTCCTGCCGCCCAAAGCAAACGCTCACAGTGAAATGATCAAGCCCTGGGCCGACCGAATTAAGGAGCAGAGCAACGGCCGGATCGAGATCGAGATCTTTCCGGCCATGTCGATGGGCGGAAAGCCGCCTCAGCTCTACGGCCAGGTGCGCGACGGGCTCGCGGACATTGTCTGGACGCTGCTCGGCTACACGCCAGGCGTATTCCCGCGCTCTGAAGTATTCGAGTTGCCGCTCGTGCATGGCGGCTCGGCCAAGGCCACGACAATCGCGCTGAACGCTTCCTACGACCTGCTGGCAGAGGACTTCAAGGACGTCCATGTACTGTTCCTGCACTCTCATGATGGCAATTTGATCCACTCGGCGACGCGCCCAGTGCGCACCTTCGCCGACGTGTCGGGGCTGAAGTTGCGCACGCCGTCTCGCACCGGCGCCTGGCTCCTGGAAGCGTGGAACGCGGAGCCCGTCGGCCTGCCGGTTCCAGCTTTGCCGGAAGCTATGGCGAAAGGCGTGGTCGATGGTGCATTGACCACCTACGAGATTGTACCGGCCCTGAAGTTGCAGGAACTGGACAAATACGTCACCGAACCGCCAGGGGGCGCCCGCTTCGGCACGGCGGTGTTCATGTTCGCCATGAACAAGGACCGCTATGCGGAACTGCCGGATGACCTGAGGGCGATCATCGACGCCAATTCTCGCGATGCCGTCGCAGCTGAGGTCGGCGCGCTGTGGGAAGGCTTTGAGTTCGGAGGGGTCGAGGCGCTCAAGAAAGCCGGGGTCGAGACCATCGTACTCAACGCGGACGAGGCCGCCAAGTTCGACGCTGCCGCCGCCACGGTCGTGGACCGCTGGATAGCGGAGATGGCCGGCAAGGGCATTGACGGCGCCGCGCTGGTCGAACAGGCGCGGGCGGCGATTGCCGCGGCGCGCTGAGCCCCTCCAATCTTGCGGGCTGGAGCCAGGCGACCCCGGTCCGCACTTCCCCCGATGATGGAGGCGTCAATGCGCTCCGGCCTTGTCAAGTTGGTGGAGCTCTGGGCGTTTCTCGGGGGACTCCTGCTGATGGTGATCGTCCTGGTCACCACCACCAACGTGATCGCTTTCGCGCTCGACAAGCTGGCGCGGCTGGCTGGCTCAACGGTCTCAGGGCTTCCCGGATACGAGGACTTCGTGGGATTGGCGATCGGCGCCGCCGCGCTGACCTTCTTCCCCTATTGCCAGCTGCGCAAGGGTCATGTCGCGGTGGACCTGTTCGTTTCCAAGGCCCCGCGGAGGATGCGCCACGCGCTGGGCTACGTGTGGCTCTTGACCGCAATCGCGACGGCGCTGTTCCTGGCTTACTGGATGTGGCTGGGGATGTTCGAGAGCCGCTCTGACGATGCGGTCAGCCGTGTGCTGGGTTGGCCGGTGTGGCCGTTCTACGCCCCCGGCGTGGTCTCGCTGGTGCTATGGGCGGCGGTCGCCGCCATGCAGATCAGGGGCGGCAAAGTCGATGGGTGAGCGCGAACTCATCGGCCTTGCCGGCCTCGGCATCATGTTCCTTCTGCTCGCGCTTCGCATGCCGGTCGGCCTAGCCATGCTGGCGATCGGGATCGGCGGCAACTATGTCCTCAGTCTGTTTGTTCCGTTCCTGCGCTTCGAGCCCTATCTGAACCAGTTCAAGGCACTCTTATGGTCGACCGTGGCGAACTATGACCTGTCGGTCGTGCCGCTGTTCGTGTTGATGGGCTACCTGGCGAGCGAAGCCAATCTGAGCCGTGACCTGTTTCGCGGACTCGAGGCGTTGATGAGCCGAAGACGCGGCGGCGTGGCCATGGCGGCGGTTGGCGCCTGCGGTGGCTTCGGCGCGGTTTGCGGCTCGTCGTTGGCGACCGCGGCGACAATGGGCAAGGTCGCGCTGCCGGAGCTAAGACGTCTGGGATACGCGCCACGTCTCGCAACCGGCGCCCTGGCGGCGGGCGGCACGTTGGGGATTCTGATCCCGCCTTCGGTGGCACTGGTGCTTTACGCGATCATCGTCGAGGGTTCGATCCTCAAGATGTTCCAGGCTGCGGTGATCCCGGGTCTTCTGGCCGTGATCGTCTTCATCGCGGTGATCGCGCTTGTGGTGCGGCTGAATCCCGCGCTTGCGCCCGATCCCAGCCCGATGGAGCGCGAAGCGCGCAGGGAAGCCCTGAGGCGGCTGACGCCGGTTTTGTGCATATTCGGCGGCATCATTCTCGGCTTGGGCTTCGGTTTGTTCACGCCGACGCCGGCGGCAAGCATCGGGGTGTTCGTGATCCTGGTCTACGGATTCTGGCTGCGTTGGAAGACCGGCGAAGGGCTGAGCGCGCACGGCGCCGCCCAGGCGCTACGCGAAACCGCGGTCACATCGGGCATGATCTACCTGATCCTGTTCGGTGCCGAGGTGCTGAAGGGCTTCTTCACCCGCGCCGCCCTGCCCGCCGCGATCGCCGATTGGGCGGCGGTCAGCGCATTCGATCCCTGGACGATCCTAATCCTGACGCTGTTGCTCCTGGTCTTGCTGGGCTGCTTCATGGAGTCGCTGGCGATGATCCTCGTGATCGTTCCGTTCATCTGGCCGACTCTGGTCACGCTGAACGGCGGCGATTACGTGAGGGCCGACAGCGCCGCCTACGGGCTCGATGTTGAAAGCCTCAAGATTTGGTTCGGGATCCTGGCGCTGGTTGTGGTCGAATTGGGACTGATCACGCCACCCGTTGGACTCAACGTGTTCATCATTTCGTCGCTGTCCGAGGGCACGCCGATGATGGAAACGTTTCGTGGCGTGGTTCCGTTCCTGATCGCCGAGGTCGGCCGCGTCGGCCTGCTGCTGGCGGTCCCGGCGATCTCGCTCTTCGTGCCCCGGTTGCTCGGCGGATGACGGCAAACCGGAAGCTAAAATTCACCTTTGCCAATAATCAGTATTATGCGCATAATACTGATTATAGAATCGGGAGAGTGCGATGGCACAGTCAATTTTCATCATCGCTGGCGGCGGTATCGGCGGTCTCGCCGCCGCTGTCGGCCTGGCCGGGAAGGGTATTCGGTCGATCGTGCTCGAACAAGCGCCGCAACTCGGTGAAATCGGTGCCGGCATACAGATCGGCCCGAACGCCTTCCACTGCTTCGACTATCTTGGCATCGGGGACGAGGCCCGTGACAAGGCGGTCTACATCGATCAGCTGCGCCTGATGGACGCGACTTCGGGCGAAGAGATCACGCACATTCCTCTCGACGAACCTTTCCGCCGGCGCTTCGGCAACCCCTATGCGGTCGTGCACCGCGCAGACCTCCATGGTGTCCTGCTCGACGCATGCCGGCGCAGCGATCTGATCGACCTGCGCACCGACCATCGCGTCGAGGGGTACGACCAGGAAGCGGACGGCGTCCGGGTCCGCCTCGAAGGGCGCGACCCCGTCAACGGGGTTGCGCTAATAGCTGCCGAGGGGCTCAGGTCGCCGATCCGCGCTCAGATGATCGGCGACGGAGAGCCCGGTGTTTCCGGACATACGACCTATCGCTCGGTGATTCCGACGGAGCAGATGCCGGAGGATCTGCGCTGGAACGCGGCGACGCTCTGGGCCGGCCCGAAATGCCACATCGTTCATTATCCGCTCAAAGGCTGGAAGCTGTTCAACCTCGTCGTGACCTATCACCGCGACGTCACCGAGGCCGTTGCCGGTGTGCCCGTTTCCAAGGAGGAAGTCCGCAAGGGCTTCGAGCACATCGCGCCCCGCGCCCGACAGGTGATCGAGCACGGCAAGGATTGGAAGCTCTGGGTTCTGTGCGACCGCGACCCGATTACCAATTGGATCGATGGCCGCGTCGTTCTGCTCGGCGACGCCGCGCATCCGATGCTGCAATATTTCGCGCAGGGCGCCTGCATGGCAATGGAAGACGGTGTCTGTCTCAGCCACATGATGGAGAAGCATGGCGGCAATATCGACGCCGCCTTCGAGGCATATCGCGACCAGCGCGTCGTCCGCACCGCGCGGGTGCAAATGAGTTCGCGGCTGATCGGCGAATACATCTACCACCCCGACGGCGCCAAGGCCTTGGTCCGCAATGCGGTGATGAAATCGAAGAGCCCGGACGACTGGTACAACGGTCTTGCTTGGCTCTATGGCGGGACCGGTCTGACCGCCGCCTGATCCAACCCGAAGGAGGGCTGAATTGTCACTGACGGAAAAACCGGTCGAGACGCCGGAACGCAAGGCGTTCTACGACAAGATCGACAGCAAGAACCTGACCCCGCTCTGGGCCGTGCTGTCCGACATCATCCCACCCGAGCCGAAAAGCGCCTGCGTGCCGCATCGGTGGAAATTCGACGAGGCGAAGTCCTACCTGCTCGAGGCCGGTGGACTGATAACCGCGAAGGAGGCCGAGCGCCGCGTCCTAGTTCTCGAGAATCCGGGCATGCGCGGCGAGAGCAAGATCACGACCTCGCTTTACGCCGGGCTGCAGCTCGTCCTGCCGGGCGAGGTCGCGCCGGCGCACCGCCACAGCCAGTCAGCGCTGCGCTTCGTCCTCGACGGCGCCGGCGCGCACACCGCCGTAAACGGCGAGCGCACGGTGATGGAAGTCGGCGATTTCGTGATCACGCCGCCGTGGGGCTGGCATGACCACGGCAACGAGACCGATGTGCCGATGATCTGGCTGGACGGGCTCGACATCCCCATCGTCTCGCTGTTCGACGGCTCCTTTGCCGAAGGTCTGGGCGAGGACGCGCAGCCGATCACGCGCGAGACCGGCGACAGCCTCGCCCGCTATGGCGCCAACATGCTGCCGGTTGACTTCGAGACGACGCGTTTGGTCTCGCCGATCTTCAACTATCCCTACGCGCGGTCGCGCGAGTCGCTCGAGCAAATGAAGAAACAGCAGGAATGGGATCCCTGCCATGGCCTAAAGCTGCGCTATGTCAACCCGGTCGACGGCGGCTTCGCCATGCCGACCATCGCCCCGTTCCTGCAGTTGCTGCCGAAGGGATTCAAGAGCGCCGCGCACCGCTGCACCGATGCGACCGTCTTCGTGGTCGTCGAGGGCGAGGGCCGCAGCACCATCGACGGCACGACCTTCGAATGGGGGCCGAAAGACATCTTTGTCGCCCCGAGCTGGAGGTGGACCACGCACGAGGCGGACAGCGAAGCGGTAATCTTCAGCTACTCCGACCGCGTCGCGCAGCAGAAGCTAGGTCTCTGGCGCGAAGATCGCGGCAACGCCTGAAGGAGCTTCAAATAATGGAGTACGTGTTCCCGCCAGCCGCCCCCGCCACAGTCGCCGTGGCGGGCGAAACGGCGCGCTTCCCGGTTCGCCGCATCTTCTGTGTGGGCCGCAACTACGCCGCGCACGCGCGCGAGATGGGGCGAGACCCGGACCGCGCGCCGCCGTTCTTCTTCACCAAGCCCGCCGACAGCGTGGTCGATGACGGCGAGACGGTCGCCTATCCGCCTGAGACGGAGAATTTCCACTACGAGGGCGAACTGATCGCGGCGATCGGCACTGGCGGCTTCGACATTCCCGTCAGGCAGGCTCTCGACCATGTCTGGGGCTACGCCGTTGGCAACGAACTGACCCGCCGCGATCTGCAGCTCGCGGCGCGCACGCAGGGCCGGCCCTGGGATTGGGGCAAGGCTTTCGACCGGTCCTCGGTCTGCGGTCCGATCCATCCGGTCGCCGAAGTTGGCCATCCCGCCTCCGGCGCGATCCGGCTGACGGTCAATGGCGAGGTGAAGCAGAACGCCGATCCTCGGACCGGCCTCTTCTGTCACGGCGATGCACCCGGCCTTGCCGACGTCTGCCTTTACGCCCAGGTTTGTAACAACCGGCGGTTCGATGTTGAGATGACCTCCTACCCTACGATTGTGCGCATCTTCGCGGCTTGTGACGCGGTCGAGGCCTTCCGCCTGGCTGCCCCCGGAGCCCAACACGACGCGGCCTGAGAAAGATCAGGCCGTGAACAAAAGCCCAAGATTGATAAGGGTGCACCCAGGAGATAAGGACCATGCGGAGCGATCGAACATTGTCTGAGAAGGTGTGCCAACCCGAAGAGCTCGGCGTCGAAGCGATATTCGAAATGCCCGGCCACCTGCTTCGACGCTGCCATCAGATCGGCGTTGCGATCTTCATAAACGAGTGCGAGCCCTACGAGCTGACACCGTTGCAATACGTGACCCTGGCGGCACTGGCGCGATACGGTCCTCATGATCAGGTGACTCTTGGTGGTTTTACCGCGCTCGACCGAACGACAATCGCGGTCGTTATCAAGAATCTCGAGGAGCGGGCGCTCGTATCTCGACACTCTTCGACAAAGGACAAGCGCTCGAAGATCGTCGAGATCACCGACACCGGCCGAGACCTGTTGCTGGCAGCCAAACCCTACGTGGAGCACGCGCAGGACCGCATCGTTGCGCCGCTGAACCACCGCGAACGCGAGCAGCTTACGCGACTCCTGAGCAAGATTGCCGATGGGAACAATGCGCTCAGCAGGGCGCCGAAGCGCGTAAGATCGAGAGGGACCGATTGACATGGCCGCGGTCTTTGAGAACAAAGCAAGAAATTTGCCTGGTAGATCCCGGTGGCTGCGGGCCCCGGCAGCCAAATCCAACTCAGCCCACTTTGATGAGCTGACACCGGCTCTTGATGCGGCTGCTCGATTTTCATTCCTGGAATTCCCCGAGGGTTAAGAGCTGGCGTTCCCGAGCTTGGCGTAAGAAGCGAGAAGTCGGTCCACCAGCAAGGGCGCGGATCCGACACTCCCCTCGATCCGGCGAAGATCCTCCCAGTCGATCGGGGCTTTCGTGCGCTCGGCCAGAACGTCGAACATGTGGCGGCGCGCGCCGATCGCTTCCCGGCATGCGCTTTTGACCAGGGACTGCGCTTTCGGGCGGGCCATGTGCCGGGCGAGCGCGAAGGTGGCGGCTTCGGCCAGGATCAAGCCCTGCGAAGCATCGAGATTGGCCCGCATGCGATCAGCGTCGGCCACGAGGTTCCTGGCCGCGGCCTCGGCATGGCGGAGGGCCGTGCCGGTCGCCACGGCCATCTGCGGCAGGGCCAGCCATTCCAGCATCCAGGCCGCGCCGTCGCGCTCCTCCGCGTGCAACACGGCTTGATGCACGGCGCTCACCTGCGCGGCATTGAAGCGCGCGAGCGCGACGAGTGTCTCCGCAACCACCGGATTGGACTTCTGCGGCATGGTCGAGGAGCCCCCGCCGGCACCAGCCCGCACCTCGGCGATCTCCGACTTCCCGAGCAGGATCAGGTCCTGTCCCATCTTGCCGAGACCGCCGGTGACAAGCGCCAGCCAGCCGGCGAGTTCCGCCAAGGCGTCACGCTCAGCATGCCAGGGCCCGGGCGGACGGCGGAGATCGAGCTCGTCGGCGAGCGCCTCCAGCACGGCGACACCCCGATCGCCCAGCGCGGCGAGCGTGCCGGAGGCGCCGCCGAGCTGCACCCCGAGGAGACGCGGGCGAAGCTCGGCCAGACGCCGACGATGCCGGATCAACGGCGCGAGCCACCCGGCGATCTTCAGTCCGAAGGTGGTCGGCGTGGCCTGCTGGGAACGGGTGCGTGCCGCCATGACGGTGTCGCGGTATCGCTTCGCCTGTTTGGCGAGCGCATCGGACGCGGCCGCCAGACGGGTGTCGAATCCCTCGAGACAATCGCGCAGGCGCAGCACAAGTCCTGTATCCATGATGTCCTGCGAAGTGGCGCCCCAATGGACGAAGTTCGCCGCCTCGCCGCCGACCGCTTCGCGAACCCGGGCGACCAGACCCGGGATCGGCACGCCATTTTCCGCAGTGGCGGGCGCCAGGGAAGCAGGGTCGATCTCGAGGCGCGTAGCGACCTCCGCGATCCGGGTCGCCGCCTTGCCGGGGATGACGCCGAGCCGGCCCTGGACTTGCGCCAAGGCGGCCTCGACGCGCAGCAGCGCTCGCAATTCGGCCGCCGCGGAGAAGTGGGCCGCGGTCTCCTCGTCCGACAACAGATCGCGATACAGTGCGGAGTCAAATGGGGTCACGGTCATGCGGTCATCAAGAACTCAAGAGGGCAGAGACAGCATCTGACGCGCTTCCGCCGGCGTCGCGGGCTTCCTGCCGTACTCGGAGCAGAGCTCGGCGACCCGGGCGACCAGCTCGGCGTTGCTCGCCGCCAGCCGCGTCCGGTCGAAGCGGAGGTTGTCCTCGAGGCCGGTCCGGCAGTGGCCGCCCAGGTCCAGCGCCCAGTGGTTCATCTGCAGCTGATCGCGGCCAATGCCGGCGGCGGTCCAGGTCGCCTCCGGCATCAAGTTCTTCAACTGAGCGACCTCGAACTCCAGAATCTCACGGCGGGCCGGCAAGGCGTTTTTCAGACCGAAGACGAATTGCACGTGGACCGGTTTGGCCAGCAGGCCGGCCTCGGCCATTTCGGCCGCCGTGTAGAGCATCGCCAGGTCGAAGACCTCGACCTCCGGCTTGATCCCCTTCTCGAGCATGGTCTCGGCCAGACTGCGGACCAGGTCCGGGTGGTTCTCGTAGACCATGTTCGGAAAATTGACCGACCCGGTCGCGAGCGAAGCCATGTCCGGCTTCAGGTAGAGCATGCCGCCACGCTGCTCCGGCGCCCGGCCGCGCCCTCCGGTCGAGAATTGGATGATCATGTCTGGGCAGTGTCTGCGAACGCCTTCCTGAAAGGCGGAGAACTTCTCGGGGTCCGAGGACGAGCTTTCATCGGCCTCGCGGGCATGGACATGGACCAGGGCCGCGCCAGCCTCGAAGGCCTCGTGGGTCGATTCGATCTGCTCCGCGACCGTGATCGGCACGGCCGGATTGTCCTTTTTGCGCGGCACCGATCCGGTGATCGCGACGGCGATGATGCAGGGTTGGCTCATGGCATTTCCTCTCCAGGGTGCACCGGAGACCGGCCCGTGGCCAGGTCTCGGTTCAGGTATCGAAGAAGACCGTCTCCTGCTCGCCTTGTAGTCGAACGTCGAAGCGGTAGACGGCTTGGCCGCCGCGATCCTCGCGCTGTCCGATCAAGGTCGCGCGGCGGCTCTTCTGTTCGATACGGTTCAGCACCGGATCGTCGGCGTTCGCCGCCTCCTCGTCGGAGAAGTACATGCGCGTGGACAGCCCGATGTTTATGCCCCTGGCGACGATCCAGAAGCACACGTGCGGCGCCATCTTGCCCCCGTCGCGGCCGGGCACCGGCCCGGGCTTGACGGTTTCGAAGACATATTCGCCGGTCTTGAAGTCGGATCCGGCGCGCGCCCAGCCGCGGAACTTCGCATTGTCGTAGCTGCCCGCCTTGTCCGCCTGCCAGATTTCCACGAGCGCGTCTCGGAGCGGCGTACCGGCGCCGTCGTAGACCACGCCCTCGATGCGGATCCGCTCGCCCGTGCCCTCGATGACGTTGCCGAAGTCGTTCTCGAATATGTCAAAGCCGGCTTGCTTCGGGATTAGTCCAATGTGCACGTAGGGACCCGCCGTTTGAGACGGCGATTCTTTCAAGTAGCCGAGATCCTGGGGCATGGTTCAGTTCCCCTCCAAGCGGTTCTCGAACAGCGTCGAACGGCGCCCGCGCAGTACGATGTCGAACCTGTAGGCGCGCGAGTCGAACGGCACGGTGGCCCTCATGTCCAAGGCCGCGATCAGACGTTCGATCGCGGCCGGGTCTGGGATCGTGTTCACGATCGGGCAGAGCCGGATGTGCGGATCGCCCTCGAAGTACATCTGGGTGATCAGCCTCTGGGCGAAACCGGAGCCGAAGATCGAGAAGTGGATATGGGCCGGGCGCCAGTCGTTGGCGCCGTTCGGCCAGGGGTAGGGCCCGGGCTTGATGGTATGGAATGAGTACGAGCCGTCGTCCCCCGCCATGCAGCGGCCGCAGCCGCCGAAGTTCGGGTCGATCGGTGCCAGGTAGGTGTCGTTCTTGTGCCGGTAGCGGCCGCCGGCGTTGGCCTGCCAGATCTCGATCAGCGCATTCGGCACCGGGCGGCCGTTCTCGTCGAGCACCCGGCCATGGACGATGATCCGTTCGCCGATTGGCTCGCCGTCCTTGGCGTAGTTGCGGATCAGGTCGTGATCCAGCGGCCCCAATTCGTCGCGGCCAAACAGCGGGCCGGTTGCCTCCGACAAAGTGTTCCGTACGGACAGGAGCGCCTGGCGAGGCGAGCGCAAGGTGCTGGTCTTGTAATCGGGCGTGTAGGCGGGCGGGTGCTGGCCGCGGTCCCGCTGATAGAATTCGCTTTTCGTGTCCATCACTGCATCTCCTCGAATTCGGCGTACGCGGACTTGGCGATCTTGATCGCCCGATTGGCCGCCGGCACGCCGGCGTAGACCGCGACGTGCAGGAAGACCTCCTTGAGATCGTCGGCCGTGGCTCCGGTATTGCGCGTCGCGCGAACGTGCATGGCGACCTCTTCGTCGTGGCCCAGCGCGGCCAGAAGCGCAATCGTGACAAGGCTGCGCTCTCGCTTGGTCAAGCCGTCGCGGCTCCAGACCGAGCCCCAGGCGCCTTCCGTGATGAAGCGCTGGAAGTCCTCGTCGAACGGGGCCTTGTTTGCCTCCGCGCGGTCGACGTGGGCGTCGCCCAGCACTGCGCGGCGGGTCTTCATGCCCAGGGTGTAGCGGTCGTCAGACAAGGCCGGCCTCCCTTGCAAAATCGTCGATCAGATGCGCCAGACCGTCGGGTGCCTCGACGCAGGGCAGGTGTCCGACGCCGTCGATCGTTGTGAAGCGGGAATTTGGAATCAGGTCCGCCAGCGATCGGACGAGCGCGGGCGGCGTGGCGCCATCCTCTGTCCCGACCACGCACAGCGCTGGCACCCGCAGCGTTTTCGCCGCATCCGTCAGATCGGCGTCGCGGATCGTCGCGCAAGTGCCCACATACCCTTCCACGGGTGTGCGGATCAGCATGTTGCGCCAGCCTGCGAGCTCGGCCGGGCGCTCGGCGCGGAACCGCGCGGAGAACCAGCGCTCCAGGATGGGCTCGGCCAGCGCCTCGATTCCGCCCGCGCGGATCGCCGCGATCCTCTGGTCCCACATGTCGGGCGGGCCGATCCTGTGCGCGGTGTCGCACAGCACCAGCGCGCGCGCCAGATCCGGGCGCGCGGCCGCCAGGGCCTGTGCGATCATGCCGCCGACCGAGAGACCGACCAGCAGCGCGCCACGGATTTCCAGGAGATCGAGCAGCCCAGCGAGGTCGGCGACGTGATCCGACAGCGGGTAAGGCGCTGGCGGTGCTTCCGAAAGCCCGTGGCCGCGCTTGTCGTAACGCACGACCCGGAAATCGCGGGCGACGGCTTCGACGACGCCGCCCCAGATTCGAAAGTCGGTGCCCAGCGAGTTGGCGAAAACCAACGCCGGCTTCGAGTCCGCTCCGGTGATCGAATGGTGAAGCACGGCGCCGTTGATCTGCGCGAACCTCATGTGACACCTCCATCGCCCAAGTTCGGCAGGCGCGCCTGTGCGGCAAGCCGGATCGTAACATTGGCGGCGCCGTGCAACATATTGCTTTTCAGACGGACGACATCTTTCGGATGCAGGGGCGCTCCAAACGGGAGGGGCTTTCTCTTCTCCCGGTGCCTGGGTCGTATTATGGCGACCTCAAGAAGGAAGGCTATGACCCGGCGCTCGTCCGCCGCCTAGAGGAGAACGGCGTCATGATCGACACCGCGGGCGGCGGGCGGTTTCTGCATGCCGACACCCAGCCCATGGCGGGCGGTCTGGGCAACGACACCATGTACGGCCAGGACGGCGCGGAAACCTACGTGTTCAGCCGCGGCGACGGGATCGATGCGCTCGACGACAACGGCTGGGACGACACCGACGTGCTGGCGATCCATGACTACAGCCCGGATGAGGTGACGCTGGGAAACATGGTCCTGGGCAGCGACGGCCTGGTGCTGAGCTTTGCCGGGACGGCGGACCAGATCACTATCTGGAACACGCTGGGCAACAACCGGAACGACAAGGTCGAGCAGTTCAAGTTCGATGACGGCACGCTGTGGACGCCGGCTGATATAAATGCCCGTTTGATCTCCGGCACCGGCGGCGGCGACGCGTTGACCGGCGGTGTTTTCGGCGATCATATCGAGGGCGGCGCCGGCAACGACACGCTTGACGGCCAGGGCGGACCCGACCTGCTGAAAGGCGGCACTGGCGACGACCTGCTGTGGGGCGGCCTGGGCGACGACACCTTGGTGTTCAAGACCGGCGCCGGCAACGACACGGTCCAGGTCTTCTCAGCCGGCCCAGGCAGCGACGACGTGCTGGACGTCGGCGGGCTCGGCTATCTCGACCTGGCTTCGGTGCTTGCCGACACGGTTCAGAACGGCACCGACGCGGTGATCACGCCATTGCCGCTGGGCGGTGACAGCATTACCCTGGTCGGAGTCGACAAGGCGACGCTGTATCAGGACGACTTCATATTTGTCTAGAAAAAGTTGACGCTCGTGGCGGGATCGGAAGCAAATTCAGCGGACGCTGCCCTCAGCGATGGCCGGCAGCGAACCGCAACCCGGGCCTCACAACAAAGGTCACTATCGATGGTCTTTGGCATGAGGCGTGGCGACAGATTCGATCCAAACTACCCGCACCGCGAGAACCTCCAAGCCTCGCCAGTCGGCTGAAAGACGTCTGCAGGTCGTTTCGTGTGGGCCGCGCGCCTGTTTGAGATGGATCAATGTCACGGGTCTCGGGAGTCGCCATCACCCAATGTCGATGGCAGGCGGCGGACCGATGGCGCGAAGCGGGCTCAAACGAATGGACAAGCATTCTGGTTCGGCGCGGCCATGGGGGATGACTGAGCCCGGCGCCCAACCTGGCGTCCCGGCCCCGCCAGGCGGGTTCGATGTAGTGGCGCCGGCGACACGTCCCTGGCCCACCCTGTCCGGGGATGAAGTTCTGGCGGCTCTAGCCAGCAGCGACCAGGGTTTGTCGGCGGTCGAGGCACGGGCACGGCTGGCGACGGTCGGTCGCAATGCGCTGCCGCGTGCCAAGCGGACCGGCATGCTCGGGCTGTACCTGCGCCAATTCAAGAACCCCCTGGTCTATCTCCTGCTGGCCGCCACGGTGGTTTCGCTTTTCGTCGGCGAGCTGGCCGACGCGATCTTCATCTTCGCCGTGCTGCAGCTTAACGCCGCCATCGGTACTTTCCAGGAATGGAAGGCCGCGGCCAGCGCCGAGGCGTTGGATGCCCTGCTTAGCAGTAGCGCCGTGGTGGTCCGCGACGGCCTACGGCGCCGAATCGACACCTATGAACTGGTCCCCGGCGACTGGGTCCGACTGGAATCCGGCACCCGAGTGGCCGCCGACCTGCGCCTGCTCAGCGGTCGGGAATTGACGGTCGACGAATCCCTTCTCACCGGCGAATCGACGCCGGTGACCAAGGACGCCGCGTTTTTGTGCCAGGCCAAGACCCCGGTCGCCGACCAGCACAACATGCTTCACGCCGGCACCACCATGCTTTCGGGGCGGGCCGAAGGGGTCGTTACGGCGACCGGAAGCCGAACCGAAATCGGCCGTATAGCCGCGGCCCTCGCGCGGGGCGAAGCGGCCGCGCCGCCGCCCTTGGTGCTCAGGCTAGAACGCCTCAGCCGGCTCGTCGGCTTGGCCACGGTCGTCCTGATCGCGGCTCTGGCCGCTGCCCAGATCGCCCAGGGCACGCCTCTGGCCACGGTCTTCCTGGTCGCCGTGGCGCTGGCCGTGGCGGCCATACCCGAGGGCCTGCCGGTGGCGATCACGGTGGCGTTGGCGATCGCCACCAGCCGCATGGGACGGCGCAACGTGATCGTACGTTTTCTGCCGGCGGTCGAGGGTCTGGGCGCCTGCACCCTGATCGCCAGCGACAAGACCGGCACCCTGACCTGCAACGAGTTGACCGTGAAACGGGTCCGCCTGTTCGGCGACGGCGCGCCGGATCAAGCCGTCGAGATCGGCGGCGAGGGGTTCGAGCCGCGTGGCGACATCCGTCTTGCCGGCCGCGCTCTCGAACCGCTGGAAGCCGAAGCGCTCAGCCGGCTCGCGGCGTCGGGCGCCCTGTGCAACGAAGCCAGCGTCCGTTTCACCCCGGCCGGGACCGAACGCGTGGGGGACACGGTCGACGTCGCCTTTCTGGTGCTGGCGGCCAAGCTGGACCTGGACTTAGCGGCCCTGCGCTGCGCCGCGCCGCAGCTCGGGCTGGTGCCCTATGAACCCGAGCGCCGCTACGGCGCGGCTTTCACGCAAGGCACGCCGGACCAGGGTGCCGCCCCCGGCGCCACGGTTCACGTCAAGGGCGCGGCCGAGGTGGTGGTGCCCATGTGCCGGGAGATTGACCGCGAGCAGGTCCTCGCCGAGGCCGATAGCCTGGCGGCGCAGGGCTACCGGGTGCTGGCGGTCGCCCGTGGCGATGCGACCCAGAAAGACGCGCGGGCGTCGGCGCCGGACGCGCTCCACGATCTGCAATTGCTCGGCCTGGTCGGGTTGATCGACCCGGTCCGCCCGGAAGTTCCGGCGGCCGTCGCCCCGCTGCCGGGCCGCGGGCATCTCGGTGCGCATGATCACCGGCGATCATCCGGAAACCGCGCTCGCCGTCGCCCGCCGCCTCGACATCGCTGAGAGCTTGGCGGAGGTGGTGACCGGCCAGGACCTGAGGGTGGCCGGGCAGGACCCCGATGCGGTCGCGCGGCTGTTCGAACGCGGCCGGGTGTTCGCCCGTGTCGAGCCGGTTCAGAAATTGACGATCGTCGAAACGCTGCAACGGCTTGGCGATGTCGTGGCGGTCACCGGCGACGGGGTCAACGATGCGCCGGCCCTGAGCACCGCGGACATCGGCGTGGCCATGGGCCGGGACGGTACCGACGTCGCGCGCGGCGCGGCGGACCTGATCCTGACCGACGACAACTTCGCCTCGATCGTTGCCGGGGTGGAGGAAGGCCGCGTCGCCTACGACAACGTGCGCAAGCTCGTCTATCTGCTGATCGCGACCGGCCTTGCCGAAATCGTGCTGTTCTTCCTGGCCATCGTCTTTGCCCTGCCGTTGCCGCTCTTCGCGGTGCAGCTCTTGTGGCTCAACCTGGTGACCAACGGCATTCAAGACGTGGCGCTGGCCTTCGAGCGGGGCGAGCCGGGTATTCTCGAGCGGCCGCCCCGGCCGCCGAGCCAGTCGCTGTTTGACCGGCGAATGATCGGACAGGTGCTGGTGGCCGGCATCTACATGGGCACCATGGCGTTCTTCTTTTACGGCTGGTGCCTGGCCCAAGGGATGGCCGAGGACATGGCGCGCAATCTGCTGCTGCTGCTCATGGTGCTGTTCGAGAACGCGCACGCGCTCAACGCGCGCTCGGAAACCTGTTCGCTGTTCGGTGTGCCGCTCGCCGCCAACCGATTCCTGATCGCCGCGATACTGGGCGCCCAGGCCCTGCATATCGGCGTCATGTATCTCTTGGCACCGGACAACCTTTTGGGCGTGAAGCCGGTGGCGTTTTTCGACTGGATCTTGGTGGCGGCGGTGGCGACTTCCCTGATCGTGGTCATGGAGGCCTACAAGCGCCTGGTCGCCCGTTAAGCCGCCCGCGATAGCGCCTTGTACGGACCGCTCGGTTCGCAAGGCAAACGGCTTGACTTGAGTCAATACCGGGCCGGCCGGCGACCAGTACCTTGGTTGAAATCAGGTTCGAAACAACTAGGTATCAGGGGTAACGGGAAGGAAGCGCTGCGATGGAACGCTTGCCCAAATGGCTGCCTTACGCCTTGATCATGGCGCTTCTCATTTTTCTGCTACTGCCCAACCTGCGTGTCCAGCAGCCGGTGCCGGCGGTCGAGGTGCCCTACAGCGAGTTCAAGCGGATGGTCGCCGACGGCGAGGTCGCCGAGGTGACTCTGCGCGGCGACGAAGCCGCGGTGCTCCTCAAGCAGCCCCGGCCGCTCGGCGCGACCGGCGAACCGAGTGAGAAAGTCGTAACCCGGATTCCGGAGATTGGCGATCCACAGCTTCTGCCCTCGCTCGAGGCCCAGAAGGTGACCGTCCGGAGCCAACGGAGCCCCGACGCGGGCGCCTTCGGTTGGCTTGGCGCCCTGCTGCCCTGGCTCCTGCTGTTCGGAGTCTACCTGTGGTTCTGGAACCGGATGCAGAAAAACATCGCCGGCCGCTTCGGCGGTCGCGATTTCGGCGAGTTCCTCAGCGGCTCGGCCAAACGCGAGGAGAAAGACGCCCCGCGGGTCACCTTCGATGACGTGGCCGGTCAGGACAGCGCCAAGCGGGAAGTGGCGGAGTTGGTCGACTTCCTGCGCGACCCCGAGCGTTACCGCGCTTTGGGCGCGGAGCCGCCGCGCGGCGTATTGCTGATGGGCCCGCCTGGCACCGGCAAGACCCTGTTGGCCCGGGCGCTGGCCGGCGAGGCCGGCGTTGAGTTCTTCCACATCTCGGCCTCGGAGTTCATCGAGATGTTCGTCGGCGTCGGCGCGTCGCGCGTGCGCAAGATGTTCGAGGAAGCCAAAAAACGGGCGCCGGCGATCATCTTCATGGACGAGCTCGACGCCGTGGGCCGGGTGCGCGGGACCGGGCTTGGCGGCGGCAACGACGAGCGCGAGCAGACCCTGAACCAGATCCTGGCGGAGATGGACGGCTTTTCCGGCCACGAGGCGGTCATCGTATTGGCCGCGACCAACCGGCCGGACGTGCTCGACCCGGCGCTGCTTCGACCCGGCCGTTTCGACCGTCATGTGACCCTGGAGTTGCCCGACAAGGCCGCGCGCGAAGCGATTCTCAAGGTTCATACGAAAGGCAAACCGCTGGCCGCGGACGTCGACTTGAGTTTGGTCGCCGCCGGCACGCCGGGATTTTCCGGGGCCGACATCAAGAACCTGGTGAACGAGGCCGCCATGGCCTCCGCGCGGGCGGGTGTCGGCGAAATTTCCATGCAGCAGTTCGACGAGATGCGCGACAAGGTGATGATGGGCACGGTGCGCACCCTGGCGATCCAGCCCGAGGAGCACTACCGGCTGGCGGTCCACGAGGCCGGCCATACGGTCGTTGCCCATCGTCTGCCCAAGGCCGATCCGCTCTACAAGGTGACGATCATCCCGCGTGGCCGTGCGCTCGGCGGCACCCACATGCTGCCGGAGGAGGAGCGCCACACTTTGCCCGAGGACTACTTGAAGGACCGGCTTGCCGTCATGCTCGGTGGGCGGACTGCCGAGAAGAAGTTTCTCGGCAACGTAAGTTCCGGTGCCGACGACGACATCCGGCAGGCGACACAGCTTGCTCGCGCCATGGTGGCCCGCTGGGGCATGTCGGATGAGATCGGACCGTTCGATCTCAGGCAGAGCGAAGAGCACCCCTTCCTGGGGCGCGAGATCGCGCAGCCGCGCACCTTCAGCGAGACCACGGCGCACGAGGTCGACGATGCCGTGCGCCGGCTTTTGCAGGAGGCCGAGCAGCGTGCCGCCAAGATAGTCGAGAAGGACAAGGGGCCCTTGAAAAAACTGATCGCGGAGCTGGAAGAGCAGGAAACTCTGAGCCGCGAGCAAATCGAAGCGATCCTGGGACCGTCACACCAGGAAAGCGCAAACCGCAATATCGTACAGATGGCCTGAGACCCCGAGGCCGGACAAAAGACCCTGTCGCAGCAAAGCGGGGTACCGCCGGATGCAATGGTCCTGGATCATGCCGACGGCCAGTGATACCTTGCCATTGGAAGTGGATTCTGTTCCGATTTGACCGCACGCAGCGGTAATCGTCGGATGGACGCCGGCCTGGGGCGGTGTCACGGATGCGCAGCCCGTGGCTGTAGTGAGCGAATGGGATTGGGGAGGTGTGGGTCGTGTCATCGTCGTTCAAGCCGGATTCCGACAACCCGCTGGCAGTCAATGGGCCGGTCGCCCGATACGGTCCGTGCCGGGCCTGCAACCCGTGCGAGGTCTGCCCGGTCCGGGATCTCAGCGTGTGCGGCGCCTTCGAGCCCCACGAGCTCGACCGCCTCAACGCCATCGTCACGAGGACCCGCCTCCTCGCCGAACAGGCCGTCTTCTACGAATGGGATTCCGCCGATCACGTGTTCAACGTGACGGAAGGCGTTATCCGGCTGTCGAAAATGCTGCCCGATGGGCGGCGCCAGATCACCGGCTTCCTGTTTCCGGGGGATTTCCTCGGCATCGCCTATGCCGAGACCTACGCCTATACGGCGGAAGCGGTCTGCCCGGTGGCCCTGTGCCGCTTCCAGAGGCGGCAGCTGGAAAGCCTGTGCCACGAGTTCCCCGAATTGGAAAGACGCATACTCGGCATGGCCTCCAACGAGATTGTCGAGGCCCAGGAGCAGATGCTGATGCTGGGACGCAAGACCGCCCAGGAGAAGTTGGCGAGTTTTCTCTGCCGCTTGTCAAACCTCTCCGAGCGCCTGGAGCGGTCGATCGATTCGATCAGTCTGCCGATGAACCGTACGGACATTGCCGATTACCTCGGCCTAACCACGGAGACGGTGAGCCGAACATTCTCCCAACTGGCGAAACAGGGGGTTCTCGAACTTGCTTCCGCGCAGCATGTGATTCTGCGGCAGCGGGAAAAGCTGTTGGAGCTGGCCGAGGGCAATGCCCGATACCAAAGTCCACTGTGAGTGGCCTTCGGTATCAACCGGGTCGGCCACGGATTCAGCCGAGAGCGAGAAAGCTTTTGCCGAACAGGGCCGACTCTTCGCGGTATCCGGCGGCCTCCAGCAGGTCGATCGCCACCCGGTTGCGATCTGGCTGGCCGTCGTCCGGCCGCGGTTCGAGCAACGACAGGCGAATATAGCTGCAGTTCCAGTTGCGGGCACAGGACTCGGTGGCCCGCAGAAGCGTGCTGGTCGCACGCTGACCACCGGTCAGATCGAGGCACACGAAGTTCTCGACCTCCAGGACCCGGCCACCGTGCAATACTGGCTTCAGGCGGCATGCCGCGAGGCCGTGGATATAGCCTTGTCGGCTTTGCACCGTGATAATATCCCGCCTGCCGAAATTTCGGGACGGCTCGATGAAGGCTTGCGCATAGCTCAACCAGCTATCCAAGGTCAGGTGAGGGTCGAGAATCCTGACCAGAGGAAAGGCTTGCGCAACCTGCTTGGCGTCGAGAGGCCGGACGATATAGGGGTTCATCACTACTGAGCCACTTCGACGTTCATCAATGTTCGCTGCATGGGCGGCCTACCCAGGGCTGAAGTGTCGTCTGTCCAACCGGACTTCTCTTTGACCTAGGTCAATGAAACATGCCGGTGCGGGGGGGATATTTAGCTGGGCTTGTCTTGGTTGGCGCGCGAAGGGGTAGTTGTGAGATTTCAGGCCGTGAGCTTTCTCGGCTGTTTCGTCTTGGTGTTGCCGGTTGTGGCACAGGCACAGTCCGTCTACGGAACCGACGCCTGGGCTATCGAGCACGGTGACGCAGTACGCGGCGAACGCCTTTTTCGGCAACATTGCAGGGCCTGCCACAGGGCCGATACCTTGGCCAATGCGCTATTTCCACTGGAGGACCCGGAATCAAACAAACTCTGCGTCTTTCTCGAGACCCACGGCGCGACGGACGAGGCCCGGGACTGCGACCTGATTGCCTACTTGAGCCGGATTGCATCGGAGCGATGGAACAAAATCGAAATGGAAGGTAGATGAGCACCTCTTACCCTAGCCAAAAGACGCCGGCCACGCCGGTGGGGCTCTCGCACGACCAGATCGTTGCGCTCACCGGCCCCATTGAGGATGCCAAGATCGCCGCCATAGAGGGCTGCGGCGCGACCCTTGAGGAACTGGAAGAGGCCGTTGCCTGGGCGCGTGGCCAGGACGATGTCATGGGCAAGTCCGAACTGCCCTTCACCGCACGGGTGGCCGAGCTCTACGATATCCTGACGATCGGCGAAGACTACGGCGACGAGCGCGATGAGCCGCCCGGTAAATCAGAGCCCTAGTCCCAACCCGTGGCCGGTCGCCGGGTCGGGCCGCGGGCTTGAAACGGGTCTTTTGCTGACCGATCTCTATGAACTGAACATGATGCAGGCCTACCTGGAGGCCGGCATGACCAAGACCGCGGTCTTCGAGTTCTTCGTCCGCAAGCTGCCCGGGAGCCGAGGTTTTCTGATGGCGGCGGGCCTCGCCCAGGCCGTCGAGTTTCTCGAAACTGCGTGCTTCACCGAGGCCGAGTTGCGTTGGCTCGCCGAGAGCGGACGGTTCAGCCGCGATTTTATCGACCACCTCGCCGGCTTCCGCTTTACCGGCGACGTCCATGCCATGGCGGAAGGCACGGTCTTCTTCGCCGATGAGCCGATCCTTCGGGTCACGGCTCCGCTGCCCGAGGCGCAATTGATAGAAACCCGGCTGATCAACCTGTTGCACTTCCAGACGGTGATCGCCTCGAAAGCGGCGCGCATGGTGCTAGCGGCGCCGGACAAGCAGCTCGTCGACTTTGGCCTGCGCCGGGCCCACGGCGCCGAGGCCGGCTTGCTGGCGGCGCGGGCCAGCTACCTGGCCGGTTTCGCCGGCAGCGCGACGACGCCGGCGCTGCCCTGCTTCGGCGTGCCGATCTACGGCACCATGGCGCATTCCTTCGTCCAGGCCTACGACGAGGAAGCCGAGGCCTTCGAGGCTTTCGCCCGTTCCCGGCCGGACAATGTCGTCCTGCTGCTCGACACCTACGACACCGAGGCCGCGGCCCACAAGGTCGTCGCGCTCGCGCCGCGACTGCAGCGGTTAGGGATCGCGCTGCGCGGCGTCCGCCTGGACAGCGGAGATCTGGCCGAGCACGCGCGTCAGGTCCGGCGAATTCTCGACGACGGCGCACTCGCCGAGGTCATGATCTTTGCCAGCGGCGGCATCGATGAGGGGCAGCTGCAGCGCCACACCGCGCAGGCCGTGCCGATCGACGGTTACGGCATCGGCACGAGCCTGACCACTGCCTCGGACGCGCCTTGCCTGGACTGCGCCTACAAGATCCAGGAATATGACCGCCGGCCGAAGCGCAAGCGATCGGAGGGTAAGGCCACGTGGCCGGGCCGCAAACAGGTGTTTCGGCACAGCGATGAGGACGGCGTAATCGTCGGCGATCTGTTGACGCTCCACGACGAACCCGGTACGGGCCGTGCCCTGATTCGTCAGGTTCTGTCCGGCGGCAGCCGTTGCGCCCCGCTGCCCTCCCTTGCCGAGGCCCGGACCCACGCGGCCATGGAATTGCGAAGCCTGCCGTCGCATCTGCGCCGGCTCGAAACCGCCCCGGCCTACCCGGTGGCAGTCTCCGCACGATTGAGGGCGCTGACGAGGGACCTCGACCTCGGGGTCGAGGCGGCCTGAAGAAAGGATTTGTCCAAATGAAACGCATCAAGACTTGGATCCTGATTGCCGACGGCGTACAGGCACGGCTGGTCTACAACGACGGGCCCGGACATGGCGTCAAGGCGGCATCGGAGAAAGTACTCCATGGCCGTAACCTGCCCGGCCGCGAAATCAACAGCGACCGGCCCGGCCGGACCTTCGATTCCGCCGGCAAGGGGCGTCACGCGAAAGAGCCGCCGACCGACCCCCGCGACAACGAAAAGCAACATTTCGCACGCCGTCTGGCGGAGCTGCTCGACAACGGGGCCAAGCGGGCGCGCTACGACCGCCTCGTGATCGTCGCGCCACCGAGGGCGCTCGGCCAGCTGCGCGCCGTACTCTCCGACCGCGTGCGCGCCAAGGTTTGCGGCGAACTGGACAAGGATCTCACGAACGTGCCGATGGGCGAATTGGCGCAACACCTTGAGTCGGTGTTGACGGGCTAGCACCGCGGCTCGGTTTGCAACTTGAGGAGCGGACCATGATCAAGACTATCCTGGTGCCGACCGATGGGTCGGATCATGCCGAAAAGGCAATCGTTCTGGCGGCTGATATCGCCCAGAAATACGAGGCGCGCCTGGTGTTTCTGCACGTTCTACGGCACGGCCCCTTGCCGGAATCGTTACGCCGCATGGCCGATGTCGAGCACGTTGCCAGTGTCGCCTCAAGCCCGGCCTCTGCGCCCTTTGCCGCCGTCCCGCCGGGGCGCTTTCCAGCCGGCGTCGTGAACCGCAAGGAAGACACGAGCCGCGAGGTCTATGAGTTCGTAGGCCAGCAGGCCTTGCGACGGGCCGAGAAGATCGCCAACGGGAACGGCGTGACGGCGACGAAAACCGTGATGGAGGACGGCGATCCGGCGCAGCTGATACTGGAACATGCCGACAAGGAGGGCGCCAATCTGATCGTCATGGGCTGCCGAGGGCTGAGTGATTTGAAAGGGCTGCTCATGGGCAGCGTGTCCCATAAGGTCAGCCATCTCGCGAACTGCACCTGTGTGACGGTGAGGTGAGCGGCGAGACCCATGGGCTCTCCGTGAATTGGAATTCTTCGCCGACCTGCTGGTACTGCTGGTTCTAACCCGGATTCTGGGCGAGCTGGCCGAGCGTGTGGGGCAGCCCGCATCGGTCGGCGAGCTTTGTGCGGGAGTTCTTCTAGCGGCGCTGGCGGCTTGGTTGGCGCCACAGCTGCCCTACCTGGGCCGGCTCGCCGCCAGCGAGAACCTGGCGACAATTGTCGACATCGCGATTTTCTTTCTGGTCCTGCTGGCCAGCGTGGAGTTGGAGCCCGAGGAAATCGCGCGGCGTTCACCGGGTGCTCTCGCCGTTGCCTTGGGGGGCATGCTCGTTCCGCTGTTGGCCGGCGCGGCTTTGGCCTGGCTTTTCCTGCCCGATTCCGAACTGAAGCAAGGCCAGGTTCTGCTGGTCGGCGTGGCCATGTCGATCTCGGCGATTCCGGCCACCGTAAAGATCTTTGCGGATCTAAACCTGCTGCATGCCCGGGTCGGGCAAACCGTGGTGGCGGCCGCGATTTTCGACGACGTGTTCGGCTTGATCTTGCTCGCGATCCTGGTTGCCGTCATCCAGACCGGTCAAGTTCCCAACCTGCCGGCACTCGGGTTGCTGTTTGCCAAGGTGGCCGGATTTTTCGCCATTACCATGGCGCTGGGCGTCCACGTATATCCCCGGGTCCGACGCGGCCTCAAGCTCATGCAGGCCACCGCCATGGAATTCAGCGCCCTCGTTGCGGTTGCGCTGGCCTACGGACTGCTGGCCGAACTGCTGAACATGCACTGGGTGCTGGGCGCCTTCATGGCCGGGCTCTATTTCGAGAAGTCGCGGGTCGGAATTCGTGCCTACAACGAAATGCGGGTGATCCTCACAGCGCTGGCCGGCGGTTTCCTTGGGCCGATTTTTTTCGCCGCGATTGGCCTGCGGGTCGATCTCAACGCGATCACCGAGGTGCCGCTGTTCCTGGCGCTGCTCATCGCCATCGCCTTCTTAGGCAAGCTGGTCGGTGCCGGCCTGCCGGCGCTCTGGTCCGGGCTGGGCAGACCCGAGGCCTTGGCCGTCGGCGCCGGCATGGGGGCCCGCGGGGCGATCGAGATAGTCGTGATATCGATCGCCTACGAAGCCGGCCTTTTCGTTGTGCCGGAGCCGACGGCGCCGGTCGTCACACACCTCTATTCGGCGCTGATCCTGATGGCTGCGTCGACGACGTTGCTCACGCCGATACTACTGCGCCGGATCGTTCCAGCGATCCGGCCCCCGGCCGATCGCTAGAGCGTTATCCGTTCGCGTAGGGTCGGTGCCGGCCCGCTCCCCCTCCCGGCCGCCCATATCATACGATTCCGTGGGCGGCCGGGAGGGGGAGCGGGCTGGATCGACTTGTTCGGATAATGCGCTAGTCCGTGGGCAGGGTGAACTCGGCGACCACGGGCGCGTGGTAGGATTCGGGACTGTGGCCGAGCGTAGCATGGGCCAAGAGTTCGTCGCTCAAGGCCTCGTTATGCGCTTCCAGATGACGGTAGTGCGCGAGCAGGCCGCGTGATACCAGAAGGTGATCCAGCATCACCCTGCGGCCACCATGAACGACGGAAAACCGCTGCGATTGCGGCAGCGTCCGTTCGAGCGGCACGAGGGCGCGCGAGGCCAATCTTCCATTGCCGGTATCCTCGACATCGCCGCGAATGATCCTGAGCGGCATCTCCCGTTCCTCGGCGTTGAAATCGCCGCAGACGGCAATCAGCGCCTCCGGTTCGGCGTCGAAGATCCGCTCGACCAGCAGGCGCGCCTCCAAGGCTTGGCCGCAGCGTTTTACCGTCGCCAGGAAGAAGCCCTCCGCCCAGCCGCCAACACTGCGCCAGGCAAAGGGATCCAGCTTTTGCCCCGGCACCGGCGCGGCGAGCGGCGCGCGCAGGTGCAGATTGACGACGTCGATGGGCACGCCGCCGTCCGGCACGACCGTGGCCTTGAGTATTGGCCGGTCCCATTCGATTGGTGAAGCCTCGGCCGCGGGTGGCTCGGCCGTTGCGGTGCGGTAGGCGGGCCTTGAAACCAGGTCGTGGTGCAGTTGCTCGCTGGAGTCGATCGGCCAGCGGCTGAGGATCACGAGGTTGTGCACGTCGGTCACGCCACGGCCACCCGAACGCTTGGTCGAGGCGCGGTCGAAGTCGGCATAGGGCGTGGTTTCGAGCAGACGGTCGAGTGCGAGCAGGCGCCGGACGCCACCGCCGGCCGGCCGTTGGCCGTTGACCTCCTGGAGACACAGCACATCGGCGTTGAGCCGCAGCAGTTGCGGCCGCAGCTGCGCAATGCGCGCTGCCAGCGGCGGATCCCGCGCTGGCCGGTCGTCCAGGTTCTCCAGGTTGAAGGTGGCGATGCGGATCGGCATGGCTCCGAAAGCAGTTTGCCGGCCAGAGCCGTCCCCGAAGCTCAGGCGGCGGGCTGGTTTTCCGGATGCGTCGCTATGAAGTGGCGCAGGACCATGCGGAGCTTCAGGGCGTGACCCCAGTCCCCGCGGGCGTGTGCCGCGTGGATGTCGTCGACGATGATTCGCTTCAGCATCGGCACGCCCTCGGGCGAGTGAATCAGGTAGCTGCCGAGCTCGGCGGCAATGATTTCGGGGCAATGTTCGTGCTCGGCGACCGCGTCGACCTCCTCCTCGGTCAGGTCCGAAAGTGCGATGCAATCGTTTAGTGTCAGCATTCGGATCGCTCCCTAGTGACTCACAGATGTTTCAGGACAACCGGCATCCCGCTCAGACGCTCCAAGAGACTTCGACGCCCTTGAACCGTTTGGCGACGTCCTTCGCCACCGTGCTGCTTTCCACGTAAGGGCGATAGGCCATGTCCTCGATCAGGATGTGATGGTTGAGCCATTCGCGGAGAAAGCTGAGGAGTTCGTCCTTGATCATCGTGGAAGCGGCCTCCGCGTCGGCATCGAAATGTTCCGTCACCTCCTGAATCTGCTTGATAAAATCCCTGTGCTCGGTTTTTTGAACATCGATGCCCGGAAAATTGCAGGCGATCATCACACGCTCTTCCCGTGCGAAATGAAACTCCGCGTAACGTTGCAGGGCCACAAGGCATTGTCGAACGACCTCGTGCCGCATTGATTCGCCGACGTTGGCGTTCAACTGGTTGATGATCTTGATGAGCGTCCTGTGATCGTCGTCCAGTTCGGACAGGCCGACGCTCATTTCCGTTGTCCATCGTATGAGGGGCATAGGTATTCAAGCTCCCTGCCTCTAGCGGTTCGGCGGCCTGGGTCCATAGGCGACGGCCGGAAACCGGCGAACAGGCAAACTCTACCGCTTGCCGGTCCTTGCCAGCATTGATCGAGATCAAATCGCAGCCACGATGCCGCCGCGCGATCGATTGATCTAAATCATGGAAGTGCCGGCGCGGCGTGTGCATCTTAGCGGCAATCGCAGGCTGGCCGAGCAGCGGCCGGCGGAGGTGTGAGTCTTGGCCATGCCCCTCGCTTACAGCGTCATCCGCAGCGAGCACTTTGAGCTGAACCTCGTGCTCGCCTGTCTCCAGCAGTTGACACAGGACGCGGGCCGGCAGCCGGACTTCGAGGTACTCTATCTGATTCTCGACTACATCGAGGGCTTCCCGGAGACCTTTCACCACCCGAAGGAGGAGGCGCATCTCTTCAAGGCGGTTCGCCGCCGCAAGCCCGATGCCGGGCCATTGATCGACCGCTTGTGCGACGAGCACGCCCAAGGCATCGAACTGATGACCGAGCTCAGAGAGTCGCTCGATGCCTACGCCAGCGACCCCGCCGCCAGGGGGCGGTTTCATGAGGTTGCGATGCGCTATGTGGCGTTCGAGCGGGCCCACATGCGGTGCGAGGAGCAGGAGATCCTGCCGCTCGCCCTCGAGGTGCTGACCCGAGAAGATTGGCAGGAGATCGCGGCGGCCTTCCTGTCGAACCAGCACCCGCTGCTCAACCCGACACGCCAGCGGCAGTTCGACAAGCTGTTCGGCACGATCCTGCGTGTCGTGCCGGGCGGCTTGATCCTTCAGGCCGAGGCGATCAAGGCCCAGCAGTCGTCCTCTCAGGAATCCTCTTCGTCGTCGAACAGTATGCGCTCGGCGGCGCCGTCCAGATCATCGTACTGACCCGAACGCAGCGACCAGAGGAAAGCGCCCAAGCCGATCAGGCCGAGCAGGAGCGCGATCGGGATCAAGTAAAGCATGCCGCTCATCGCCCGCCTCCCGCCCGCGCGGCGCGGCCGAGGCGCAGCGCATTGGCGATCACCACCAGCGACGATGTCGACATGGCGATCGCGGCGATCAAGGGCGTCACCAGACCGGCCATCGCCAGCGGTATGGTCAGCGCGTTGTAGCCGAAGGCGAGCCAAAGATTCTCCCGGACCAGATGCTCGGCCCGCCGCGCGACGCCCAGGAGTTCCAGCACCGGCCCCAGGGACCGGCCCTGAAACACCGCGTCGGCCGCCGTTTGGCTGATATCGATGGCGCTGGAGGGCGACAGCGAGACCAAGGCGGCGGCCAGCGCCGGCGCGTCGTTCAGGCCGTCGCCGACCATCAACACCCGCTGGCCCCGCGCGCGCAGGGCTTCGAGATGGGCGACCTTGTCGGCCGGGCTGCATGCCGCCCGCCACTTGGTGATGCCCAGTTCACCGGCGACCCGGGCGACTGGCGCCGCGCGGTCGCCGGACAAGAGCTCGACTGACAGTCCACTGTCCTCGAGCGCGGCGATCACCGCGGCCGCATCCGCGCGTGGCCGGTCGACGAAGGCAAAGCGCCGTGGCGCGCTGTCGGGCGCCGTCAGCCAAAGTTCCGGTCCGTCGGCGCTTGCGTCCTCTGGCAGGCCGCACCAGCGTCGGCTGCCCAGCCGGATTTCGCCCGCCTCGGTCGGCAGCGTGAGGCCCCGCCCGGGCAGCTCCCGCACGCCCTCCGCGAGCGCGACCTCGGGTGCGGCGCGCAGCAAGGCCCGCGCCAGAGGGTGGCGACTCGCGCCGGCCAGCGAGGCCGCCAGCGCGAGCCCGCCCGGGTCGAGCGCCTGGCCCTGCAGTTCCGGCCGGCCTTCGGTCAGAGTACCGGTCTTGTCGAACACCACAGTATCGACCGTGGCCAGGCGCTCCAGCGCGGTGGCCGATTTCAGCAGCACGCCCCGGCCGAGCAGGCGCCCGCTGGCGATCACCTGCACCGCCGGCACCGCGAGGCCGAGCGCGCAGGGACAGGTGATGATCAAGACCGAGACGGCGGTCAGCAATGCCGTCTGCCAGGGCACTCCCGCGAACAAAACCCAGCCCAGGAAGGTCAGCAGGGCAAGGCTGTGGACTAGCGGGGCGTAGAGCCGCGCGACACGGTCGGCCAGTGCGACGTACTTGGCGCTGCGTTGCTCGGCCAGTTCCATCAAGCGCACGATCTCGGCCAGCAGGGTGCGCCCGCCGACCGCGGTGACCTCGAGGGTAAGCGGCGCCGCCAGGTTGAGCGTGCCGGCGAACACCGGATCCCCGGGCCCGGCCGGGACCGGCAGGCTTTCGCCGCTGATCAGGCTGTTGTCCAGCTCGGACTCGCCGGCGCGGACCCGGGCGTCGACCGCGATGCGCTCGCCGGCCGCGACCAGGACGGTCATATCGGCGCGGATCTGTTCGGCCGGCAGCCTGGCTTGCGTGCCGTCCGGGCGAAGCACCGTCACCGGGCGGTTTTCCAGTGCCAGCAGTCGCTCGGCGGCGCCTCTCGCCTTGCCGCGCGCGCGGCGGTCCAGATAGCGGCCGATCAGTAGGAAGAACAGCAGCCCGACGGCAGCCTCGAAGTAGACATGCGGCCCCCCCTCCGCGGTCTCCCACAGGCTGACCCCGGCGGCGAGCAGCACCGCCAGCGCGATCGGCAGATCCATGTTGGTCCGCCCGGCCCTGAGCGCCGCCAGGGCCGAGCGGAAGAACGGCCGGCCGGCATAGGCGATCGCCGGCAGGGCGATCAGCGCCGAGAACCAGTGCAGTAGCCCGCGGGTCGCCGGACCCATGTCCTGGGCGTGGCCGGCCCACACCGCGACCGACAGCAGCATCACGTTGCCGGCGGCGAAGCCGGCCACGGCGAGCGCGCGCAGCAGCTCCTTTTCCGCTAGGGCGTCGCCGCTTCGCAGCCGCTCGGCATCGTAAGGCACGACATGGAAGCCGAGCTGCTCGACCGCCCGTGCCAGCTCAGGGGCCCGCGCCGCCGCGCCCTGCCAGCGCAACGCCAGACGGCGCGTGGTCAGGTTGACCCGGCCCAGGCTCAGGCCCGGCTGCTGCGCCAGTGCGGTTTCGATCCGTCGCACGCAGCCGCCGCAGTGCAGACCTTCGACGATCAGCTCCAACGAGTGCTCGCCGTTGTCGTGCGCCCTGGCATGGACCGCCAGGTCCGCGGCGCCGGCCGTGTCGCCGAGCGACGCCATCACTCGATCACCACGCGGCGCCGCGCCTGATAGACACCGCCCGGGTGCTCGGCCAGGATCAAGAGATCCCACTGGCCGGGCAGGGGCAGCACGAGTTCGGTGCCGTAGCGGCCCGCCGCGCGCTTGGCGAGCGTCACCGTCGTGTCGTGACCGCTGTGGGTCGGCCGTATCAGCCTGGCACGAACCCGGTCCGGGATGACGGCGCCACCACGGCGATCCCGCAGGGTGACCTCGATCCGAACCCCCTGCGCGCCGGTCGATTGGACCACCGATTCGAGCTGCCAGCCGAGCGTCCGCTGCGCGCGGGCGGCCTCGAGCGTCCGGTTGTAGTCGACCCCTTTGCTATAGGCGCCGACGGTCTCCAGGCCGGTCCAGCTGGTGAAGGCGAAGATCATCATGATGCCGTTGGCCGCCAGGACCACGGCGAACATGGCGAAGAACACCCAGGGACCCCAGCCCAGACGCCGTCGGTCGATCATCTTGCCGGTCCCCGGAAGCTGGCTTGGTAGACCGATTCTTCGCCGCGGGCTTCGTCGCGCAGCACGAAGTTGATCGGCACGGTGTCGCCGGGCATTTCGCCTTTCGGCAGGGTGACGTAGACCCGGAAGGTGGCGACCGAATCGGCCCGCGCGTTCAGCACCACCGCCTCGTGCGCGTCGCCTGGCTGCCCGACCACCTGCATGGTGGCCGCGGGCGGACCGTCAAGGCTGAGCACGAAGGCGCGCGCCGCGCGGGTCTGGTTCAGCAACTTGATGGTGTAGCCGTTGCGGATGTCGCCGTCGGACAGGGTGACGAACAGCGGGCTGCGCTCGTGCAGCACGTTGATGTCGAAGGTCGGCCGGAAGATCAGGCTCCATAGCATGACCCCGGCGACGACCAGGAACAGCAGGCTATAGATCACCGTGCGCGGCCGCGCCAGTTGATAGGACGACGGCTGGCCGAGCGCGCGGTTCTGCTGGTTGCGTTCGGTGTCGTAGGTGATCAGGTTGGCCGGCCGGCCGACCCGCTCCATGACACTGTTGCAGGCATCGATACAGAGCGCGCAGCCGATGCACTCGAGCTGGTTGCCGTCGCGGATGTCGATCCCGGTCGGGCAGACCGCGACACACATGTTGCAGTCGACGCAATCGCCGCGGTCGTCCCAGCTCTGGCCCTTTTTGTGCTTGCCGCGCGGCTCGCCGCGCCACTTCTCGTAGGTGACGACCAGCGAGTCCTCGTCGAGCATGGCGGCCTGGATGCGTGGCCAGGGGCACATGTAGGTGCAGACCTGCTCGCGCGCCCAGCCGGCCAGTAGATAGGTCGTCGCCGTGAACAGACCGGCGAAGAAGTAGACGGTCGGCGAGGCTTGGCCGGTGAAGATCGCCCGCACCACGGTGGGCGCGTCGTTAAAATACATGATCCAGGCACCGCCGGTCGCCGCGGCGATGACCAGCCAGAGCGCGTGCTTCAGGGTCTTGCGCGCCGCCTTGTCGAGGCTGGGGGCGCTCTTGTCCAGCTTAATGCGGGCGTTGCGGTCGCCTTCGATCAGGCGCTCGACCCACATGAAGAGATCGGTCCAGACCGTCTGCGGGCAGCTGTAGCCGCACCAGACCCGGCCGGCGATCGAGGTCACCAGGAACAGGCCGACGGCGGCCAGAATCAGCAGGCCGGCCAGGTAGTAGACCTCCTGCGGCCAGATCTCGATGAAAAAGAAGTAGAGTCGTTCGTGCGCCATATCGACCAGCACGGCCTGGTCGGGCGCTTCGGCCCCCCGGTCCCAGCGCAGCCACGGCACGATGTAATAGATCGCCAGCAGCCCGACCAGCGCGGCCCACTTGATGCGCCGAAAGCGGCCGGATACGTCTTTCGGATAGACCTCGACGCGCCCGGCATAGAGCGGCTGGCGCTTCTGCGCCTCGACCGAAAGAGCGTCTTCGACCTGGACCGTGTCGGCCATCTGTTCCAAGCTTTCCAAGTGCCGCATAGCGGCGAGCCCCCGGCTACTCGCCGCCGCCCAGCGCGTGCACGTAAATCGTCAGCATCTTGATTGTCGTCTCATCGAGCCGCCCGGTCCAGCTGGGCATGACGCCGTGGCGCGGCCGCCTGATCTGGGCCAGAACGTCGGACCTCTTGCCGCCGTAGAGCCAGATCTGGTCGCTGAGGCGCGGGGCGCCGAAATCGCGACCGCCCTCGCCCGATGCGCCGTGACAGGCCGCGCAGTTCTCGGCGTAGATCTCCGCGCCGACGCCGTCCGCCGCGCCGCCCTCGGACAGGGCGAGCACATGGTCGGCGACTGCCTCGATCTGATCCGCTTCCAGCAGTCCGTCGGCGCCGAAGGCCGGCATCTCGCCGAAGCGCGCCTCCTCGTGTCCGTTGCGCACGCCATAGAGGATGGTGTGCTGGATCTGCTCCAGTCCGCCGCCCCAGAGCCAGTCGTCGTCGGCCAGCACCGGGTATTCGGGCCGGCCGGCACCGCCGGGCGCGTGACAGGGAGCGCAGTTGTCGGCGAAGGCGGCGCGGCCGCCGGTCAGGACGAAGTTAAGCAGCTCCGGGTCGCCCCGGATCTCGGCCATCGGCGTGGCCGCGACACGCTTCAGGTTGCCGGCCTGGCGGGCCTTGGCGCGCGCCAGGTTCTCGCTCAGCTCGACCCGTTGGGAATAGCCCAAAAGGCCCTTGCTGCCCGGGATCGTCGGATAGAGGACGTAGTAGACAAGAGACCAGGCAATCGTGGCATAGAGCACATAGAGCCACCACCTGGGCAGCGGGGTGTTGAGCTCCTTGATGCCGTCCCACTCGTGGCCGGTGGTCTCCGTACCGGTGATCGCGTCCTTCTCGACCTTGGTCGGCATGGCTCACTTCTCCCCTTGGCTTTTCGGGTCATCGCCCTCCAGGGGGATGCGCGCGTGTTTCTCCATCTCGGATTTGCGCTTCGGCCACAGCACCCAGGCGACGATGCCCAGGAACAGGAGCATCATCCAGACCACCCAGTAGGGGCGCAGCCAGTCGTAGAGCGTGCCGAGGATCTCCATGGCGCGGCCCTCCTACTGTTGAAGGTCTTCGGGCTTGAGGTCGGTGAAGTCGACCATGCGGCCCAGGATCTGCAAGTAGGCGATCACCGCGTCCATCTCGCTCAGGCGGCCCGGGTTGCCGTCGAAATCGGCGACCACGGCCTTGGGATAGCGCGCCAGGAGATCCTCGCTGTCGGCCTGCGGATCGGCCTGCGTCCGAAGATCCTCAAGCGCGCTCGCGATCATCTCGTCGCTGTAGGGCACGCCGACGCCGCGGTTGGCGCCGAGCCGCTCGGCTATGTCGCTGGTGTCGAGCGGCCGCTCGAGCATGAAGCCGTAGCCCGGCATGACCGATTCGGGCACCACGGCGCGCGGGTCGACCATGTGGGCGACGTGCCACTCGTTGGAATACTTGCCGCCGACCCGGGCCAGGTCCGGGCCGGTGCGTTTCGAGCCCCACTGGAACGGGTGGTCGTACATGGATTCGGCGGCCAGGCTGTAGTGGCCATAGCGCTCGACCTCGTCGCGGAACGGCCGGACCTGCTGCGAATGGCAGGTGTAGCAGCCCTCCCGCACGTAGATGTCGCGGCCGCGCAGCTCGAGCGGCGAATAGGGCCTGACACCCTCGACCTTCTCGATCGTGGACTCGACCGCGAACAGGGGCACGATCTCGACCAGGCCGCCGATCGACACGGTGATCAGTACCAGCACCAGCATCAGGATGACGTTCTTTTCGATTTTCGCATGGCTGAACATGGTGCGCTCCTCACTCGGCCGGTTCGGCGGTCGGCCCGGATACCGGCATGGGTGCCATGACCCGGGCTTCGTCGCGCACCTCGCCGCGAGCGGTGCGGATCAGGTTGTAGACCATGATCAGCGCGCCGATCAGGAACAGCACGCCGCCCAGCGCCCGGATCACGTAGAAGGGATGCATCGCCTCGACCGTCTCGACGAAGGAGTACTGCAGGAAGCCGAGGAAGTCGTAGGACCGCCACATCAGGCCCTGGAGGATTCCGGACACCCACATAGCGGTGATGTAGAAGACGATGCCGATGGTCGCGATCCAGAAGTGGACGCTGACCAACTTCTCGGAGTAGAGCCGTTCGCGCTTCCACAGGCGCGGCACCAGGAAGTAGACCGCCCCGAAGGACACGAAGGCAACCCAGCCGAGCGCGCCGGAATGGACGTGGCCGATGGTCCAATCGGTATAGTGGCTGAGCGCGTTGACCGGCTTGATCGACATGACCGGGCCCTCGAAGGTGCTCATGCCGTAGAACGCGACCGAGACCACGAGGAAGCGCAGCACCGGGTCGGTGCGCAGCTTGTCCCAGGCTCCGGACAGGGTCATCAAGCCGTTGATCATTCCGCCCCACGACGGCATCCACAGCATGACCGAAAAGGTCATGCCGAGCGTCTGCGACCAGTCCGGCAGGCTGGTGTAGTGCAGGTGGTGCGGGCCGGCCCAGATGTAGAGAAAGATCAGCGACCAGAAGTGGATGATCGACAGGCGGTAGGAATAGACCGGCCGCTCCGCCTGCTTGGGGATGAAGTAGTACATGATGCCCAGAAATCCGGCGGTCAGGAAGAAACCGACCGCGTTGTGGCCATACCACCACTGGGTCAGTGCGTCCTGTACGCCGGCGAACAGCGAGTAACTCTTGGTCCCGGTCCACGATACCGGCAGCGCCAGGTTGTTGACGATGTGAAGCATGGCGACGGTCACGATGAAGGCCAGGTAGAACCAGTTCGCCACGTAGATGTGCGGTTCCTTGCGCTTGACGATGGTGCCGACGAATACGATCAGGTAGACGACCCAGACCAGCGTCAGCCAAAGGTCGACGTACCACTCTGGTTCGGCGTACTCCCGGCTCTGCGTGATGCCGAAGACATAGCCGGTGCCGGCCAGCACCAGGAACAGCTGGTAGCCGAAGAAGATGAAGGCGGCTGCTTCCTCGCCGCCGAACAGACCGGTCCGGCAGGTCCGCTGCACCACGTAGAGCGAGGTGGCGATCAGGGCGTTACCGCCAAAGCCGAAAATCGCGGCAGAAGTGTGCAGCGGCCTCAGCCGCCCGAAGGAGGTCCACTCGAGATCCAGGTTCAATATGGGGTAGGCCAGCTGAAAAGCGATGAACATGCCGGCCAGAAAGGCCGCGACCCCCCAGAACACCGTCGCGATAACGAAGAGGCGGATCACATTTTCGTTGTATCCGCCCGCCGCCGCTTGGGCTCGCTCAGCCATTTCCCCTCCCCGCTTTCGGTCCTCGCGTCCTCCGATCGCGGTCGGGCGGGGCATCGTCCGCACGGCGCCGCGTCAGGCCGGCCGGAAACTGGCCGAACTTGTTGCAGTAAACATTGACATAGGTCAATGCTGCGCAAAGGAATAGACTGCAAATCAGCTGGAAACGGGGATAAGGAGACGTTGCCATGGCGGAGACAGGCGGGACCTCCGAAAGCATTCCGGTCTTTGCCGGTCCCAGCCCCAAGGTCCGGCGCATCGGCATGGACCGCCCCTGGGCCTGGTTGGCCGCGGGGTGGCAGGATCTGCGGCGCGCGCCGGCTGTCGGTTTAGCCTACGGCGTGATCTTTGCCGCCGCTGGCTTGGTGCTGACCGCCGCCATCTGGCTGCTCGACGTCTTCTATCTGGTGCTGCCGCTGGTCGCCGGCTTCATGCTGATGGGGCCGATTCTGGCGGTCGGGCTCTACGAGGTCAGCCGGCGGCTCGGCGCCGGGGAGCCGGTCGGCTTCGCCCCGGCCTTGACCGCCTGGCGCCGCAATCCGGCGCAGATCGCCCTGATGGGCCTGCTGCTGATGCTGTTCCTCCTGGCCTGGATCCGTGTCGCGACCCTGGTTTTCGCGCTGTTCTTCAGCCAGAACCCGCCCGACCCCAACAACTTCATCGCCGATGTCTTCTTCTCGGTCGAGAGCGTTCCCTTCATCCTGGTCGGCAGCGCGATCGGCGCTGTCTTGGCCGCGCTGGTCTTCGCGCTCAGCGCCGTGTCGATCCCCATGCTGCTCGACCGGGACATCAACGTCATCACCGCGGCGGTCAGCAGCTTCGTCGCCGTGCGCCACAACCTGGCGCCGATGGCGGTTTGGGCCGGTCTTATCGTGCTCTTTACCGGCGCCGGCCTTGTGACCGGGTACCTGGGCCTGGTCGTGACCCTGCCGCTGATCGGGCACGCGACCTGGCACGCCTACAAGGATCTGGTGGAGGTTACGGCTTAGCGGCCGCGCTCAGGACGCGCCGCGCGGCCGCGACGACCGCCTCAACCGGGCCGGAGGCGTCCAGGCGGTGCCAGGTGATAACGCCGGTATCCCTGGCGGCTTGCCGCTCCACGACATCGGGCGTGGCGTCGGAGGCGTCGCCACGGCGCCTTGCCGTGCGCTCGGACAGCGTGACCAGCGGCGCGTCGAGCCAGAGCCCGGTGAAATCGACGCCGATGGCTCTCGCCAGGGCGGACGCCTGCTGCCGTTCCTTCGGCTGCCCGAAGACCGCATCGGCCACCACCGCATGACCGGCACGAAGCGCGCGTGCCGCGCGGTCGAGCAGTTCCGCGTAGACACGCTGGTTCACGTCGGGGCGGTAAGCACCGGCCGGCAAGGGCGTCAGTTCGTCGACCCCGAACAAGGCCTTGCGCAGCACATCGCTGCGCAGCTGGAGTGCGCCCGGGACCGGGCCGACCTCGGGCGCCAAGGCGCGCGCCAGGGTCGACTTGCCGCTGCCCGACAAGCCGCCGACCGCGATCATCCGCGCCGCCGGCGGCGCCAGATAAGCCTGCGCTTCCGCGAAGTAGGCGCCGGCCTCTTGCTCCAGGCGCCGGGCCGCCGCGGGGTCGCTCTGGCTGCCGGCCATGCTGACGCTCACCTTGGCGCGCACGGCGGCGCGCAACGACAGAAACAGGGGCAGGGCCGCGAGCCCGTCCGGATCGTCGCGCCGTTGCAGATAGCGGTTCAGCAGCAGATTGGCCTCGGCTCTGAGGCCCCGGTGGTCCAGGTCCATGAGCAGGAACGCCAGGTCGTAGAAGACGTCGATGCAAGCCAGGGCATCGTTGAATTCGATGGCGTCGAACAGGGTCGGCTCGCCGTCGATCAGACAGACGTTGCGCAGGTGCAGGTCGCCGTGGCAGCGGCGCACGAAACCGGCCTTGCGCCGGTCGTAGAGCAGCCCGGCGACCTTGCCGAAGACCTCCTGGGTGGCGCCGGTCAGACGCCCGACCTGGGCCGGGGGAAATAGCTCCGGCCGTTCCGCGAACTCGGCCGCGTTCTCCTCGAACACCCAACGCAGATCGCCGAACTGCGCCTTGACCGGTTCGGCGCGGGCGTGGAAATCGGCGATCTTGTCGGCCAGTCGCGTCAGGCGCTCGGGCGTCAGGCCGCCAGCCTGGACCAGGTAGTCGAACAGGCCTTCCTGATCGAAGCGCCGCATGACCACGGCCCACTCGATCACCTCGCCCTCGGCCCCGAAGCTGAGCTTGCCCTCGGCGGTCCGGCGGATCGCGACGGTGTCGAGGTAGAGCTCGGGCGCGCTGCGCCGGTTGAGCGTGATTTCCCTTTCGCAGGCCCTGCGGCGCCGGGCCAGCGTCGAGAAATTCATGTAGGGGTAATCGACCGCGCGCTTGACCTTGTAAGCGCGCGAGCCGGCCAGAAAGACCATGGCGCCGTGAGTGTCGATCCGCTCGACCGCCGCGCCGCCATGGGTTGCCGGCCGCGAAAGGAAGGCTGCCACTTCGCTCTGGTCGGCGACCAGGTGCTTGTCGGTTTGCTGTGTCGGATCGCCGGCGGTGGCCAACACCTTCCGGTCCTCGCTAGTTGCCGCTTCCCGGACTATCGCCCGAGCCGTCGGCGCGCCAAATGACCCAGGTCAAATTCTCGCGCGATCGGCCGGCCGCATCCGACATTCCATCGCGCCCGGCGCACGCCGAACCTGCTAATCTAGCGGAACGATCGGCTCGGCAACAGAGTTGGAGCGATTGCCATGGGGCGACTGGAGGGAAAACGGGCTTTCATAACCGGCGCCGGCGCCGGCATCGGCGCCGCTGCGGCGGAACTCTTCGTCCGAGAAGGCGCCAAGGTGGCGCTCGCGGACATCGACGTGGCGGGCGGCCAACGTGCCGCCGAGGCGGCCAACGCGGCCGGTGGCGAAGCCCTGTTCCTGGAGACCGACGTGGCCGATCCGCAAAGCATCGAAGCGTCCATCGGGCAGGCGGCCGCGGCTTTCGGCGGCCTCGACATTCTCTACAACAACGCCGGCGGTGCCTCGGCGCGCGACGGCAGCGTGCTCGACATCCCGCTGGCGGAATTCTGGCGCACCATCAACGTCGATCTCTACGGCACCTTCCTCGGCTGCCGTTTCGCCATACCGCATCTGCGCGCGTCCGGCGGCGGCTCGATCATCAACACCACCTCGATCCGCGCCATGAAGGGCACGCGCGGCGCCGATGCCTACACCTCGGCCAAGGGCGGCGTGCTGACCCTGACCAAGGCGCTCGCCATGCAGTGCGCGCCCTGGAAGATCCGGGTCAACGCCATAGCGCCCGGCGCCGTGTTGACCGAGCGGACCCGCTCCATGGGTATGACTGGCGACGACGACGGCACCAACCCGGCGCGCCCGGTTCGCACCGGCCGGCCGGTGGAGGTTGCCTGGATGGCGGTCTTCCTGGCTTCGCCGGAAAGTAGCCTGGTGAACGGCGCGGTGATCCCGGTGGACAGCGGCGCCAGCGCATTCTAGCGCCGTGGCGAGCTTTGAACGGTCAAGGGATTTCGAACGGCGCCCGCGCCCGTCGGGAGCGCGGGGCTCTTGGCGTACCGAGACCCGGCGTCAGCTCTTGTGCTGCTGCTGCATCAGCACGGCGAGTACGCCGTCCCAGGTATTGGCCTGACAAGCGTGGACCGCCTCTTCCCAACCGAGGCAATTGAGCAGGCTGTGAGCCAGCTGTTCCTGGTAGCTACGGGTCTCCAAGGTCTGCGGCGCGGAATGCTCTGCCATTTTCCTGACCTCCCCTTACCGTCACTGGCGACTTTCGAAGCCGCAATCGTCGGCCTCTAAGAGGCCTCAATGTGAAAGAATTTTACAATAGACCTGTTGCCGACGACTTAAATTTTATATTTAATTTTTCGAGAAAATACGATTTTGTCTGGAATATTCAAGTATAATTCCAGTATCAACTAAGTATATATGCTTAATTATCTATGTATCGAGCCGCTGCCCGATGAGGCGGGGTCGCCAAAAGCGGCCGCGCCCGGGCCAAGCCGAGCGCCTTGGCGCCGTTCTTGATTTCGGATTGTTCGTGCTACGGCCCGGCGACCGGGCCCGGGCTTCCGTTGCCGGGCCCGTGTCACCACGCGCGCGTTGTCTTGAGCGACACTAGCTGGCGGCGCGAACCTGGCGCCGGCGCTTTTGTACCACTTGACGGATCTGGGTCACGTTGGACGGAACCTCGTCCTTCGAATCAACCTGCTTCAACACGGAAAGCGGCAGGCCGTTCAGCATGCCCCAGGGTAGTTTCAAGTCCACTTTCGGGTCCTGCTCGAAGGTTCGTCCGACCACTTCGCCTGTAACCTCCAAGACGACATGTACCTTATCGCCTAAGTCCATCTTGCCCTCCTAAGGATTCCGACCGAGCAAAGATTCGTTCTTACCCCAGCGCTGTTCTATAAAAGAGTAATGAGTTTTAAGAAATTGTCAATTATCTTTGTTTACGAATTAGTAACCTTTTCGCAATTGCGATAGGATTTTGTTAGAAATAGCTATCGGCGCTAATAGATTTCTATGAGTAATTTAAGATCAAGATTCTCGGGCCCATGAGCTGTCCAAATATTCCGCGTGACGTCACAGAGTGATGTGCTAGCGATGGTGGCGAAACTATTGCCGCCGCACGCTCGCATATTGCGCCTCCGGCAATCCGCCGGCATGAATTCGGATGTTCGATCCCGGCCCTGAATCTGACTATAAGGTCGGCCGCAAAGGCTTCCGGGGCGCAACGCGGCGCCCTCCCCGGGCCGCCCGGCAGGTGGAACTTATACTTGGCACAGCTAGTAAAATCTAAAACCGACTCCGCGCCGCCATGGTTAACACTTTCGAAATTTTGACAAATTAATCTAAATCCGATCTTTAATTCATTTGGCGTGACGAACGATGCAGGCAACCAACGAGACAGCCGCCGAGCGGCAAATCCCCGACGACGACCGGCGCCGCCAGCAGCGGGCAGCCGTACTCTGGGCGGCAAGCCTTGAATGCGGCGGCCAGGTCGCCGACTGCGTCGTGCTGAACCTCGGGCTGACGGGAGCCCTGCTGCGCATGGCCGTGCCGTTCGAGCGCAGCTATCCGGTCACCTTGCATTCCTACCATTTCGGCCATCTCGATGGCCGGGTGATCTGGCAGGAAGGCAACGCCGTCGGCCTGAAGTTCGAGGGCGAGCCGGACCAGGTGGTGGAAACCCTGTCGCGCGCCTTGCCGGAACTGACCGCGGCCTAACTTCTCGCCGACCGTCGCAATCGACAGCGGCGCACGGCCATCGCGCCGCCGCGGGAAAACCGCGCGGCGTGTGCCGTCGATCAGGTCTCGCGCGGCCTCAGATGGGCATGCCAGCGGTGCTCGGCCTGCTTGAAGAGCCACACGATCAGGAAGGTCATGCCGAGATAGAAGAGGCCGGCAACGATAAAGGACTGGAAGGGCACGAAGTGCCGCGAGTTGACGATCTTCGCGGCGCCGAACAGGTCGACCACGGTAATGACGCCGGCGATGACGCTGCCATGCAGCATGAAGATGACCTCGTTGCCGTAGGCGGGCAGGGCGCGGCGAAAGGCGCTGGGCAGGATGATCCGGCGCAGCATCAGGCCCCTGGACATGCCGCAGGCACGGGCCGCCTCGATCTCGCCGAAGTGGGTCTGCTCGATGGCGCCGCGCAGGATCTCCGCGGTATAGGCGGCGGTATTGAGTGCGAAGGCGATCAAGGCGCACCAATAGGCCTCCTTCAGGACCAGCCACAGGAAGCTCTCCCGCACCGCCTCGAACTGGCCGGCGCCGGCGTAGATCAGGAAGGCCTGAACCAGAAGCGGTGTGCCGCGGAAGAAGTAGATGTAGGCCTTCGGCAGGCCGGCGATCAGCGGGTTCCGGGAGGCGGCTAGGACGGCCATGGGAACCGCCAGGCAAAGGCCGAGCGCGAGCGCCATGACCACGAGCTGTATGGTGACCCACAATCCCTCGAGATAGAGCGGCAGATTATCGATGACGACCGCGAAATCGTCCATGGCTCAGGCCCTCCGCACGCCGACGCTGTAGCGTCGGTTGGCCCAGCGCAGCACGACGTCGGAGACCGCGGTGATGATCAGGAAGAGGAAGGCCACGACCAACAGGAAGGTGAAGGGTTGGCGCGTCGAGCCGCCGGCCAGCTGGGCGTTGTAGACCATGTCGTGCAGGCCGATCACCGAGACCAGGGCCGTGGTCTTGGCCAACACCAGCCAGTTGTTGCCGAACCCGGGCAGGGCGTGGCGCACCATCTGCGGCAGCGTAATCCGCAAAAAGCACTGCACCGGGGTCATGCCATAGGCTTGCCCGGCCTCGATCTCGCCGCGCGGCACGGCCATGATCGCGCCCCGGAAGGTCTCGGTCATATAGGCGCCGAAGATGAAACCGATCGAGAGGAAGCCGGCGGTGAAGGGGTCGACGTCGATATAGTCCCAGCCGAAGGTGTCGCCCAGGTTGTTCACCGCCATCTGGCCGCCGAAGAAGATCAGGGTCATGAGCACCAGATCGGGCACGCCGCGGATGATGGTGGTGTAGATGCCGGCGACCAGACGGGCGGTCTTCGACTTCGACAGCTTCGCCAGGGCGCCCAGCATGCCCAGGACCATGGCAATCGCCAAGGACAGAAGCGCGACCGCGACGGTCAGTTTCATGCCGTCGAGAATCAGCGGAAAATAGCCGTGTAGATCGAACATCCCTACTCCCCCAGTGCCTTCCTACTCGCTAGCATAACCGAGAACCCGGGTCTGTCCACCGCGGTGCCGGCACGCCGAGCTGCGGCGCCTGCCCGGCCGCCCAACCGGTCATATCCTTCGGGGCGATCTCACGCTCGCGGTCCGGCGGGCCGGACGTTTTGTAGCGCCCGAAGCCGACCTTGAGGTCGGTGCCGGCGGGCGGCGGGACGAGGTAGAGCTCGTCGCTGCCGCCCAGGTCGACCACGGCCGGCATCTTCTGCCAGGCGTCCCGCAACCGCCCCGGCGGCGCGAGGTAGACCGCGACCTGGCGATAGCTGGTCACGCGCCGGGCGTGGTCTGGCACCAGCTCGCCGATCCAGGGCCCGGCGGCAACCACCAGTCGGTCGGCCTCGAGCGCGGTCCCGTCGGCCAGGATCACGCGGGCGCTTTCCGGGTCGATCGCCGCGACCTTGGTTTCGGGCCGCAGCGAATCGCCCAGCCGGCGCGCCGGGCCGGCAACGATAGGTTCGGCCAAAAGTACGCCGCCGCGCTTCGTGTGGATGCCGAACCTGAGCTCGTGGCCGGTCAGGACCGGGTGGCGATGCCGGACCTGAGCGGGTGTCAGAATGGAGAAATCGTGGCCGGCGCGCCGCGGTAGCTCGTAGGCCTCGAAGGCGGCCTCGACCATGGGCCCGTACGCGGGCAGGTCGCCGTAGAACAGCCGGGTCATGCGCTGCTGGTCGAACGAGGAGCCGAGCGGGTTGGGCCTCGGCCCCTGATCAAGGACCGTCGCCGCGTGCCCGCGGCGCTTGAGCGCCCAGGCGGTCGCCGGGCCGATGATCTCCGCGCCGACGATGATCGCCTTCAAGCGCGTCTCTCCCCGACGGAAACGCCGCCGTCCGATCCCTCGAACGGCGGCGTCATCCCGACACGGCGTTGCGGCTCAGTCCGCGCCGTAGACGTCGAAGGCGAAGTACTTGCCGTTGATCTTCTCGTAGGTGCCGTTGGCACGGATAGCGTCGATCGCGGCGTTCATCTTTTCCACCAGATCCTTATCCTGCTTGCGGATAGCGATGCCGGCGCCCTCGCCGAAGTATTTCGGGTCGCTGTAGCCGGGCCCGACGAACTCGAAGTCCTTGCCGGAGTCGGTTTTCAGGAACCCTTCTTCTATGGCCATAAAATCGGCCAGCAGCAGATCGACGCGGCCCGCCACGGCATCCAGATAGGCCTCGTCCTGGGTGGCATAGCGCTTGATGTTCACCGTGTCGCCGAATTCGCCGGTGATGAAGTTGTCGTGGATCGTGGCGCGCTGCACCCCGACGGTCTTGCCGCTCAGGCCGGCCTTCGAGATCTCGATGCCCGAACCCTTCTTGCGCACGAACTTGGCCGGCGTGTTATAGTACTTCTTGGTGAAGGCGACCTTCTTTTTGCGATCCTCGGTGATCGACATCGAGGCGATGATGGCGTCGTACTTGCGTGCCAGCAGCGCCGGGATGATGCCGTCCCAATCCTGCGGCACCAGGGTGCACTCGGCCTTAATTTCGGCGCACAGCGCATTGGCAATATCGATGTCGAAGCCTTTCAACTGTCCGTCCGGACCGACCTCGCTGAACGGCGGGTAGGCGCCCTCGACGCCGATACGGATCTTTTTCCAGTCCTTTGCCTCGGCATGGCTTCCGGCCAAGGCCAGCGCCACAACGAAGATTGACGCAATAAGCTTTCTCACTGGTTCCTCCATGTCTGTCTGCGGTTGTTGTCTTAACGCGGTTGTTGTTGGCGGGCCGACCGTTCGGTCCGCCGCTTGATATCGAAAGTCCTATTTCAGGTTGCCGGCCAGGAACTGACGGAATCGTTCGGAGCGCGGGCTGTGAAAAACCTCCTTCGGGGGGCCGCGTTCCTCGATCCGGCCCTCGTGCAGGAAGATGGTTTCGGAGGAAACCTCCTTGGCAAACCCCATCTCGTGAGTCACCACGACCATGGTGCGGCCTTCTTCCGCCAAACTGCGCATGACCCTCAGCACCTCGCCGACCAGCTCGGGATCGAGTGCCGAGGTCGGCTCGTCGAACAGCATCACGGTCGGCTCCATGGCCAGCGCGCGGGCGATCGCCACGCGCTGTTGCTGGCCGCCGGACATGTGCGAGGGGTAGTAGCTGCGGCGCTCGTAGACGCCGACCTTGTGCAGGATCGCCTCGGCCCGCTCCATGGCCTCGGCCTTCGACAGCTTGAGCACGTGGATCGGCGCCTCGATGACGTTCTCCAGCGCGGTCATGTGGGACCACAGGTTGAAGCTCTGGAACACCATAGCCAGGCGGGTGCGGATCCGCTGGATCTGCTGGGGGTCCTCGGCGGCCAGAACCCCGTGGCGGTCGGGCTTGAGGCGGAGCGTCTCGCCGCCCACCGTGATGGTCCCGGCGTTCGGCGTTTCCAACAGATTGACGCAGCGCAGGAAGGTGCTTTTGCCCGAGCCGCTCGAGCCCAGCATGGCGATCACATCGCCTTCATGGGCGGTGACCGAAACGCCTTTCAGAACCTCCAGGTCGCCGAAGCTCTTATGGATATCCTCGGCAACCAGGGCCGGCTGAGCGCCGTTGCCGACGGCGCCTGCTTCCGCCATCGTCCTAGATCCCCCTGTCGTCTTTGATCTTGGTTGGCCAAAGGGTAGACAGCTTTCACCGCCCTTGCAAAGCAAAATCAAGCTGGGCTCGGGCAACTTGCTAGCGTTCGACCGAAAGGCTTGGCGCCGTGCTAGCCGTCCCGTGCCAAGGCCGCGCGCGCGCTCTCTATGGCCTTGCGCTCCGGCGCGTCGGCCGGCAACTTTGCCGCGAGCTCAGTGGCTCGGTCCAGCGCTTCGGTTGCTTTGTCGCGCTCGCCCAGCACGGTGTAGGCCCGGGTCAGGCGCAGCCAGCCGTCGAGGTCGTCCGGCTCGTTTTCCAGGCGAGTCGCCAGCCGGTCAACCATGGAGCGGATGAAGGCGGCTCGTTCGTCCGCCGTCATGTCGGCCGCGGCGGCCCGATCCTCGGCGGTCGGGCCGGGTGCCGGGGCGGGCGTCGGGGCGCCGCCACCTTCGATGCCGAGCGCCGCCTGGGTGCGGGCGATCTGCTGCTCCAACAGGTTGCGCCAGGGCGCGTCGAGCGGCGAGTCGGCCTGCAGCGATTGCCAGACCCCAAGCGCGTCCTGGAAGCGCTCGTCTTGGGCAAAGGCCAGGCCGCCATAGTAGCGGGCCCGCGGATCGTCGGGGTTGTGCCTTAGCGCGGTCGCGAAGGCTTGCCGGGCTTCCGGCGTTACCAGGCCGCCGGTCGCCGCGGTCAGCATCTCGCCTAGGCTGGCCCAGGTTTCGGCGTCTTCGCCGCCCCGGGCGATCGCCTGGCGGAAGGCGGCGGCGGCCTCATCGAACCGGCCCAATTGGCCGTAGGAGCGCGCGAGCAGGCGCCAGCCTTGCGGATCCTCGGGGTTCGCCGCCAGGCGCCTGGCCAGCCGCTCGACCAGCGTCGCCATGTCGGTCGGGTCGTCGGCGGTGGTGGCCCGCTCAGCCAGAGGTATGCTGGGCACGCCCGGCGCGCCAATGAGCAGGTAGAGCGAGAACGCACCGGCCGGCAGGCCGAGCGCCAGGCCGGCTGCGAGCAGTCCGGCTCGCCGGCTGCTCGGCCCCTTGCCGCGAACCTCCCTGGCCGTTTCCGGTTGCCGCTCGGCGGCGCCCAGCAGGCGGCGCTCGATTTCAGTCCGCGCGGCCGCGGCCTGATCCTCGGTCAAAACACCCCGATCGAGGTCGCGCTCCACCTCGCCCAACTGATCGCGATAGACGTTCAGGTCGTAGGCTTGGCGCGGCAGGGTTTCGCCGGTCCGCCGCAACAGGGGAAGCAGCAGCAGGCCGACCGCGACGGCGGTCAGTAAGCCGGCGAACGCCCAGAAGATCATGACAGTCGCTCGCGGTCCGGCGAGTCCCGGGTCGCGCTCTTTTCGAGCAGGGCTTTAAGCCGCGTGCGCTCATGATCGCTCAGCGGGGCCGCCGCTGCGGGCGGATTGCCACGCCGCGGGCGGAAGTAGCGCACCACCGCGGCGCCGCCCAGCAGCAGGAGCAGCGCCGGGCCGAACCATAGCAGGTAGGTCGCCGGCTTGACCGGTGGACGCAGCAGCACGTAGTCGCCGTAGCGCGCGACCAGATAGTCGAGCACCTGCTGATCGCTGTCGCCGGCCGTCAGCCGCTCGCGCACCAGGATGCGCAGGTCACGGGCCAGCTCGGCATTCGACGAGTCGATCGATTCGTTCTGGCACACCAGGCAGCGGATCTCGCGGGACAGCTCGCGGGCGCGGGCTTCCAGCGCCGGGTCGTCGAGCACCTCGTCCGGCAGCACCGCGCCACCCGGCATGGGGAAGAGCGCGGCGAGGGCAAACAGCAACAGGGCCAAGCCGAATGCTTTCAACTTCATCGTGCCAGGCTTTCGACCAGCGGCAGAATCGTATCCTCGAGCTGCTGCGGATGGATCGGCCCGATATGCTGATAGCGGATTCGCCCCTCGCCATCGATCACGAAGGTCTCGGGCACGCCCGAAACGCCCCAGTCGATGGCGGTGCGCCCGCTGCGGTCCACGCCGATCCGGGCGTAGGGATCGCCGAGCGACGACAGCCATTGGACCGCATCCGCCGTTTCGTCCTTATAGTTGATCGCGACCAGCCGGACCCGCTCCTCTTCGGCCAGGCGCATCAGCAGCGGGTGTTCGGCGCGGCACGGCAGGCACCAGGACGCGAAGAAGTTGACTAGGGTCGCCTGGCCGTCGCTCAGGTCCGCGGTTTGCAGGCCCGGTTTGCCGGTACCCTCGAGCGGCGCGAGGTCGAAGGCGGGGACCGGCTTGTCGACCAGCGCCGAGGGCACGCGGCTGGGGTCGCGCGCCGGATTCAGACCCCATAGGAAATAGCCGACGATCACGGCGAAAATCAGCGCCGGCAGGAGAAAAAACGCCCGGTTGCTGGTCACGGTCTCCGCCATGACTTACGCCTTGGCCATGGTGGCGCGCCTGGCACGGCGCGTCGGCGCACCGATCCTGAGCCGCCGGTCGCTCAAGGAGACCGCGCCGCCCAGCACCATGACCAGACAGCCGATCCAGATCCAGGGCACCAGGGGTTCGTGATAGATGCGTACGGTCCAACCGCCGGCGCCGTCGGGGTCGCCGATCACGGCGTAGAGGTCGCGCAAGCCCGTGGTGTGGATGGCCGCTTCGGTGGTCGGCATGTTCTGCACCGGATAGAGCCGCTTTTCCGGCCTCAGCACAACGTAGGGCCGGCCGCCTCGGGTCACGGAGAAAGTCGCGGTATCGCTGGTGTAGTTTGGTCCCGGAAGCCGCTCGACGCCGTCCAGCCGGTAGCTGTAGCCGGCCAGCTCGACGCTTTCGCCCGGGCGCAGCACCGTGATCACCTCGCCCTTCCAGGCAGCGGAGGCGGTCATGCCGGCGATCGCTATGGCCAGTCCGGCGTGCGCCAGGGTCATGCCGTAGGCCGATCGCGGCAGGCGGCGCGCCCGCGACAGACTCTCGCCGAGCGGCACGCGCAGCAGCTTCACCCTTTCGGCCCACTCGGTCAGCGTGCCGAAGAACAGCCAGGCGGCGAGCGCCATGCCGAGCACCGCGAGCACCGGCCCGCCCCGCTCGAGATAGAGGGTGGTGAGCCCGACCGCGACCGTGACGCCGGCGGCCAGCTTGAGCTTGGCCAGGACACCGGCCAGATCGGCCCGCTTCCAGGCCAACAGAGGTCCGGCCGCCATGGCGACCACCAGCGGCACCATGAGCGGCACGAAGGTCAGGTTGAAGAACGGCGCGCCGACCGAAACCCGGCCGCCGCCGAGCGCTTCCAAGAACAGCGGATAAAGCGTGCCGAGCAGGACCGTTGCCGTCGCCGTTGCCAGCAGCAGGTTGTTGAGCACCAGCCCGCCTTCGCGGCTGACCGGCGCGAACAGGCCGCCGGGCTTGAGCGCCGGCGCGCGGAATGCGAAGAGCAGCAGCGAGCCGCCGATGGTCAGGCACAGCAGCAGCAGGATGAAGAGCCCGCGCGCCGGATCGCTGGCGAAGGAATGGACCGAGGTGATCAGCCCCGAGCGGACGATGAAGGTGCCGATCAGCGACAACGAGAAAGCCAGAATCGCGAGCAGAATGGTCCAGACCTTCAGGGAATCGCGCTTCTCCACCACGACCGACGAGTGCAGCAGGGCGGTCGCCATGAGCCAGGGCATGAAGGAGACGTTTTCGACCGGGTCCCAGAACCACCAACCGCCCCAGCCCAGCTCGTAGTAGGCCCACCAGCTGCCCAGCGCGATGCCGGCGGTCAGGAAACACCAGGCGGCCAAGGTCCAGGGCCGGACCCACCGGGCCCAGGCGGCATCGACCCGGCCCTCGATCAGCGCGGCGATGGCGAAGGAAAAAGCGATCGAAAGTCCGACGTAGCCGGTGTAGAGCATCGGCGGGTGGAAGGCGAGGCCCGGGTCCTGCAATAGCGGGTTGAGGTCGCGGCCGTCGAGCGGCGGCGGGAAGACCCGCTCGAAGGGGTTCGAGGTGAAGAGGCTGAAAGCCAGGAAGCCGACCGCGATCCAGGCCTGCACCGACAGCACGCGGGCGCGCAGGGTTGGCGGCAGGTTGCCGCCGAAGCTCGCGACCGCGGCCCCGAACAGGGCCAGGATCAAAACCCAGAGCACCATGGAGCCCTCGTGGTTGCCCCACACGCCGCTGATCTTGTAGAGCAGCGGCTTGGCCGAGTGCGAGTTGTTCACGACGTTCAGCACGGTGAAGTCGGAGACCACATAGGCCTGCATCAAGGCGAAGAACGCCGTGGCGATCAGCAGCAGCTGGAGAATCGCCGCCGGTTGGCCCAGCGCCATCCAGTTGTCGTTGCCGCGCGCCGCGCCGGCCATGGGCACGCAGCCCTGAACGAGGGCGACCAGCAACGCCAGGATCATGGCAAAGTGACCGACTTCGGGTATCATTGGCTGCTCTCCCCATCGCGCCATTGGCCGGACTTCTTGAGCGCTTCGGCGACCTCAGGCGGCATGTAGTTCTCGTCGTGTTTGGCCAGCACCTCGTTGGCCACGAACACACCGTCGTCCCGCAGGCGGCCTTCGGCGACCACGCCCTGGCCCTCGCGGAACAGGTCGGGCAGGATGCCGCGGTAGGTCACCGGCACCGAATGCGCCAGATCGGTGACGCGGAACTCGATGGTGAGGCCGTCGCCCTGGCGGGTCACCGACCCCTCCTCGACCAGACCGCCGAGGCGGAAGGCCCGGTCCCGCGGCGGCGGTTGCTCGGCTAGGTCGCTGGGGCTGCGAAAGAACACCAGGCTGTCCTGGAAGGCGTTCAGCACCAGGGCGGCGGCCGCGAAGAGCATCACCATGCCGCTGCCGATCACGATCAGCCTGCGCTTTTTGCGTGTCATGGCGCGGCCTCGCCGCCGCGCCGGCCGCGTTCCGGCGCCGCGGCCTCGAGCGCGCGCAAGGCTTTCCGTCGCGCCCGCAGGTCGCGCCAACTGGAGACCGCGAAGCCGATCATGACCGCGGCGGTCAGCGCGTAGGCCGGCCAAATAAAGGCGCCATGCTCGCCCATCGCCAGGAACGTCTCGATCTCTTCCATCTAACGCCTTCCGTCGTCCAGCGGCCGGTACCGGACTTGTATGCTCTCACGACCCTTGTGTCGGTGACTATAACATTCGTCGGTCACGGCGCATTCAGACCGCTCATGCTCAGGACCCGGACCCGCGCGGCGATCAATTCGCTCTTCACCCGTATCAGCAGCAGCGTGACGTAGTAAAAGGTGAAGCCCGTCGCCATCAGCAGCAGCGGCCAGAGCATGTCCGGATGTATCGACGGGCCGTCCAGGCGCAGCACGCTGGCCGGCTGGTGCAGCGTGTTCCACCACTCGACCGAGAACTTGATGATCGGCACGTTGACGAAGCCGACCAGCGCCAGGATTGCGGCGGCCCGGCGGCCCCGGACCGGATCGTCGAAAGCGTTCATCAGGGCCATGTGGCCCAGGTAGAGAAAAAACAGCACCAGCACCGAGGTCAGGCGCGCGTCCCAGACCCACCAGGCGCCCCACATGGGCTTGCCCCACAGCGAGCCGGTGGCCAGCGCCAGGAAAGTGAAACCGGCACCGATCGGCGACGAGGCCTTGGCCGCCAGATCCGCCAGGGGATGGCGCCAGATCAGTGCCACCGCGCTGGCGATGGCGATGCTGGTGTAGACGAACAGCGCCATCCAGGCGGCCGGCACATGGACATACATTATGCGCACGCTTTCGCCCTGCTGATAGTCCGGCGGCGCGACGAAAAGCGCCAGATAGAGCCCAACGGCCAGCGGCGCGACGGTCAGGAGCACGCTCCAGGGCAGAACCTTGTCGGCCAGGCGCAGGAAGCGGGTCGGGTTGGCGAAGCGGTGCAACATCATGGCAGTGTTATAGATAGTGGAGAGCTGTCGCGCGGCAAAATTCTTTATTTCGGCGCGGCCTGCCCTGATCTAGCGCAAAACCCGGAACATTCGACGCGCATTTCGCGCGAATTGCCGTGACGTCCTGGCGATTCGTTAAGGATGTATAAAAAGGACTTATTAGTCGCTTTACGAGAAACTACTGGATGCCGAAAAGGCGTCCCTTCGCGGGCGCCAGAATAACTCTCGAGAGAGGAAGCCCTGATGAAAAGCTTCGGCGCGTCCCTGCTGTTTCTTTGCCTTGCCATCATCGCGGTTGACATCGTCGGTTACAAATCCATGCTCCTGTCCTGGATGTACGGCTGGGGCGTCGACATAGCCTGGTGCGTCATCGCGGCGATCATCGTTCCTGGCAGCGTCATGTTCCTATTCGGTGACGAGTTGTCCGGCGGTTCTGCCGAACCCACCAGCAACTAGCGAGGCCGCCCGCGCGGTTCGGCTCGGCAACGCGGCGCGCGGCCGCGCCCCCGGGCCGGTGCGGTGCCGTCACTCCAGCGCCAGGCGCAAGGCCGCGGCGCTGGCCCAGGGCGCCAACGGCAAGGCCGCGAGCAGCAAAGCCCCTAGAATGCTGAGGTGGGGCTTGGCCGCGAGGCTTGCCAAGGCGGCGTCGATCGCGGCCACGGTAAAGATCAGCACCGAGATGCAAAGCGGCAGGACCAGCAGCAGGATCAGCACACCGCCGCGCCGCGCGCCGAGCGTGAGCGCCGCGCCGATCGCCCCGATCAGACTGAGGCTGGGCGTCGCCAGGGCCAGGGCGGCCAGCATGACCGGCAGGCCGGCCGCCGGCATGTCGTAGAGCAGGGCGATCAGCGGCGCGGCGACGATCAGCGGCAGGCCGGTGGTACACCAGTGGGCCAGCACCTTGGCCAGGACGATCACCTCGAGCGGCGCCGGCGAGAGCACAAGGAGTTCCAGATTGCCGTCCTCGTAGTCGGCCAGGAACAGCCGTTCCAGCGACAGCAGGACCGACAGCAGGGCGGCCACGGCGATCACGCCGGGGGCGATGCGCGCCAAGAGGTTGGGCTCCGGCCCGACGGCGAAGGGGAACAGCGCGGCGCAGATCACGAAGAACATGACCACCAGGCTGGCGTCCGAGAGCTGGCGCAATGCCAGGCGCAGGTCGCGGCCCAGCACGCCGAGGAACGCGGTCACCAGTCCGATTCCATCGCCGGGCCGGCGGCAAAGTCGTCGAGCGCCAGGGTTTCGGTTTGCCCGATCGGCAGGTCGCCGTGGGTCGAGGCCACGATCCGCCCGCCGTCCTTGCGATGCCGCGCGATCTCGCCGCCCAATCGATCGAGCGATGCGGCGTCCAGCCCCACGCCCGGCTCGTCGAGCAGCCACAGTTCGGCGGGCGCGGCGAGCAGGCGGGCGAGCGCCAGGCGCCGCTTCTGCCCGGCGGAGAGCAGCCGTCCGGCGACGGCGGCCAGGTTGCCGAGATCGAACCGCGCCAGTGCGTCCGCCACGCCGTCGGCTGTCGCGCCGCGCAGGCCCGACCAGAAGACCAGGTTCTCGGCCGCGCTCAGAACCGGTTTGACGCCGTCCTGATGGCCCAGATAGTGCAAGCGGGCCCGGTGGTCCTCGGGCTCCGCACCGACCGGCGCGCCGTTCCACAGCAGGGCGCCCGCGGCCGGCTTGAGCAGCCCCGCCATGAGCCGCAGCAGGCTCGACTTGCCGCTGCCGTTCGGACCGGTGAGCAGCAGGGCGCCGCCGGCCGGCAGCGAGAAATCGAGCCCGGCGAAGACCCGGCGCTCGCCGCGAATGCAGATCAGCTCACGGCCTTCGAAGAGGCTCATGCCCAAAAGGTTCCAAAGGGTTGGGAGTCAAGGTGCAAGGCTGGTTCTCGGGCGGCGGCGCGGCGGGACGCCCGATATAGCAGATCACGGGGCGGCGGCCAAATCCGGCCTTTGGCGCGACGACCGGGCACTCTTGTGTTGGAAGGCAAGGACGGCCACCGGGGTCGGGGCCGGTGACCGTCCTAAGTTCCCAGCCGATGGGGGGCAATTGGTAGAGGCCGGCTGGCCACCTCGAACAGAGAGGGGAAGTCTCCGTAACCATGAATATCGAGGTCAATTCTGGTCGGACTTAGCCGCAATTGGGGCGAAAATGTGATTTCTCCTGCACGGCAATTGGGAAGCGACCCGGCGCCGGCAGGCCCGCTATTCGTAGCTTCGCAGGTCGTCGATCACCTTGCCGTCGTTGGCCAATTCGCCGGGCTTGGCGAATGTCACGCCGCCTTTCACCTTGCACGCGGCCTGCAGCGTTTCGGCGATCGCCCGGGCCAGCGCTCCGCTGCCCTCGGCGACCTCGCAACGAAGCGTCATGACGTCGCTTTCGCCGTCGCGCTCGACCAAGAGCCGCGCCTTGACGATCTCCGGGTGCCGCTTGACCACGACGTCGATCTGTGCCGGCTGCACGAACATGCCCTTCACCTTGGTCGCCTGATCGGCCCGCCCCATCCAGCCCTTGAGCCGCATGTTGGTGCGGCCGCAGGCGCTGGCGCTGGGCAGCACGGCCGACAGGTCGCCGGTCGCCAAGCGGATCATCGGGTAGTCGGGGTTGAGGGTGGTCACCACCACCTCGCCGACCTCGCCGTCGGGCAGGGGGTCGCCGGTGCCGGGCCGCACGATCTCGACGATCAGCCCTTCGTCGACCACCATGCCCTCGCCGATGCCGCCGTCCGGCGGCAGGCTTTCGTAGGCGATCAGGCCGAGGTCGGCGGTCGCATAGCACTGCAAGGTGGTCACGCCGCGGTCGAGGTATTCCTGGCGCAGCGACGGGAACAGCGCACCGCCGGACACCAGCGCCCGTTTGATGCTGCTGCAGTCGAGCTCGAGCTCGGCGCCCTTGTCGAGTAGCACCTTGAGAAAATCGGGTGTTCCGGTAAAGCCGCTCGGGCGCAGGTGGGCAATGGCCTGGACCTGCTGCTCGCTGTTGCCGACGCCCGCCGCGATCACGGCGCAGCCCAGGGCCCGGGCGCCGCCGTCGAGCATCCAGCCGCCCGGGGTCAAGTGGTAGGCGAAGCTGTTGTGCACCAGGTCGCCGGCGCGGAACCCGGCGGCGTGGAGCGCGCGCTCGAGCCGCCAGAAGCCGCTGTCGGCCGACTCCATCTCGTAGATCGGTCCCGGCGAGACGAAGATCCGCCCCGCCGGGCCGGCGTTCAGGCCGCCGAACGGCGGGTCGTCCCGTTGCAGCGCGATCAGGTCCGACTTGCGGGTGACCGGCAGCTGGGCCAGCGCCGCGCGGTCGGTGACCGCCGCCGGCTCGACGTCGCGCAGGATACGCGCGAAGCCCGGTGCTTCGGCCTTGGCGTGGGCCAGCTGGCGGCGCAGGGCGGCCATCAGCTCGGTCTCGCGCGTCGCCGGATCGCGGGTTTCCAGAGCGTCGAAATGGTCGGCCGCGCCGCTCATGCCAGCCAGCGCTTGCGGCGTTTGTAGTGCTTGACGTCGCGGTAGCTCTTGCGTCCGCCGGCCGAGAGCCCGAGGTAGAATTCCTTGACGTCCTCGTTGCTGGCGAGCGTCTCGGCATCGCCGTCGAGCACGACCCGGCCGCTTTCCAGGATGTAGCCGTAGGTGGCGTACTTGAGCGCCATGTTGGTGTTCTGTTCGGCCAGCAGGAACGACACGCCTTCCTCGCGGTTGAGCCGCTTGACCGTGTCGAAGATGGTCTCGACCAGTTGCGGAGCCAGGCCCATGGAGGGCTCGTCCAGCAGGATCATCTGGGGCCGGCTCATGAGCGCCCGGCCGATCGCGCACATTTGCTGCTCGCCGCCGGAGGTGTAGCCGGCCTGCGAGGAGCGCCGCTCCTTGAGCCGCGGGAAGTAGCCGTAGACCATTTCCAGATCCTGCCGGATCGCGGCCCGCGCGCCGCCCCGGGTGTAGGCCCCGGTCAGCAGGTTTTCCTCGATGGTCAGGTGTTCGAAGCAGTGTCGTCCTTCCATGACCTGGATGACGCCGCGCTTGACCAGGTCGTTCGGCGTCAGCTTGTCGACCCGCTCGCCGCGGAACTCGACCGAGCCCTTGGTCACCTCGCCGCGCTCGGCGTGCAGTAGGTTGGAGATCGCCTTCAAGGTGGTGGTCTTGCCGGCGCCGTTGGCCCCGAGGAGGGCGACGATACCCCCCTCGGGAACCTCCAGCGAAACACCCTTGAGCACCAGGATCACGTGGTCGTAGATGACCTCGATGTTGTTGACGCTCAAGAGCGCGGACCCGTTGGCCGACATGAGGTTCTATGCCCCTCTCGTTGGTCGCCGGCGACGGATCAGCTGCAGTTGCGCGGCGTGATGTTGTTCTCCTTGGCGTAGGCCTCGGAGTCCTCCTCGATCAAGGGTCCCGTCGTGTCGCGCAGTGGATCGTAGAACTTGCTGACCACGCTCCAGGTCTTGGCCTTGGCATCCCAGCGCTGCAGCGCGACCTTGCCCGGACCTTCGTGGTTCTCGCAGGTGATCTCGATCGGGTAGGTGAAGCCTGGCAGGCCCAGTTCGGTCAAGCGCGTCTCGTCGACCTTGAGGGCCTCGAAGCCGTCGCGCACCATGGTGCCGTTGAGGTTCTTGGTCTTGTGGATCTGCATGGCGTTGCGGATCGCTTCCGAAGTCCACATGGCCGCGACCAGGCCGCGGTTGTACAGCACTTCGCCGATCCGGTCGCGCTCGCCGGCGCCCTTGCCCGCGTCGTAGACGTAGTGCTTGATCGCGTCATGGGCCGGGAAGCCGTCGCCCGGGGCGTGGAAGGCGCCCGAGAGATAGCCGTCCGCGGCCTCGCCGGCCGGCAGCACGTCGTTCTCGGAGCCCGACCACCAGACGCCGATGAAGTGGTCCATCGGATAGCGGATCGAGGCGGCCTCCTTGATCGCCACCTGGTTCATCACGCCCCAGCCCCACATCAGCACCCAATCCGGGCGCTCGCGGCGGACCTGCAGCCAAGTCGCCTTCTGCTCCTGGCCCGGATGGTCGACCGGCAGCAGCATGAGCTCGTAGCCCAGCTTCTCGGACAGGCTCTCCAGCGTGCGGATCGGCTCCTTGCCGTAGGCCGAGTTGTGATAGACCAGGGCGACCTTCTTGCCCTTCAGCTTGTCCATGCCGCCTTCCTGGTCGCCGATGTACTGGATGAAGGCGGTCGCCTGGCTCCAATAGGTGGCCGGGAAGTTGAACACCCAGGGGAAGATTCGGCCGTTGGCGGCCGAGGTGCGGCCGTAGCCCATGGAAAAAATCGGAATCTTGTCCACCGCGGCTTTCGGGATCAGCTGGTAGGTGATGCCGGTCGAGAGCGGCTGTACCACCAACGCGCCGCCTCCGGCGTTCTTTACGTTTTCGTAGCACTCGACGCCCTGCTTCGTGTTGTAGGCCGTCTCGCACTCGATCAGGTTGATCTTGGCGCCCTCGATGCCGCCGTCACGCTCGTTGAGCAGCGTGAAGTAGTCGGCGTAGCCGTTGGCGAAGGGTATGCCGTTCGGCGCGTAGGGGCCGGTCCGGTAGACCATTGAGGGTATGGTGAGTTCGGCTGCGCTGGCCATTACCGGCGCGGCCAGGACCGCCGCGGCGACGAGTCCTTGTGTCAGTCGTTTGAACGTCATGGTCTTTTCTCCTTCTCTTGTGTTGCCTCCCCGGGAAGGGGCACCCGTGCCCATTCCTCGGACCTAGTGTGGAAACGGCCAGAGTCGCAGTTTCTCCTTGGCGATCTGCCACAGTCGGGCAAAGCCGTGCGGTTCGACGATCAGGAAGAATATGATCAAGCAGCCCATGAGGATAATCTCGATGTGCTTGGCCGTCACCGCGGCCAGCCCCAGGCCGTCGACCATGCTCTGCTTCAAAAGAATTGGCATCAACACCATGAACGCCGCGCCCAGGAATGATCCGAGGATCGAGCCCAGGCCGCCGATAATGATCATGAAGAGCACCAGGAACGACTGGTCGATGCCGAAGGTCTCGCCGGACTCCGCGGCGCCGAGCCAGACCGCGAACATCAGGGCGCCGGCCATGCCCACGTAGAAGGACGAGATGCCGAAGGCGAGCAGCTTGGTGGTGAGCGGCCGGATGCCGATCAACTCGGCCGCGATGTCCATGTCGCGAATCGCCATCCAGGACCGGCCGGCACGGCCGCGCACCAGGTTCTTGGCGAAATAGGCGAAGACCGCGACGAAGACCAGGGTGAAGATATAGGTCGCCGCCGGCTCGGCTCGCGGTCCGGTGACCAGAATGCCGAAGACCTCGCGCGGCGGCGCGGATATCTGTCCGGTGGCGTTGTAGTTGAAGAACCATGGCACCTTGTAGAACAGCCAGATGATGAAGAACTGGGCGGCCAGGGTCGCGACCGCCAGGTAGAAGCCCTTGATGCGCAGGCTGGGCAGGCCGAAAAGCATGCCGACCGCCGCCGTGATCACGCCCGAAAGCACGAAGACCACGATGATGCTGAGATCGGGAAAGGCGGTCATCATCTTGTAGGAGGCATAGGCGCCGACCGCCATGAAGGCCCCCGTGCCGAGCGACAGCTGGCCGCAATAGCCGGTCAGGATGTTGAGGCCGATCGCCGCCAGGGCGTAGATCAGGAACGGCAGGAACACGGCGTTGGCAAAGTAGTCGTTGATCAGGAGCGGCACGACAGCCAGCGCCGCCAGCAGGAACGTCACGACGAACCAACGGTCCTGCAGGATCGGGAAGATCGCCTGATCCGCCTGATAGCTGGTCTTGAACTGCCCGGCTTCGCGATAGAGCACGATTCACACCCTCTCGATGATCTTTTCGCCGAACAGGCCCTGGGGCCGGAACATCAGGAAGGCCAGCGCCAGCATGTAGGCGAACCAGTTCTCGATCGCGCCACCGACCATGCTGCCCAGATAGACTTCCGCGAGCTTCTCGCCGACGCCGATGATCAGGCCGCCGATGATCGCGCCGGGTATCGAGGTGAAGCCGCCCAGAATCAGAACCGGCAGTGCCTTGAGCGCGATCAGCGACAAGGAGAACTGCACGCCGGACTTCGAGCCCCACATGATCCCGGCGACCAGAGCAACGATGCCCGAGACCGACCAGACGATGATCCAGATGGTGCGCAGCGAGATTCCGATTGACAGCGCGGCCTGGTGGTCGTCGGCCACCGCCCGCAGCGCGCGGCCGATCCGGGTGCGCTGGAAGAAGACCGCAAGCACCACCACGAGCGCCGTTGCGACCACGGCGGCGACGATCTCCAGCTTTTCGACGTAGAGCCCGTAGCTGTCGAGCAGCCAGTCGCTGGCGCCCTGCGGCAGGCCGATGTCCAGCACCTTGACGTCCGAGCCCCAGAGGATATCGCCGGCGCCCTCCAGAACGTAGGCCAGGCCCAAGGTCGACATGAAAAGGATGATGTGCTCCTGGTTCACCAGGTGGCGCAGCACGAAGTACTCGATCGCCCAAGCCAGCGCGATCATGACCGCGATCGTGCCGATGATGGCGAGCCAGGCGGGCAGCCCGAATTTTTCCATCAGGCCAACCAGCGTCAGCGCGGCGAAGAGCGCAAGTACGCCCTGGGCGAAGTTGAACACCCCCGATGCCTTGAAGATCAGCACGAAGCCGATCGCGACCAGGGAATACATGACCCCTGTCGTCAGCCCGCTGATGACTATCTCGAGGAAGAACATCATCTGCCCGCTATGCCCCTGCCCGCGCCCGGGTGCGCCGCTTCAGTCATGGCTGACCCCCAGATAGGCGTCGATCACGTGCTGGTCGGCGCGCACCTCATCGGGCGCCCCGTCGGCCAGCTTGCGCCCGTAGTCGAGCACGATGACGCGGTCCGAGATGTCCATCACCACGCCCATGTCGTGTTCGATCAGCGCGATCGTCGTGCCGAATTCGTCGTTCACGTCGAGGATGAAGCGGCACATGTCCTCTTTCTCCTCGACGTTCATGCCGGCCATCGGCTCGTCCAGCAGCAGAAGCTCCGGCTCCATGGCGAGCGCCCGGCCCAGCTCGACCCGCTTCTGCAGGCCGTAGGGCAGGCGTCCGACCGGCGTCTTGCGGATCGCCTGGATCTCGAGGAAGTCGATGATCTTCTCGATGAAGGTGCGGTGCTCGGTCTCCTCGCGCTGCGCCGGGCCCCAGTAGAGCGCCTGCCACAGAAAGTTGCGGCGCATCTTCAACAGGCGCCCGGTCATGATGTTATCGAGCGTCGACATGCCCTTGAAGAGCGCGATGTTCTGAAAGGTGCGCGCGATGCCCTGCTTGGCCGCGACGTGCGGGCGCATGCGCCGGCGCGCCTCGCCCCGGTAGCTGATGGTGCCTTCCTGCGGGTGGTAGAAGCCGTTGATCACGTTCAGCATCGAGGACTTGCCGGCGCCGTTCGGCCCGATGATCGCCAGAATCTCGTGCTGCTTGATCTCGAAGCTGATGTCGGCGAGCGCCTTGACGCCGCCGAACGAGAGGCTGATGCCCTCGACCTTGAGCAGGGTATCGCCGATGGTCTTTTGCACTTGGCTCATGTTCCCTGTCGGCGCCTCTCAGCTTGCCCGCTTGAGCGGTTCGGCCTCGTAGGTCTCCGCCGCTCCGATCTTCAGGTCGGCGGACAACCTGCCCTTGCGGCCGTCCTCGAAGGTCACTTCGGTGTCGATGTGCACCCGCTCCGCATCGGAGTAGAGCCCGTCGATCAGGGGCAGGTACTTGTCGGCGACGATGCGCCGGCGGACCTTGCGGGTGCGGGTCAACTCGCCGTCGTCGGCATCGAGTTCCTTGTGCAGGATCAGGAAGCGCTTGATCTGCGAAGACGCGAGGTGGGGGTCGGTCGAGAGGTCGCGGTTGACCTGCGCGACATGCTCGCGAACGATCTCGTAGACCTCGGGCAGCGCCGCCAGCTCCTGGTAGCTGCCGTACGGCACGCCGTGCCGCTCGGCCCAGCTGCCGACCGCTTCCAGATCGATGTTGATGAAGGCGGCGACGTGGTCGCGGCCGTCGCCGAAGGCGACCGCCTCCTTGATTTCAGGAAAGAACTTCAGCTTGTTCTCGATGAACTTCGGCGCGAACAGGCTGCCGTCGTTCAGCTTGCCGACGTCCTTGGCCCGGTCGATGATCTTGAGCTGGCCGTCGTCGCCGAGGAACCCGGCGTCGCCCGTGTGCACCCAGCCGTCCGCGCTCTTGGTTTCGGCGGTTGCCTCGGGGCTCTTGTAGTACTCCAGGAATACGCCGGGGCTCTTGAACAGGACTTCGCCGTTGTCGGCGATCTTGATTTCGACCTCGGGCGCCGGTTTGCCGACGGTGTCCGGCTTGATCTCGCCGTCCGGCTGGATGGTGATGAAGACGCTGGCCTCGGTCGAGCCGTAGAGCTGCTTCAGGTTGATGCCGAGCGCCCGGTAGAAGTCGAAGATGTCCGGCCCGATCGCCTCGCCGGCGGTATAGGCCAGTCGGATCCGGCTGAAGCCGAGGGTGTTCTTCAAGGGGCCGTAGACCAAGAGCCCGCCCAGGGCATAGAGGAGCCGGTCGCCCGGCGGCACCGGCCGGCCGGCCAGGATGTCGACGCCGCAGCGCCGGGCCACGGCCATGAAGGCGTGGAACATCTTGCGCTTGAGCCAGCTGGCGTCCTCCATGCGGATCATCACCGTGGTCAGGATGCTCTCGAAGATCCGCGGCGGGGCGAAGAAATAGGTCGGGCCCAGCTCACGCAGGTCGTGCATCACCGTGGCGCTCGATTCCGGGCAGCTCACGCAGAAGCCGGCACAGTAGCTCTGGCCGTAGGAAAAGATGTGGTCGCCGACCCAGGCCATCGGCAGGTAGGCCAGCATCTCCTCGTCGGCGGTCAGGCCTTCGAAGTCGATGCCGTTCTGCGCCGTGCGGATCACGTTCTCGAAGCTGAGCACGACGCCCTTGGGCTGGCCCGTCGTGCCCGAGGTGTAGAGGTAGATCGAGACGTCGCCGCCCTTGGCCTTCGCGACCTCGACATCGAAGAAGCCCGGGTTGTCCCGATCGAAGGCGCGGCCCCGGCTCTGGACCTCATCGAATTCGGTCAGGAAGTCCTGGCGGTAGTGGCGCATGCCCCGGGAGTCGTCGAAGATGACCTGCTCCAGCTTCGGGCAGCGATCCTTGATCTCGAGCAGCTTGTCGATCTGCTCCTGATCCTCGGCCATGGCGAATCGGGCCTCGGCGTGGTCGATCACGAAGGCCATCTCGTCGGCCACCGAATCCTGGTAGATCGGCACCGGAATGCCGCCGACCGCCTGCGCGGCGACCATGGTCCAATAGAGCCGCGGCCGGTTGTCGCCGATGATCGCCACCTTGTCGCCGCGCTTGAGGCCGAGCGCCGTCATGCCGCAGGCCAACGCCCTGACCTGGTCGAGCACTTCGCGCCAGGTCCAGGACTGCCAGATGCCCAGGTCCTTCTCGCGCATGGCCGGCAGGTCGCCGCGCTTTTCGGCGTTGTGGATCAGCAGCTTTGGAAAGGTATCGCAGCCGTCTGGCGCCTGCCGCGTCGTTTGGCTCGATTTCGGACCGACAACGTCGTTCATGGCCCGGTCCCCGCCGTCGAGGGCCGGCGATCGGGCCCGTGAACCGATCGGCCGTGGCAAACGCGATTAAGACCGGGGACGCGGTCCCCGCGCGTGATCGAGGTCACGCCAACCTCCCTGTTTCTACAAACCCCGGGTTATTTTGGCCCCGGATTGGTCCGGGGCCTCGGGTTGTTCCTGGCGCGGAGTTTAGTGCGCCCTGCCGGCCATGACAATCACGGCAAGCAAGCGGGGTTTCCGCTCTTTCGGAGCGGGCGTAGAAACGTCGCCAGTTCAGGCCTTAGCTGGTCGCGACACCGACCGCGATCAGGATCGCGAAGGCGGCGACGAGGAAAATCCAGGTGTTCTTCTTCAGGGTCTGGGCAATACGCTCGGCCATAATATGTCTCTCCCGTTGTATTGGGTCGCCCGGACCTCATGTCCGGTTTGTTGCGGTTACTGTTACCGACGCTCGAGATTTTACGGAATAACCTTGACAGTCAATAATTGATTGTTAACCAAAGACTTTTTTGTAAAAGACAGACTCTTCCGAAGTGTAAATTTGTCAAACCAGTAAAGCCGGTGCGGCGGCTGTTTGGCGCATGGGGGTGCCATCCTGCTATAGCTTCCGGCGGGCCGGGCCGCCTCGGATCGAGCCCGGCGGTGCCTCGCAGGCGCATCGAGCCTGGGTGGAGGGGATGTCTTTGGCAGCCGGATCGCACGAGACCCTGGACACGACGCTGGTCGCCGACGGCCGGCGTCTCGCCGTTCGGCGGCTGGTGCCGCGCGCCCAGCCGACCGGCGCCGACGACCCGCCGGTGCTGGTATTCCTGCACGAGGGGCTTGGTTCGATCGCCCAGTGGCGGGATTTTCCCGCGGCGCTTTGCCGGGCGGTCGGCCTGCCCGGACTGATCTACGATCGCTGGGGCTTCGGCGGCTCCGACCCGCTCGAGCTGCCGCGGCCGCGTGACTACCTGGAGCGGGAGGCCGAGGTGGCTTTGCCCCAGGTGCTCGAGGCCTGCGGCGTGAAGCGTCCGATTCTGGTCGGCCACAGCGACGGCGGCAGCATCGCGCTGCTCTACGCCGCCGCCTTCCCGGCGCGCCCGCTGGCAAGCATCACCGAGGCGGCGCACGTCTTCGTCGAGGCGGTGACGCTCGACGGCATCCGCGCCGCCGTCGAGGCCTGGCGGACCGGCGACCTGCCGGCGCGGCTCGCGCGCTATCATGGCGACAAGACCGAGGCGGTGTTCCGCGGCTGGACCGAAACTTGGCTCAGGCCGGACTTCCGCGACTGGAACATCGAGGCCCGTCTGCCCGCGATCGCCTGCCCGCTTCTGGTGATCCAGGGCGCGGACGACGAGTACGGCGGCCCGGCCCAGGTCGAGGCCATCGTGCGGCAAAGCGGCGGTCCGGCCGAAGCGCTCCTGGTGCCGGACTGTGGCCACACCCCGCACCACCAGCAACCCGCCGCGATCCTGGCCGCCATGACCCGCTTCATCGGCCGGGTGACCGGGCCGCTGCGTGCGGTGTGGGATCTTTGATGGGCGGTTTGTACATCGCGCGGCGGCTGTGCCAATTTGGCCGTAGCGCAAATCGTGCCGACGGGAGACGGGGGGCTGGAAATGAACGGCATTCGTCTGGTGGTCGCGGCGCTCCTGGTTCTGCCGCCGGCTTGCTTCGCCGCGCCCGGCGCCGTGGCCGAGGAGGCCCGGGCCATGAGCAACCTAGAGCTCGATCGGCTGATCCGGCGGATCGAGGGCGTCGAGGGCGAGATCGAGGGGCAGCCCGGGTTCTGGCGCTTTGTCTTCCAAGGCTACCGGGTCTACGTCATCACCGACGAGCGGGCCGACCGCATGCGCATCATGGCGCCGGTCGCCGCGGCCGAGAAGCTGGAAAAGCAGGCGCTGTACCGCGTCCTGTAGGCCAATTTCGACACCGCGCTCGATGCCCGCTACGCGATCGCGCAGGGCGCCCATTGGAGCGCCTTCATCCATCGGCTGGCGGCGCTCGACGAGGCCGCGTTTTATGCCGGCTTCGCCCAGACGGTGACCTTGGCGGCGACCTACGGCACGACCTACAGTTCCAGCGGCCTGCAGTTCGGTGGCGGCGACAACCCCGCGCCGTAAGATCGCCGAGCCCTAACCCAGAAATTTCGCGCGATCCTGCGCCGCGATATCTGGACCGGGACGCTAGAAAGTTTTAGTCTTGCTAATTCTTCGACGAATTTCATTCGAGCCGTAGGGCCGCTTTATTCGCCGATCCGGTTTCCGTGCTCCCCCTGGGCAGGCCGGAAGCGGCGCGCAGCTTCATAAAGAACAACCGCGAGGACACGGGGCCGTGACCACTGGCAAAGACACGCTGAACACCCGACGCACCCTGACCGTCGGCCAAAAGAGCTACGACTACTACAGCCTGGAGGCGGCGGCTGAGGCCGGGCTCGGCGACATCTCGCGCCTGCCCTTTTCGCTCAAGGTGCTGCTGGAAAACCTGCTGCGCCACGAGGACGGCGGCAGCGTCACGGTCGCCGACATCAAGGCCATGGCCGCCTGGCTCGGCGAAAAGCGCTCGACCCGCGAGATCGCCTACCGCCCGGCGCGGGTGCTGATGCAGGACTTCACCGGCGTACCGGCGGTGGTCGATCTGGCCGCCATGCGCCAGGCCATGACCGACCTGGGCGGCGACCCGCGCAAGATCAACCCGCTCTCCGCCGTCGACCTGGTGATCGATCACTCGGTCATGGTCGATGCTTTCGGCTCGCCCGATGCCTTCAAGCAGAACGTCAAGCGGGAGTTCGAGCGCAACGGCGAGCGCTACACCTTCCTGCGCTGGGGCCAGGGCGCCTTCGACAACTTCCGCGTCGTGCCGCCGGGCACCGGGATCTGCCACCAGGTCAACCTGGAATACCTGGCCCAGGTGGTCTGGACCAAGGAGGAGGGCGGCAAGACCGTGGCCTATCCCGACACCCTGGTCGGCACCGATAGCCACACCACCATGATTAACGGCCTGGCCGTGCTCGGCTGGGGCGTCGGCGGCATCGAGGCCGAGGCGGCTATGCTCGGCCAGCCGGTTACCATGCTGATCCCCGAGGTGATCGGCATGAAGCTGACCGGCGCCATGAAGGAAGGCACCACCGCGACCGACCTGGTGCTGACCGTGACCCAGATACTGCGCGCCCGGGGCGTGGTCGGCAAGTTCGTCGAGTTCTTCGGGCCGGGCCTCGACCATCTCAGCCTGGCCGACCAGGCGACCATCGCCAACATGGCGCCGGAATACGGCGCGACCTGCGGCTTCTTTCCGATCGATGGGGAGACGATCCGCTATCTCAGCTTCACCGGGCGCGATCCCGAGCGGGTCGCCCTGGTCGAGGCCTATGCCAAGGCGCAAGGGCTGTGGCGCGATTCCGGCACGCCCGATCCGGTCTTCACCGACACCCTGGAACTGGACCTCGGCAGCGTCGAGCCCAGCCTGGCCGGACCGAAGCGGCCGCAGGACCGGGTCGCGCTCTCCACGCTGGCCGGCTCGACCAGGAAGATCATTGCCGACGCGGCCGGCGGTGCCGGCAAGGCCGTGGCGGTCGAAGGCACCAACTACGAACTGCGCCACGGCGACGTGGTGATCGCCGCGATCACCAGCTGCACCAACACCTCCAACCCCAGCGTGCTGATCGGCGCCGGCCTAGTCGCCCGCAAAGCGCGGGCCAAGGGCCTCAAGGTCAAGCCCTGGGTCAAGACCTCGCTGGCGCCGGGCTCGCAGGTCGTGACCGATTACCTCGAGGCGGCCGGCCTGCAGGCGGACCTGGACGCGCTCGGCTTCGATTTGGTCGGCTACGGCTGCACCACCTGCATCGGCAATTCCGGCCCCCTGCCGGAGCCGATCGCCGCCGCGATCGAGGCGGGCGACCTGCAGGTCGCTGCCGTGCTTTCGGGCAACCGCAACTTCGAAGGCCGGGTCAATCCGCTGACCCGGCTCAACTACCTGGCTTCGCCGCCCCTGGTGGTGGCCTATGCGCTGGCCGGGTCGGTCACCCGGGACCTGCTGACCGAGCCGCTCGGCAAGGGCGGCGGCGGCCAGCCGGTCTACCTGCGCGACATTTGGCCGACCAACCAGGAGATCCGGGAAATCCTGGAGCAGGTGCTGACGCCCGACATGTTCCGCAGCCGCTACGGCAACGTCTTCGAGGGGCCGGAGGAGTGGCAGGCGGTTACCTCCGCGGCCAGCCTGACCTACGACTGGCAGTCGAGTAGCACCTACGTCCAGTACCCACCGTTCTTCGCCGGCATGGCGCAGGAGCCCGACGCGCTCAGCGACGTGATCGGCGCGCGGCCGCTCGCCCTGCTCGGCGATTCGGTCACCACCGACCACATCTCGCCGGCCGGCGCGATCAAGCAGGACAGCCCGGCGGGCGAATACCTGATCGAGCATCAGGTGCGCCCGCTCGACTTCAACTCCTACGGCTCGCGGCGCGGCAACCACGACGTCATGATGCGCGGCACCTTCGCCAACATCCGGATCCGCAACCTGATGGTGCCCGGGGTCGAGGGCGGCGTCACCAAGCACCAGCCCTCGGGCGAGGTCATGTCGATCTACGACGCGGCCATGCGCTACCAGGCCGAGGGCGTGCCGCTGGTGGTGATCGGCGGCAAGGAGTACGGCACCGGCTCGTCGCGCGACTGGGCGGCCAAGGGCACGCGCCTTCTCGGCGTCAAGGCGGTCATCGTCCAGAGCTTCGAGCGCATCCACCGCTCCAACCTGATCGGCATGGGCGTGCTGCCGCTGCAGTTCAAGGACGGCCAGGCGCTCGCCCTGGACGGCGAGGAGGTGTTCGACATCGAGGGCATCGCCGGCGGCATCAAGCCGCGCATGGACGTCGCCTGCCGCATTCACCGGCCCGACGGCACGAAAGAGGCGATCACCCTGACCTGCCGCATCGACACCGCCGACGAGGTGGAGTACTTCCGCCACGGCGGCATCCTGCACTACGTCCTGCGCAATATGCTGAAGGCGGCGTGAGGCGCCGGGCGGCGTAGGCGAGGTCGAATGAGCGGGAGCCGCCAGACCATCGATGTGCGGCCGGTGACTGACGCGCTCGGCGCCGAGATCCTCGGCATCGATCTGGCCGCGGAGGTCGGCGAGCGGCAGTTCGCCGAGATCAGCGCGGCCTACGACGAATTCGGCGTGATCTTTTTCCGCGACCAAAGGCTCAGCCCCGAGCAGCACCTCGGCTTCGCACGGCGCTGGGGGCCGATCAACATCAACCGCTTCTTTCAGCCGGTCGCGGGCTATCCCGAAATCGCCGAGGTCCGCAAGGAGCCCGACCAGACGCGCAACATCGGCAGCCTGTGGCACACCGACCACTCCTACGACGTGGTGCCGGCCATGGGCTCGATCCTCTATGCCAGGGAGGTGCCGGAGGTCGGCGGCGACACGCTGTTCGCCAGCATGGTCAAGGCCTACGATGCGCTGTCCGACGGCCTGAAGCGAATGCTCGAGGGCCTAAAGGCGCTGCACTCCAGCCGCCACGTCTTCGGGCAGGCGGGCGACCGCGACGAGTACGGCGAGCGGATCGGCAACCCCGAGCTGGCGACCCAGGACGCCCTGCACCCGGTCGTCCTGCGGCACCCGCGCACCGGCCTGAAGGCGCTCTACGTCAATCCGAATTTCACCCTGGGGATCGACGGCTGGAGCCGGGCGGAGTCCCAGCCGTTGCTGGACCATCTCTACCGGCACGCCCAGCGGCCCGAGTTCACTTGCCGGTTCCGCTGGCGCCCGGGCTCGATTGCCTTCTGGGACAACCTCGCGACCTGGCACCTGGCGCTCAACGACTACCCCGGCCAGCGCCGCCTGATGCATCGCATCACCGTCGAAGGCGCCCCGCTGGCCATGTGATTTGAGTCCGACACCTGGTACCAAGCAGCTGTCATCGCCGGGCTTGGCCCGGCAATCCGGAGGTGACCGACAACCCTGGATGCCCGGGCTGCGCAGCAGGGCGCGAAGCGGGGCCCGGGCATGACAAAGTTAGGCGATGTCCGAAGCCGGCGCGGTCAGCCGGTCAGGTCGCCGAGCCGCCCGGACTGCTCGAGCAGCTGCAGGTCTTCGTAGCCGCCGATGTGCCCGCCGTCGATGAAGATCTGGGGCACGGCGCGGACTCGCGGCAGGCGCTCGAGCAGCGTCTGCCGCCGGCTTTCATTCGCGATGTCGAGCTCGGCGAAAGTCAGGCCCTTGGCCCGTAGCAGGGCCTTTGCGCGCTCACAGTAGCCGCAGTTCGGGCTGGTGAAGATCTCGATCTCGGCCATCCGCGCTCAGTGCCCCTTGACGTGCAGGATCGGCTCCAGGCCGGAGAACACCGGCTCGAGCTCCACGCCCAGCGCGTCGCCGAACTTGCTGACCATGATGTAGGTCGTGATGGTGAAGACCGCCTCGACGATCTGCGGCTCGGTGAAGTGCTTGTGCAGGCGGTCCCACAGGTCCTTGGACAGGCGGTTGGCGTCGATGCCGATCTGCACCGTCAGGTCCATCAGCGCCTTTTCGGCATCGGTGAAGTGGGAGCTGGTCTTGTAGCGGTCGTCGCCGATGTCGGCGATCTTCTCCTCGGAGATGCCCAGACGCTTGGACAGGGTCTCGTGCTGCACCACGCAGTACTGGCAGTCGTTGCGGTGGGTCGCCTTGAGAATGATCAGCTCCTTGGTCACCCAATCGAGCTCGCCGTCCTTCAGGATCGCCATCACCAGGTCGGTAAAGACGGCGCCCAGCTCCGGCGTGTGGCCGAATACCTTGAAGATGTTGAGCAGCATGGTGAAGCGGTCTTCCGCCTTGTCGTAGAAGGCATTGACCTCGGGGCCCGCCTGCTCGCGCTCGACGTAGGATACGGACATGGTTTCCTCCCTCGGTTTTGAATGTTTGTTCCAAAAGCGGCAAAAAAACTAGCTCAACAAGGCCTCCGCCTGCCTGGCGATGGACCGCAGCAGCGCCGGCTCCGGCCGGCTGCGCGCCAGCACGCGCAGGCCGATGAAGAGGCCGAGCAGGCTGCGCGCGGCCTCGCGCGGGTCGACGCCGGCCGGGATCTCGCCGGCCGCCTGCCCCTCGGCGATCATGGCGCGGAAGAAATCCTCGGTCGCGGCAAAGCCGCGGGCGACGACGGCGCCGATCTCCGGATCGTGCGGCGACAGCTCCAGGGCCGTGTTGACCAGGAAGCAGCCGTCGCTCGCGCCCTCGGCTTTGCTCTCGAGCGCCGCCTTGATCGCGCCTTCGAACGCGGCCAAAACGGCGTCCTTGGGCCGGTTCACCTGGCGGATCGCCGCCAGCCAGGCTTCCCGGTGGGTTTCGTCGTAGCGCCTGAGCGCCTGGATAAAGAGGCTGCGCTTGTCGCCGAAGGTGTCGTATAGGCTGCCCCGGTTGAGCCCCATGCAGGCCACCAGATCCTGCACCGAGGTCGCCTCGTAGCCGCGCGCCCAGAAGGCCTGCATGGCCTTGGCCAGGGCCGCGTCCACATCGAACTGCTTTTCCCAGGGCATCGCGCGCTCCCTTTTGCAGACCCAGCCATAGCGAGTTTGGAACGATCGGTCAATAAACGCTTGCGCGGCCGGCGGATCAGGCGATCACCGACATTTCGATCCGCAGGCCGCGCCAACTCCGCTCGCGAAATTTCGGACCGCGCCGCCGCTCAGGCGGAACAGGCTGTCCTGGGGTTCGCTGGCGGTCATGATCTCGTCTTGCGTGAGGCCGGCGTAAAGCCCGCGCAGCACCCGGCCGGCGAGGCCGTGGCCGACCACGATCAGCTTTTCGCCGCCGTTGCGCTCGGCCAGCCAGTCGCCGACGCGCGCGGCGACCAGGGCGTAGCTTTCGCCGTCGGGCGCCGGGAAATTCCACTTGTCGGCCTCGCGGGCGGCCAAGAGGTCGGGCGCCCGGGCTTCCACCTCGTTCCAGGTCAGACCTTCCCATTGGCCGAAGTGGTGTTCCTTGAGGCGCGGCTCGAAGCGGATCGACCGGCTGCCCAGGCCGAGCGCCTCGGCGACGATCACCGCGCTCTGCCAGGTGCGGCCGAGCGGGCTGGCGATCATCGTGAAGGCCGCGGGGTTGTCGATCAGTTCGCTCAGCAGCCCGGCCAGCGCTTGCGCCTGGGCGATGCCTCGGGTGGTCAGCGGCGAATCCTTCTGGCCCTGAAGCCGGCCTTCGAGGTTCCAGACGGTTTCGCCGTGGCGCAGCAGGTAAATCATCAGGCGGCTCGATTTCGGCTTGGCGGCGCCGCGCGAGACTAATGTCTTCGCGCTGCCGTGTCATCTGCTAGGATGGCGCCCGGTCCACTGCGCTTGCCGAGACTCCGAGCGTTTCGATAAGATCCCGCGCCGTTTCCGATCAAAGGTCCACGCCCGCCCATGTCCAAGCTGACGGTCGAGCACGTCACGATCTATCGCTACCGTCGGCCGGTCGGCTTCGGCGAGCACCGGCTCATGTTCCGGCCGCGCGATTCCCACGACCTGCGGCTGATCCGCACGGCGCTGCTGATCGAGCCGGAGGCGGAGGTGCGCTGGCTGCACGACGTCTTCTCCAATTCCATCGCGATCGCCAGCTTCGAGGCGCAGGCCGCCGAGCTCAGGTTCGAGAGCGAGATCGAGATCGAGCACTTCGGACTGGACTACCCCGAGTTCGAGCTCGAACCCGCGGCCCGCACCTATCCCTTCAGCTATTCCAGCGACGAGATCCCGGATCTCGGCCGGACCATCGAGCGCCACTATCCCGGTCGGCGGGTCGACGCCTGGGTCAAGGGTTTCGTGGAGAACGGCGGCGATGCGGATACCGCGGGCCTGCTCGGCCGCATCACCCGCGCGGTCAACCAGCAGTTCGCCTACCAGGAGCGCTACACCATCGGTGTGCAAACGCCGCTCGAGACGCTGAACCTCGGCAGCGGGACCTGCCGCGACCTGGCGCTGTTCATGATGGAGGCGGTGCGCTCCCTGGGCATGGCCGCGCGTTTCGTTTCCGGCTACCTCTACGACCCGGCGCTCGACGGCCAGGTCGGCGCGGCGGGCCTCCAGGGCTCGGGCTCGACCCACGCCTGGGTCGAGGTCTACCTGCCCGGCGCCGGCTGGGTCGAGTTCGACCCGACCAACGGGCTGGTCGGCGGCGCCAACCTGATCCGCATCGCCGTGACCCGCGACCCGGCCCAGGCCCTGCCGCTCCAGGGCAGCTATATAGGTGCGCCGGAGGATTTTATCGACATGGAGGTAAGCGTTAAGGTTAACGCGATAGGGGACTGAATGAGGGGGGACGGTCTCTCACCCGAAAGTGATTCGTGTGTGAGGGTGGCGGCGGCTAGGTTCCAGTCATGAAACGGCTCCTACATTGGACTTTGGCGGCCGCCATCGGTTTGGCCGGTGTCTGGCTATTCGGTCCGACCTCGGTGTTGTTCAAGCGCGCGGTGGCCGAGATCGACGTAACGGCGAGTTCGCCGGGCGCGCCGGTCGTGGTCGAGCTCTTCACCTCCCAGGGCTGCAGCTCCTGCCCGCCAGCCGACGAGCTATTGGGCGAGCTGGCGCAGCGGCCGGGAGTCATCGCCCTGGCCATGCATATCGACTATTGGGACTACATCGGCTGGAAGGATCCCTTCGCCAGCCCCAAGCTGACCGCCCGACAGCGTGCCTACGTCGGCAGCCTCGGCCTGCGCTACGTCTACACGCCGCAGATGGTGATCGACGGCCGCACCGACGTGGTTGGGCTGCACCGCAACAAGGTGCTGGGCGCCATCGAAAAGGCGGCTAAGGCGCGCAAGGCGCTGAAGGTGCGCTTCTCGCGCGAGGACGGCGGCAAGATCTTCATTCCGGCCGGCCACGCCCCGGACGAGGGCGCGACGATCTGGCTGGCGGTGTTCGACAGCCGTCACGAGACCGAGGTGCCGCGCGGCGAAAACGCCGGGCGCAAGCTGCGCGACTACAACGTGGTGCGCAACATGACGTCGATCGGCGTCTGGCGCGGCGAGGCCATGGAAATCCCGCTTGACCTGGCGGCCACGGCGGCGGGCGGCCAGGACGGTTGCGCGGTGATCGTGCAGCAGGGCAAGACCGGCCGCGTGTTGGGCGCGGCCCAGATGCCGCTTTAGTGATCTCCCACCACTGAGCCGATCAAAGGCACCATCGGCCCGTGGCCCTCATGCTTCGACAGGCTCAGCATGAGGTTCTTGCGGCGGAACGAAGAGCCTTCTCGATCCCGGCCGGACCTCGCCCTGAGCCTGTCGAAGGGTGAGGCTGCCAGCGATGGTCCCGCCGTCCGCTCGAAGGGCGAAACCCGGGTCAAATCATGTGCTCGGTCGCACTAGCCCGCGGCCAGGCCTTTCGCGACCAAATCCGACAGACGCTTGGCGAAGGCGGCCGGGTCGGGCAGTGGCTCGCCCTCCAGGATACGGGCCTGGTCGAGCAGCAGGCGGGCGGCTGATTCCAGCTCCGCGCCGGCGCCGCTTGCGCCGATCCGCTCGGCCAATCGGCGGATCAGCGGGTGCTTCGGATTGATCTCCAGGATGCGGTGCGAGACGGCGTCAAGCTGCCGGTGCTGCTTCAGGATCCGCTCCAGGTGCATGTCCAGGTCGCCCTCGTCGGCGACCAGGCAGACCGCGCTCTCGGTCAGGCGCTCGGACGGGCGCACGTCCTTGACCTCGTCCTTGAGGGTCAGCTTGACGTAGGCGATCAGCGCCTCGGTCCCGGCCGGTTCCTCGCCCGCCGCACCGGCTTTCTTGTCGTCGTCGCCGGCGGCCTCGATCTTGCTCAGGTCGGCGCCGCCACGGGTCACCGATTTGAAGGGCGTCCCGTCATAGCTGGCCACGGCCGGCAGCCAGAACTCGTCGACCGGATCGGTCAGCAGCAGGACCTCGACCCCCTTGGCGGCAAACCCTTCCAGCTGCGGGCTTTTCTTCAGGCTCTCCAGCTCGTCGCCGGTGATGGTGAAGATCGCTTCCTGGCCCGGCTTCATGCGCGCCTTGTAGTCGGCCAGGCTGACCAGGCCGTCGCCAGCGGTCGAATCGAAGCGGGCCAGGCCGAGCAGGGCGTCCCGCTGGTCGGAATCCTCGTAGAGCCCCTCCTTCAGCACGGCGCCGAAGTTGTGCCAGAAGGCCGCGTAGTCCTCGGGCGCCTTGTCCGCCTTCTTCTTCAGCTCGCCGAACACCCGCTTGACCACCGCCCTGCGGATCTTGGCCACCACCGGGTTGTGCTGCAGCATCTCGCGGCTGATATTGAGCGGCAGGTCCTCGCTGTCGATCACGCCGCGCAGGAAGCGCAGATAGGACGGCAGAAGCTCCTCGCACTCGTCGGTGATGAAGACCCGCTTGACGTAGAGCTTGACCCGGTGCTTGCGGGTCGGGTCGAACAGATCGAAAGGCTTGGCCGAGGGTACGAAGATCAGCCCGGTGTATTCGATCACGCCCTCCGCCTTGAAGTGCAGGCGCAGCCAGGGCTCGTCGAAGCCGTGGCCGACGTGGTGGTAGAACTCCTTGTACTGCTCGTCGGTGATCTCCGATTTTGGCCGGGTCCAGATCGCCGCCGCGCTGTTCAGGCGCAGCGCCTCGCCGTCGCCCTCCAGCATCACGGGCACGGCGATGTGGTCGGAGTAGGTCGTGACGATCTGGCGCAGGCGCGTGGTCTCGAGAAAGTCCTTTTCGCCCTTCTTGAGGTTCAGCGTGACGCGGGTGCCCCGGGCCGGCGCGGCGTCGGTCTCGGTGACCGTGAAGTCGCCCTTGCCGTCGGAGGCCCAGAGCCAGCCCTGCTCTTCACCGGCTTTTCGGCTGGCGACCTCGACATGGTCGGCCACCATGAAGGCGGAATAGAAGCCGACGCCGAACTGGCCAATCAGGTTGGGGTTGTCGTCGGCCTTCTCCAGCTCTTCCATGAAGGCCGCGGTACCGGAGCGGGCGATGGTGCCCAGGTTGCTCACCATGTCGTCGCGGTTCATGCCGATGCCGTTGTCGCTGACGCTCAGGCGGCGCGCCTTCTTGTCGGTCGAAAGGGTGATCTTGAAATCCCGGTCCTCGGCGGTCAGCTGGGGCCGGGTGATCGCCGCGTAGCGCAGCCTGTCGCAGGCATCCGACGCGTTGGAGATCAGCTCGCGCAGGAAGATCTCCTTGTTGGAATAGAGCGCGTTGGCGACGATGTTGAGGAGCCGGCTGACCTCGGCTTGGAAGCTGAGGGTCTCCTCGGATCGGACTTTCTCTTCTGCCATGACGACCTTCTGCTAAGCTGAGCCCCTGGGCACGGTTGCCGGGCCTGATATGTGGCGCGACGGCGCGCGCTGCAAGGCCTAAACCGCAGCGGAGGGGTTCCCTTCATGGCCGAACCGGAACAATGGGTCGAGCAGGCGCGACGCGCCATGGTCGAGGCGATCGCCGAGGAGGTGGTCGAAACCGCCAAATGGCTCGGCAAGGCGGCGCTCGATCCACGGGTCATGTCGGCCATGTCCGAGGTGCCGAGGCATGAATTCGTCGACGCCGCCCAGCGGGTCTTCGCCTACGCCAACCGGCCGCTGCCGATCGGTCACGGCCAGACCATCTCGCAGCCTTATATCGTTGCGGTCATGACCGATCTGGCGGCGCCCGGCCCGGATTCTCGGGTGCTCGAGGTCGGCACCGGCTGCGGCTACCAGACCGCGGTGCTCTCGGCCATGGGCGCACGGGTCACCTCAATCGAGCTGCTCCCGGAGCTGGCCGAACAGGCGGCTGCGCGGCTGGAGCGTCTGGGCTACGGCCGGGCCGAGGTGCATCAGGGCAACGGCGCCGCCGGCTGGCCGAAGAACGCGCCCTACGACGCCATCGTCGTGACCGCCGCGGCGTTCGACCGCGTGCCGCCGGCGCTGCTCGCGCAGCTCGCGCCGGGCGGGCGTATGGTCGTCCCGATTGAACGGGTCGGCCGGCGCCGCTCGCTGTTCGGCATCGGCCCGGATCAGGAGCTGATGCTGATCACCAAGGACGCCGAAGGCCGCACCTCGGAACGTGCCGTCCTGCCGGTCGCCTTCGTCCCCTTGATCGAAAACGGTGGCGCCACGGCGCCGGAGTGAGGAGGTTCCGACGCGCCGCCTCGAGTGCCTGCATTGAGCGCTTGCATTGACGGGGCGGCGGCCCAATTCTTGAGCCATGAGCGCCTCCTCCCGGGGCCGGATCACCGCGGTGCTCGGCCCGACCAATACCGGCAAGACCTACCTCGCGATCGAGCGCATGCTGGCCCACGACAGCGGCATGATCGGCTTTCCCCTGCGCCTTCTGGCGCGCGAAAACTACGACCGGGCGGTCAAGACCAAGGGGCGCAACAAGGTCGCCCTGGTAACCGGCGAGGAGAAAATCGTGCCGCCGGGCGCGCGTTACTTCTTCTGCACGGTCGAGTCCCTGCCGGTCGACCGGCCGGTCCAGTTCCTGGCGATCGACGAGATCCAGATGTCGGCCGATCCGGAGCGCGGCCACGTCTTCACCGACCGCCTGCTCTACGCCCGCGGCGGCGAGGAAACCATGCTGCTCGGGGCCGACACGATCCGGCCGGTGCTGGAGACCCTGGTGCCCGGGGCCGAGATCGTCACCCGGCCGCGCTTCTCGACGCTGAGCTACAGCGGCGCCAAGAAGATAACCCGCCTCCCGCCGCGCTCCGCCGTGGTCGCCTTCTCGGCCGCTGACGTCTATGCCCTGGCCGAGCTGATGCGCCGCCAGCGCGGCGGCACGGCGGTCGTGCTGGGCGCGCTCAGCCCGCGCACCCGTAACGCCCAGGTGGCATTGTTCGAGGCCGGCGAGGTCGACTACCTGGTGGCGACGGACGCCATCGGCATGGGGCTCAACCTCAACCTCGACCACGTCGCCTTCAGCCGGCTCGGCAAGTTCGACGGCCGCGCGCCGCGGCGCCTGACGCCGGCCGAGGTCGGGCAGATCGCCGGGCGCGCCGGGCGCCACATGAACGACGGCACCTTCGGCACCACCGGGCAACTCGGCGCGATGGACGCCGAGCTGGTCGAAGCGGTCGAGAGCCACCGCTTCGATCCGCTGAACTTCGTGTTCTGGCGCAACCGCAAGCTCGACTTCCGTTCGCCCGGCGCGCTGATCAAGAGCCTCGAGCGGCACCCGCCCAAACCCGAGCTGATGCGCGCCCGCGAGGCCGACGACTACCTGGTGCTGAGCGCGCTTGCCGGCGACCCGGAAATCGCCGACCTGGCCAGCGCCCGCTCCGATGTCGAGCTGCTCTGGGAGGTCTGCCAGGTGCCTGACTTCCGCAAGACGCTGTCCGACCAGCACAGCGGCCTGCTGCGCAACATCTACCGCCATCTGATGACCAACGGCGGGCGCCTGCCGGAGGACTGGGTGGCGCGCCAGATCGCCCGGATCGACGGCGCCGACGGCGACATCGATGCGCTGGTGGCGCGCATCGCCCATGTCCGGACCTGGACCTACATCGCCCACCGCGGCGATTGGCTTGGCGATACCGATCACTGGCAGGACCGCACGCGGGCGATCGAGGACCGCCTGTCGGACGCCCTGCACGAGCGCCTGACGCAACGCTTTGTCGACCGCCGGACGGCGGTTCTGGTCCGGCGCCTGAAGGACGGCGATGCCTTGCTCGGCGCGGTCCGGCGCAGCGGCGAAGTGCTGGTCGAGGGCGAGTTCGTCGGCCGCCTCGACGGCTTTCGCTTCGCCCCGGATGAAGCCGTCGACGGCGGCGACACGAAGGCCCTGCTGACCGCGGCGCGGCGCGCCTTGGCCGCCGAAATCCCGCGCCGGGTGCGGCAGCTGGAGGACGACGGCGACGCGGCTTTCAAGCTGGCGCCGGACGGTCGCGTTCTGTGGCACGGCGCGGCGGTCGCACGCCTCGCGCCGGGGCCCACGCCGCTGGTGCCGCGGGTGGCGCCCCTGGACAGCGAACTTATCGACGGCGCCCAGCGCGAGCGCTTGCGCAAGCGGTTGAGCCTCTGGCTCGAGCGCCATCTTCGCGCGCGCCTGCAGGTGCTCCATGGGGCGGTCGAGGCCGAGTGCGGCGCCACGGTGCGCGGCCTGTTGTTCCAGTTGACCGAGTCCCTGGGCGCCCTGCCCCGCGCCGTCCTGGCCCGCCAGATCGCCGGGCTGGCCAAGGCGGACCGCAGGCTGCTCGGCGCGCTGGGTGTGCGCCTTGGGGCCGCCACCGTGTTCTTCCCGGCGCTGCTCCGGCCCCGTTCAGCGCGGCTGCGCGCGCTGCTCTGGGCGGTCCACGCCGACCAGCCCCTGCCGGCGCTGCCGGCGCCCGGCGAGCTCTGCTTTCGTTCGGCCGCCGACGCTGCGGGAGATGCGCCGGAGGCTTTCTACCTGGCGATCGGCTACCGCCGCTTGTTAGAGGGCGATATAGCCGTCGCCGTCCGGGCCGATGCGCTCGAGCGGCTGGCCGGCGAGGCCCGCAAACTGGCCGCCCAGGGGCCGTTCGGCCCGACCTCGGCCCTGCAGCGGTTGGCCGGCTGCAGCGAGCCGGAACTCACGCTGCTGCTTTCGGTCCTCGGCTACCGGGTCGAAAGCGCGGCTGGCGGGCTCAGCTATTGTCGGCGCAAGGCCAACGGCAAGGTGCGCGGCAAGCGGACCAGAAACAGACCGAAATGCCTACCGGATTCACCCTTTGCTAAGCTGCGCGACCTCAAGATCAGGCCATGAGCGACGAGGCTTTGCGGGCCGACAAGTGGCTGTGGTACGCGCGTTTCTTCAAGACGCGCACCCTGGCCGCGCGGGTCTGCAACGGCGGCCAGCTCAGGGTCGGCGGCTCGGTCGTGTCCAAGGCCCACAGCAAGCTCAAGGTCGGCGACGTCCTGACCTTCTCCCAGGGCCGGCACATCCGCGTGGTCAAGGTCCTGGCGCTGGCCGCGCGCCGGGGCCCGGCCGCCGAGGCGCGCGAGCTCTATGAAGACCTGAAGCCGCCGGAAGCCGCCAACCGACTGCCGCGCGGTCCGATCCAAGGTCGCGAACCGGGCGCCGGCCGGCCGACCAAGAAGCAGCGCCGCGCGCTCGACCGGCTGGTCGGCGAGTCGTAGCGCCGACCGGCGTTGAATATCGATGCCGGCGGTTCTTTAATGTCTATGGAATGGGCCAAGAAAGAGGACACCATCGCCATGGCCGGTCCGTTGCACGGTTTTCGCATCATCGATATGACGGCCATGGTTTCCGGGCCGCTGGCGACCATGATCCTGGCCGATCAGGGCGCCGACGTGATCAAGGTCGAAAACCCGCAGGGCGGCGATTACACGCGCGCGGTGTCGACCCGGCGCGGCGGGCTTTCAGCCTCCTTCCTGAACAACAACCGCAACAAGCGCTCGCTGTCGCTAAATCTCAAGGACCCGCGCGGGCTGGATATCCTCAAGCGCCTGGCCGCGGAGGCGGACGTCTTCGTGCAGAACTTCCGGCCCGGTGTCGCGGAGCGTATGGGCATCGGTGAGGCCGCGCTGCGGGAGATCGCGCCGAACATCATCTACGTGTCAATCAGCGGCTTCGGCGACCGCGGTCCGCTCGCGAGCAAGCCGGTCTACGACCCGCTGGTGCAGGCGCTGAGCGGCTTGACCACGGTGCAGGCCGGGTCGGACGCGGTCCGGCCGCGGCTGGTCCGCACGATCCTGCCCGACAAGCTGACCGGCGTGACCGCGTCGCAGGCGATCACCGCCGCCCTGCTCGCGCGCGAACGAAGCGGCAAGGGCCAGCACGTCCGCCTGTCGATGCTCGACAGCGTCATCGCATTCCTGTGGAGCTCGGACATGGGCGGCCAGACCTTCGTCGGCGAGGATCATCCACAGGAAAAGGCGCAGAGCTTCATCGATCTCATCTATGAAACGACCGACGGCTACATCAGCGTCGCGGTGCAATCCGACAAGGAATGGCAAGGCCTGGCCCGTGCGTTGGAAAAGCCGGAATGGCTGGCCGACGAACGGTTCAAAACGGCGGCCCTGCGCCACAAGCACATCGATGCGCGGCTCGGTCTGACCCAGGAGGTCTTGCGCACGCGCAGTTCGGCCGAGTGGCTCGAGCGGCTCGAGGCGGCCGACGTGCCCTGCGTTCCTGTGCTCAGGCGGCGCGACATGATCGATCATCCCCAGGTCGCGGAGAACCAAACGATCGTCGAAAGCGATCACCCGCAGGCCGGCCGCTTGCGGCAGGCACGGCCCGCCGCGGTCTTCTCCCAGACGCCGGCCGGACTCCGTTTCGGCGGTCCGGTGCTTGGCCAGCATAACGACGAGCTGCTCGCGGGGATCGGCCTCGACGGCGCGGCGATCGACGCGCTTCGCGCCGCCGGCGTGATCGGCCCGAAGCAGGGGACGGGTGAGCCATGATCGACTTCTACTACTGGCCGACACCGAACGGCTGGAAGGTCGCCATCATGCTCGAAGAGTGCGGGATCGACTACAATATGATCCCAGTCAACATCTCGAAGGGCGACCAGTTCGAGGCGGCGTTTCTCGAGATCAGCCCCAACAACCGGATGCCGGCCATCGTTGACCACGCGGTCGAGGGGGAGGCGGTGTCGGTGTTCGAATCCGGCGCCATCCTCTTCTACCTCGCGGAGAAAACCGGCCGCTTCATGCCGCCTGACGCCGGCGGCCGCAAGGAAACGCTGGAGTGGCTATTCTGGCAAACCGGCAATCAGGGACCCATGGCGGGCCAGCTGAGTCATTTCGTCAATTACGGGCCGAAAGGTCAGGACTATGCCCGGCAGCGCTATGCCAACGAGTACGACCGTTGTCTGGGCGTGCTCGACCGCCGCCTGGCGGACCGTCCGTTTATCCTCGGCGACTATTCCATCGCCGACATGATCTGCTGGCCCTGGGTCCTGATCGCCAAGCCGCTTGGCCAGTCGTTGGACGACTTTCCGAACGTCAAGCGGTGGCGCCAGGCGGTCAAGGAGCGGCCCGCGGTCCGGCGCGCGGTCGACCTGGGCAAGGAATTGCGCCGCACCAAGCCGCCGAGCGACGCGGAGCGCGGGGTGCTATTCAACCAGACGGCCAGGACGGTCAGCGAACGGGGCTCAGGTTAGCCCGGCGCCGATGCTTGTCTGAAGACCAGCGTCAGGTTGTTGGCGGGCATTGCCACGACCTCTTCGAGCACGAGCCCGGCAGAAGCGCCGAGATCGCTGACCGCCTCCAGGTCGCGCACGCCCCAGGACGGGTTCTCCGCGCGTAGGCTTTGGTCGAAGGACGCGTTGCTGGGGGCCGTGTGCCGGCCGTCGCGCTTGAAGGGTCCGTAGAGGCAGAGCACGCCGCCGGCCGGCAGGATCGCACCGCTACCGTTCATCAGGCCCGCGGCGGCGGCCCAGGGCGCGATGTGGATCATGTTGATACAGACCACCCCGTCGGCCCGTTCGATCGGCCAGGGTGTCCGCGTCACGTCCAGATCGAGCGGCGGCATCAGGGTCTTGCAGTCGGCGCCGGCGCGGTGGGCGGCGATGCTTCGGCGCATCAGCCGATCCGGATCGCTCGGCTGCCATGTCAACGGCCGCAGCTGTTGAGCGAACCAGACGGCATGCTCGCCGCTGCCGCTCGCCACCTCGAGCACCAGACCATCGTTTGGCAGGGTCCGCGACAGCACCTCGAGAATCGGCTGGCGGTTGCGCTGCGTGGCGGGTGCGAAAAGTCTCGCATCCGGCGCGGCGGCTCCGCCCGCCTCGCCGGATCGATCGGAAGCGGATGCGGTCATGACCCTCTAGGTGGGCCGGGCCCGGCCGCCCTGCAAGGCCGGAGTGACCGCAAAAAGCGTGGGGTTGAACCGGTCCGCGCGGCCGTGATAGGCAAGGCGATGATCAAGCGGATAAAGGCCCTTTTGTCGGCTCGCGACGACCGGTCGGCGACCGCCGCGGCGCCGCGCGCGCGCGACGACTTGCAGGTCGCGGCGGCGGCGCTGATGGTCGAGGCGGCGCTGATGGACGATCGCTTCGAGGCAAGCGAAAGGGACAAGATCACGGAACTGCTGAAGGCACGCTTCGAGCTCAGCGACTCCGATGCCGAGGCCCTCTTGGCAACCGCCCGCGCGCAGGTCGGCCGATCTTCGCAGCTGTTCGGCTTCACCCGGGTCGTCGCCGACCGCTTTTCGCACGACGAGCGGGTTGAACTGATGGAAATGCTGTGGCAGGTCGCCTATGCGGACGGCCGGTTGGACGACTTCGAGGCCAACTTGATGCGGCGCCTTGCCGGCTTGATTCACGTATCGGACCGGGACAGCGGCGAGGCCCGCAAACGAGCCCTGGCGCATTTGGGCCTCGAGCCATAGATTGGCGAACGGACAGACCGGTTTGCCGGAGGAGGAGTAGCTCTAGATGACCTACGTCGTTACCGAAGCCTGCATCAAGTGCAAGTACATGGACTGTGTCGAGGTCTGCCCGGTGGACTGCTTCTACGAGGGCGAGAACATGCTGGTCATCCACCCGGACGAGTGCATCGACTGTGGCGTTTGCGAGCCGGAATGTCCGCCCGAGGCCATCGTACCCGATACCGACCCACAGGCCGAACAGTGGCTCGAGTTGAATCGCAGTTTCAGCGATACCTGGCCAAACATCTCGCGCAAGGGCGAGTCGCCGGCGGATGCCGACAAGTATCGCGGCGTGGAGGGCAAGTACGAAAAGTTCTTCAGCGACAAGCCCGGCACGACCGATCAAGGCTAGCCGCCGGGCCACCGAACTGTTCGCCGCCGGCTACTTGGAACGCGCCCGCGGGCGGCGGCGGTAAGGTTGCTTTGTTAACTTTCTTTTGGACGTTTGCTGCAATGCAACCATTGTGCTGCAGCCGGAAATACTGTATATATACAGAGTCATAATTCGGGTGCTCGTGGACTAACCGGCGCCAAATAAGGGTTCTTTACTTGGCGCCTTGGCAGGTAAGCCGGACGGGGAACCCGACATCGCGATCGCGAGTTAGAGGAGGCGGCGCCGCTTGGGCCCGCGGCGCAAGGGGTAGCTTTGTACGCGATCTGCGGGGGGCAGTTTGACGTAACAGGCCGCTTGGGCACCGCTTTAAGTGACCGGGTCGGACAACAGTCAGAGACAAGAGAACGGACATATGGCAAAAGCAAAACAATCGGACTACAGCGCGGGTGATTTTGTGGTTTATCCGACCCATGGTGTCGGCAAGGTTCTGGGCGTCGAAACGCAGGAAATCTCGGGGGTAACCCTGGATCTGATCATCATCAAATTCGACAAGGACCGGATGACGTTGCGCGTTCCGGTCGACAAGGCCGAGAATTCCGGGCTGCGTAAGCTGTCGACCCGCAAGGTCATGGACAGTGCGCTGACTACCCTCAAGGGGCGCAGCCGTGTCAAACGGACCATGTGGAGCCGCCGGGCCCAGGAATACGAGGCCAAGATCAACTCCGGCGATCCGGTGTCGATTGCCGAAGTGGTGCGTGACCTGCACCGTGGCGACGACCAGCCGGACCAATCCTATAGCGAGCGGCAGATGTACCAGGCGGCGCTCGATCGCCTGGCGCGCGAGCTGGCGGCGCTCGAGAAGATCGACGAGGACGCTGCGGCGCAAAAGCTGGAACGGCTGCTGAAAGCGGCTTAGTCTTACCACCGGGCCCGCGACCTCGTCGCGGGCCCGGCCGGCATTTGGATCGGCCACAAGGAAGTGCGCCTTGGGAGGCCGCCTGCCGTTGTCATGAGCCATCGGCGAAAATTCGCAAACCTGCACATGGTCAGGCGGGTCTGGGCCGTCGCCTCGGTGCACGGCGAAGCCCGGCGGCTGGAGCGCCTGCACAAGGCACTCGCGGAACGCCTTCAGGCCGGCGACCGCGTCGTCTACATGGGCAACATGATCGGCCGGGGTCCGGCGGTCGGGGAAACCATAGAGATTCTGCTGAAGTTTCGCGCGGCGGTGATGGCCGGCCAACACAGCTTCGCCTGTGATCTTGCCTATCTGCGCGGCAGCCAGGAGGAGATGTGGCAAAAGCTGCTGCAGATCCAGTTTGCAACCGATCCGCCAGCGACCTTGGCATGGATGCTCGAACAGGGCATCGGCCCGACTCTGGAGACCTATGGCAGCTCGGTCGAGGACGCCCGGCGCCACGCCTCCGGCGGCGCGGTCGGCCTGACCCGCTGGACCGGCCGGCTGCGCGAGGTCATGCAGGGACGGCCCGGCCACACGCTGTTCTTCGCCGCGCTCCGCCGCGCCGCCTTCAGCGACGATGGCACCCTGCTATTCGTAAACACCGGGCTCGACCCGAGCCGACCGTTGGAGGCGCAGCGCGACAGCTTCTGGTGGAGCAGCACCGCCTTCTCGCGCATCGCCGAGCCCTACGGCTCCTACCGGCTGGTGGTGCGTGGTTTCGATCCGGAACATGCCGGCCTCAAGGTCTCGGACTACACTGCGACGGTCGACGGCGGCTGCGGCTTTGGTGGCCCACTCCTGGCCGCCTGCGTCACCCCGGCTGGCGAAGTCGTCGACGTGATAGAAGCCTGAGCAGCGGGGCCCATTCAAGGCCCGGCCATGCTTTCCGGCAAAGCTGTGGCCGGTTGCTGATATCCCGTCAGACGAAATACCTCGGTGTCCCGGGCGCGGCCGCGCAGCTGGTGCTGGCCCAATGCCTGCAACTTGAAACCGGGGCCCAGGGCGAACGCCGTTTCGCCGCTGATCAGGATGATCGTCTGGTCGTCGCCCCGCGGGATTTCCTTGCCGAGGCCCTCGAGCCGTTGGGCGATGTTCACCGTATCGCCGACCAGCGTGTAGTTGACCCGCCCGGGCGCGCCGATATTGCCGACCAGCGCCGGGCCGCTGTGCACACCGATCCGCAGGCGGATCGCTTCCAGTCCCGCCTCCCGCCGCCGTCGGTTATCGGCTTCGATGCTGGCTGCGATGGCGAGTGCCGTCCTGCAGGCCTGCATGGCGTGGTCGGGTTGCTCCGAGGGCGCACCCCAGAACGCCATTACCGAATCGCCGATGTACTTGTCGACAGTGCCCTGCTCGAGCTCTATGGCGGCGCCGAGAAGGGAAAAATGCTGGTTCAGAAAGCCGGCCACGTCGACAGCCGACAGGCGGTCGCTCAGACTGGTAAAACCGACGATGTCGGTGAACAGCACGGAGACGTTACGCTCTTCCGATCGTGCCGCCGCCTGGTCCAGGCGCATTAGGCGCAGCACCAGGCTCTTGGGCACATAGGTTTCGAACCAGCGCAACCCCGCGAGCATGGCGTCGTAAGCCTGGGCCGCGGTGTCCAGTTCGCGGAAGGGGCTGCCTTCCAGCGGCTTTATGTCGGCCAGGTCGAAGCCGCGCACGGCCAATGAGGCGGCCGCCAGACGCTTGATCGGCCGGGCGATACTGCGTCCCAAGACCACCGCCAGAACGACCGCCGCAAAAAGAATAGCGAACGCGATGGCCAGGGACTCCCATAGCCGGACGAATGGCGCGTTGACGTCGCTTGCCAGATAATACACGCCGACGTACCAGGGCTCCGGTCCGTAGCCCGTGACCGGGCTGTAGAGGTAGATGTACTGATCCTCGGGGCCCGAGACCACCCGACCCTGCACCTGGCTGTCGCCCAGGAAATTCCGCATATCGTCCAGGTTTTCCTGCCAGATGGCCGCCAGAATCCGGTCGTTGACCTCGCCCAGACTTGGCAGCGGCTTGTCCTCCGACAGGCCGCGCGTGCCGCCGACCAGCGAGGGATGGGCCAGAACTCGGTCCCGGCCGTAGAGGATAAAGCTGCGGGTGCCGTAAGATTCATCGTTGACCGAGAGAAATTCCGACAGACTGCCGATCGACACCACGGACGCAAGCGCGCCGACATAGTCGCCGTCCCGGTAGACCGGGACCTGCACGGTGATCGAGGGCGTCTTCAGGTCTTCTATCCAGAGGATCTGGCTCCAGCCGACGTCTTTCGTTTGCCTCATCTGGTCGATCCATTCCCGGATGGTCTGCCGATCAGCCCAATTGGCGCGGCGCTTGAACAGCTCGCCGAACTGTCGGCCGACCCGCGTGGCTTCGAAGTTGCCGTCGACGAAGGCGATGCCGGAGACCTGCGGCGTTGCAGCCAAGCTGCCCATCAGGATCCGCTCGAGCTGGTCCCGGTCGGTCTCGTCGACCTCGCCGCTGGTCATCAGCTTGGCTATGTACTCGACTTGATATCGAGCCGCGTCCAGATGTTGGCCGATCTGGCGGGTGACCGAGCCGACGATCAGCTCCGAGGTGTCGCGCAGCAGCTCGAAAGTGTTCTGTCGCGCAGCACTGAACGAAAACCACATAACGGATCCAACCGCGAGAAGAATCAACGATCCGAAACCGAGGGTCAGTATCGCCGAGATCGTGGGCCGCCAGCGCCGTGGCGCTTGGCCGACCGCCGCTGGTCCTTCTTGGACCTCGACCGCGGTCTTGGGGCGAAGGGCGGGAACGGTCATTCCGCGATGATTTTGACGCTTTGGCCGGGCCGCAGCACCGCCCTTTCGTCGAGCCCGTTCAACACCAGGAACCGTTCGAGCTGGTGGGTCTCGAACGGCATGCGTCGGGCGATTTCGGCCGGCGTGTCGCCGGCGCGTAGGTGGTAAAGGCGGACCCTGTAGGGCTTTAATCGCTCGGCCTCGCTCATGCCCAGCCGGCGAAAGCTGTAGGTCGTTCGCTTCAGGCCATCGGCCAGTCGGGCGGTATACTTGGTCGGCGTAACGAATTGAAAGCGGTAGACCTGTTCGCCTGGGCCGCGGATCGCCACCAGGCGGAAGTCCCGCGCGCCCTGGCGGGTCGGCACGCGCACCGTGCCGGTGGCGGCAGCCAGACCGTTGATGGTGATGGCCTCCAGCTGTTCGAGATCGATGCCCTCGGCCCAGACCTGCGACAGATAGCCGAGCATCGACGATTGTCCCTCGCTTTTGGCCATGTCGAAGATGATGACCGAGTCGTCCGGGCCCTTGGCCGCGACTTTCGTTTGGCTGTTCAGCAGGGTAAAGCCTTCGGGCACCTCGAAGGCGATGCGCAGTTCGGGATGCAGGAACTTTCGACCGCGGATCAGGCCTTGCGACGGACTATCGCCGAAGACCATGCCGTCGATCTGCTTCAAGTAGATGTCGCGGCCGGTGATGGGTTGGGCGACGGTACTGACGCCGGCCTCGCGGATCGCCCGGTCGATGCGGTCGCCGGTGCGCGGGTGGGTTTGCAGGAAGCTGAACTCGTCGGCCGCGCCGGGCTTGTCCTGCAGCTTGGCCTGCAGCCGGCTGTTGGCCTGCAGTTTCGCCAGGAAGCTGGCCATGGCGCCGGGGTCGAAGCCGCCGCGGGTCAGGTAGCGCACACCCAGCGTATCGGCCTCGAACTCCTGGTCGCGTGACCAGCTGCTGAGTGCCAGAGCCGCGACCGTGTTGGCGGCCTGCACTTCGGGGCCCTGTCCGAACAGGATGCCAAGTCCGACGGTGGCCAGGTTGGCAGCCATGGTCTGGCCATAGCGTTCGGCGGCGTGGCGCGCGGTGACGTGGCCGATCTCGTGCGACAGCACGCCGGCCACCTCTGCCTCGTTTTCGGCCAGGGCCAGCAACCCGCGGGTCACGTAGACATAGCCGCCGGGCAGCGCGAAGGCGTTGACGATCGGCGAATCCAGCACCGTGAAGGTGAACTTAAGATCGGGCAGCTCCGAGGTGCGGGCCAGCAGGGTGCCCAGGCTAGAAATGTAGTGCGCCAGAGCCGGGTCCTGGTAGGCGCCGCCGAACTCCTTAACGATCTCCTCATGCTGCTTGGCGCCTAGCTTGGCTTCGTCTTCCTGACTGAGCCCGCCGGTGAAGAAGCTGCGCCCGGTCGCCGGCGCGGTGGCGCAGGCGGCAAGCGTCGGCAGCAGCAGGAGCAGAACCGCGGCGACGCGGCGCAATGGCCAAGCGGTCATGGATCGAGCACCTCGATCTGTTCAGGATGGCTGACGGCAATCATCGGACCGTTGAAGGATTTTAGCCAACCGCGCACGCGCACGCGACGGCCCTTGTAGTTCAGCGGATCGAGCCCCTCGGCCTCGAAGCGGCGGCGCACCTCCGGCGTCAAGGTGACGGTGAAGTCCTCACGCCACTCGGCGCCGAAGTTGAGGTAGGCGCGGCCGCGCACCACGGCGGCGTCCAGCACCCGGCCTTCGACCAGCTGGAAGCTGCCGATATGCCGCTGCAACGCTTCGGTGGGGCGCACGGCGTAGAAAGGGTGCCGCCAGATGCCGCGTCGGGCGGCGCGCGCTTTGCGTTCGAGCACCAGCATCTCGGCGATTCGGTCCCGGTTGTCGGCGAAGCTGTAGACCCGGGCCATGCCCTGCTCCAGCAGCGTACCCTGGACCCACAGCTCGCCGCCGCCCGATTGCGGCGCATGGAGATGGGCGAGCAGGCGGCCGTGCCGGTCGATCCGCCGGCCGCCGTAACTGAGCCGCAGCTCGCGCCCCAGTGCCAGCGCGCCGAGCGCTACCTTGGCTTCTTCGGCCAGCGGCCAGGTCTCGAAATTGGGTCTGCCGAGCGGTAGCTTGGGCGCCTGGATGCCGACCAAGCGCACCTGCCGTCCGTCCGCCAGGACCAGGGTATCGCCGTCGACGATCTGGGCGACCCGCGCCCGCTCGCCGTCCTGCGGCACGCCCTGCGCGCGGCCGGCCAGCGGCGAAAAGACGAGCAGCAAACAGATCAGAAACCAAGTCAGCCGATCATGCATGGATTCATCATAAAGCCTGTCGCTCACTTAGGATACGTGGCCGCCCCTCGGCAACATCCCCGCTCGGCGCAGACTCAGCCTTTCGAGCCGGGGCCCTGCACGAAAAACTTTGCCGCCGCCTTTTCGTGTTTAAGGATTCGCCGGCATTCATCGGTGAAGGCTGTCACGACGGCGCTGGGCAGATATTGCTTGGCCATGGCCAGACCGTAGTGGGGGTAAGGAATCGGATCGGCAATGGGCCGGCAGACCAGGCGCGTACCGTCGTAGGCTTGATTGCTGATGGGGCGCATGATGAGCAGCGAGAAGCCGATGCCCGTCGCCACCAGACTGCGGACCATCTCATAGGATTTCGGCCGGAAGGAGAGCGCCGGGCGCTGGCCGGAAGCGTAGAACAAGCTCTGAAAGTATTGTTGCGTGACCGGCAAATCGAGCAGCACCATGTCACTTTCGGCGAGCGTCGCAAGTGAAATCGCTGCTTGCTTGGCAAGTGGGTCCTTGGCCGAGAGCAGGACATAGGGCGGCGCTTCGATCAGCGGTTCGAATTGCACTTGCCGGTCCGGCTGCTGGTCGTACATCAACGCGACCTCGATCGTTCCGCCCTTCAGCATCTCGTTCAGCTCGTCCAGATGTGCCTCGTGCAGGTTGACTGTGATGCCCGGATACTTGTCCCGAAGCGGACGCAAAATCAGCGGCATGATGAATGGCGCGGTCGGCAGGAAGCAGCCGACCTCGATTGTACCCTCTATTTCACGGCCGAGACCGCGCGCCTCGTTCTCGAACTCCCGAGCATCCTCGAGCAGCCGCCGCGCGGTCGAGATAAACCTCTGACCCGCCGGTGTCAGGTCGATGCGGTGGGCCGGTTGCCGCACAAAGATGCTGATGCCGAATTCGCTCTCGAGATGCTTGAGCGCGGCGCTGATCGCCGGCTGGGAGACACCGATGCGCTTGGCCGCCCCGGTGATGCTGCCCGAGTCGGTGACGGCCACCGCGTAGCCCAATTGACGTAACGTGTAAGACATAATTTTTTCCGAGGGTATGTTTCACAATAATTTAAATTTCGGAGCCTCGCAAACCCGGGTATCGTGAGACAAGGGAGGCTAGCGAATGGCTGGCGTGCTAATCCGGTCCATCCGGAAGTCCTTCGGCGCGGTCAAGGTCCTGAAGGGGGTTTCGCTCGACGTCCTTGACGGAGAGTTTCTGACGCTGGTCGGGCCGTCCGGCTGCGGCAAGACTACGCTGCTGCGCATCGTCGCGGGACTCGAGCAGCAGGATTCCGGCTCAATCTCGATCGACGGCGATATAGTTGACGACCTGCGCCCGAGCAGGCGGGACCTGGCGATGGTCTTTCAGTCTTACGCGCTCTACCCGCACCTAACGGTCGCCGAAAACATTTCGGTGCCGCTACGCATGCGCCGTCTTAGCACATTCCATCGCCTGCCGTTGATCGGCTGGTTGGTGCCAGGACGCAGCCAAAAAGACCGACAGATCCTCGAGGATGTGCAGAGCGTGGCCGAAACCCTCAACATTGGCCACCTCTTGGATCGCAAGCCGGGACAACTGTCTGGCGGTCAAAAACAGCGTGTTGCCGTCGGCCGCGCCATGGTCCGTCACCCTGCCGCGTTCTTGATGGATGAACCGCTGTCCAATCTCGATGCAGAACTCCGCGTCCAAATGCGCGCCGAGTTCGCGGAACTCCACCGCCGACTTGGCGCCACCTTCATTTACGTGACCCACGACCAAGCGGAAGCCATGACCATGTCGGACCGGATCGCCGTCATGATGGAGGGCAACCTTCTGCAAATCGGCGCGCCGAGCGAAGTCTATCAAAACCCACAAGATCGTCGGGTCGCAGAATTCGTCGGCAGTCCGAAGATCAACATTTTTCCGGGCGAAGTCGATAATTCTGGGCGGCTCTCTTGCCTTGGTGTCGCTCTTGCCCGGCGCTTGGAGAGGCCCGCGGCTGGCGGCTTTTCGATAGGCCTGCGCCCCGAACACCTTGGGTTGCGCCCCAAGAACAGCAGCGGATGTTTCGCCGGGCGCCTCGTTTATAGCGAGTATCTCGGATCCGACGTATATCTTCATGTCGAACTCAACAACGGCGCAATGCGTATTCTGGCACGCGCCCAACCGTTCGAAGCTGAAGGCGCCGCCGTTGGCGACGAGGTTTGGATCGGTCGGGAGCCTGGCAAGGCCATGGCCTTTGGCGAGGACGGCCAGCGTCTGCCGTTGATCAGCAATCAGACATCGGAGCAAGTTGCCTGATGGGTCGCTCTTACGCCCATGCCTGGTTCGTCGCGCCGGCGATCTTACTGATGATCGTGATTCTGATCGCGCCCGTGGTGGTCGCCGCAACGCTGTCTTTCACTGACTATAACCTCGGCAGTCCGGATTTCGAGTGGGTTGGCTGGAAGAACTACGAATCTCTCACGAAATACTCCAGCTACAAGAAAATGTTCACGGCGTCGCTGGCTTACGTGCTCATCGTTGTGCCTGTTTCGGTAGCACTCGGGCTGGGGACGGCGCTGATGATCGCCTCGCTCCGGTTCGGCGGGGAATTGTACAAGACCGTCTTCTTCCTGCCGGTCATGGCGACCCTCCTGGCCATGGCGATCGTGTGGGAGTTCACGCTGGACCCGATCGTTGGGGTCGTGAATCACACCCTCAGGAGCGGCTGCGATATCGGCTGGTTGCACAGTTTGCTGACCAGCTCGTGGCTTGGCGCCGACCCGGCCAACAGCTGGTATGGGCATGGCTGCATCGAAGATTTTCCTCTGTGGATAGGCGACAAGAACTATGCCTTGGGCACGATCGCCTTCATCGGTATCTGGCAGGCCTTCGGCTTCAACATGGTGCTTTATCTTGCGGGACTGACCGGGGTTCCGCGCGAGCTCTACAATGCCGCCGCGATGGACGGGGCGGACAGTGCCTGGGAGCGTTTCAAGCTCGTAACCTGGCCGCTGCTGGGCCCGACCCATGTCTTCGTCGTCACCATCACATCGATCCGCTCGTTTCAGGTCTTCGATACGGTTGAAGCATTGACACGCGGCGGTCCAAGTAAATCCACCTACGTGATGGTGTATGCGATGTTTGAGAAAGGTATTCGACAGAACTTGGTCGGAATTGGCTCGGCAATCACCATTGTCTTTCTTGCCTTCGTTCTCGCGCTGACCATAACCCAGGTCTATTTCGTCAACCGCAGGGTTCATTACACATGACCAAGCGCACAAACTGGCTGGGCGAGTTTATGAAGCACACGATTCTGCTTCTTGGTGCCGTGGTCGTGGTGCTGCCCTTCTATCTCATGCTTTCCTTTTCGCTCAAATCGCCAGCGGAGATCCAAAGTATTTCCGGCGGATTCTTGGGGTCGCAGGCCTTGATGACGGACCGCAGGTGCATCAAGGAGGGGCGCCCGACCGAGGAGTGCAAAATGCGCCCCATCGTCTACAACTACTATGCGGCCTTCAGCGAAGCGCCGTTGCTGCGCTACCTGCTGAATGGCGTGATCGTAACGGCGTCGATTTTCTTGATTCAGGTGCTGGTGGCGTTGCCTTGCGCTTACGCGCTTGCCAAGCTGCGATTCTGGGGGCGCGATGTGGTGTTCGGCATGGTGATTTTCTGCCTGCTGATCCCTGTTCATGCGATTGCGTTGCCCCTCTACATCATGCTGGCGAAGGCCGGGCTGACCAATACCTATGCCGCGCTGGTGATCCCGTGGACGATTTCGGTCTTCGGAATCTTCTTGATGCGCCAGTTTTTCAAAACCGTGCCGGACGACCTGCTTGATGCGGCGCGCATGGACGGCATGAGCGAGTTTTCCATAGTTTGGAGAGTGATGCTGCCCACGGCGGTTCCGGCGCTGCTGGCTTTCGGGATCTTCTCGGTCGTCGCGCATTGGAACGACTATTACTGGCCTCGTGTCGTGATCACAGGCGACCGCGACTTGATGACACCGCCGCTCGGGCTGCGCGTTTTCAGATCCGACCTCGATGGCAATGAGTATGGACCGATGATGGCGGCGACAACCGTGATCGTCGCGCCGCTGGTCGTTGCGTTTCTCTTGGCACAGCGCCGCTTCATCGAGGGGATTACTCTAACGGGATTTAAGTAGATAGGCAGTTTGCTGGAATCCGGTCACAGCCATCTGAGGTCGGGAATCACGAGGCCCCATTCCAGTGCCAAGAAAATCGGGGCCTCCTCGAAGAACAAGGAGGAAAGATATGAAACTCACAACCGCCCTAACCGGGATGCTTACGGGCACATTGGTCACAGTTGCCTCCGCGGTGGCGACAGTAGCCTCCGCGGCGGAGACGGTCACGATCGAAGTCGGTTATCCCTATTCCGCCCTTTTCGATGTCACGCTTCAGCGCATCTACCCGTTGTTCAGGGAAGCTCACCCCGACATCGAGGTGAAGTTCCGCGCCACTTACGACAACTACGAGGACGGGACCAACACGATCCTGCGCGAGGCCGTTGCGGGCAAGCAGCCGGACGTCACATTCCAGGGTCTCAACCGTCAGGCGTTGCTCGTCGAGAAAGGGATCGCGAAGTCGCTGGAACCCTTCATTGCCAAGGAAGCAAATCTGTCGAAGGAGGGCTACCACAAGGCGATGCTCGACCTCGGCACCTTCGGCGATCAGGTCTACGGGCTTCCCTTCGCGGTCTCGCTGCCGGTCGGTTACTACAACATGGACGCCCTCAAGAAGGCCGGTATCACGACGCTGCCGACGACATGGGACGAGGTCGTGGCGAATTGCGACAAACTGCGTGCCGCCGGCTACAGGAACCCATTGTTCTGGGGCTGGAACATCACAGGGAATTGGTTCTTCCAGGCCCTCTTGTGGAGTCAGGACGTGCCGATCTTCAAGGGCGGCAAAATCAACTTTGACGGTCCGGAAGGGCTAGCCGCACTCGAGACGATGAAGAAGCTGTTTCGCGGGTGCAACATGCTCAACCTACCGGTGGGCGATGCCGGAAAGCCGTTCGTTGCCGGCGAGGTGGCGATGCACTTCTGGTCGACCTCCGCGGTTGGCGCCATCGAGCGCGCGAAGGGAGATTTCGAGCTGCGTACTGGCGAATTTCCCGGCATGGGCACGCCGCCAAAGGGTTTGCCGGCGGGTGGCAATGCCGCGATGTTGGTCTCGACGTCCGACGATCCGAAGCGGATCGAGGCCGCCTGGAAGTTCCTTAAGTTCTGCACATCCGGCGTCGGCGCCGCTGCCGTGGCGGAAACCACGGGGTATATGCCCCCGAATAAGGCCGCTAACGAACTGCTGGGCGAATTCTACAAGAAGAACCCCAACAAGCATACGGCCGTGCGCCAGGCGGGTCTGCTCCGCGAGTGGATCGCATATCCCGGCGATAACAGCCTCGCGATCACTCAAGTGATCTATGACGCGATCGAGTCGATCGTGACCGGCGATGCGGATGACATGGAAGCACTCCAAATGGAGTTGGTCGAGGAGGTTTCGTCCATGCTGCCGAACTAGCGGACCCGTTATTCGATCGCCATGCGGATTTGGTCGGAGCGATGCCGCCGGCCAGTCCGCGGGTGTTAGGCGGTACGTCCGGGATATTGCCACGACTGTTCGGCCCGCCGCCGCGAATCGGCAAGACGAAGCAGGTAAATGCGCGACACCCAAGGGCTCGAGGTTGGCAAAGAGGGACAGTAAGAATGTTGACCAATTCGGACTGGGACAGGCGTCGCAACGACTCCGTCGCGCGGGCGATCGCCTATACCTCCACCTTCACCGCGGCGCGCGCCAGAGGCGCCGAGGTCTGGGACGTGGAGGGCCGGCGCTATATCGATTTCTGCGGCGGCATCGGCTGCCAGAACGTGGGCCACGGGCATCCCAAGGTGATCGCCGCGATGGAGCGCCAGCTCCACGCCTTCACCCACACCTGCTTCCAGATCAGCCCTTACGAGCCCTATATCGCCCTGGCCGAGCGGCTGAATGCCTTGGCGCCGGGCGACGGATCGAAGAAGTCGCTATTTTTTTCCGCCGGCGGCGAAGCGGTCGAGAACGCCATCAAGATCGCCCGCTACTACACCCGCCGGCCGGCGCTGATCACCTTCACCAACGGCTATCACGGCCGCTCCTACATGGGCATGGGCCTGAGCGCGCGGATCAGTCCCTTCAAGGTCGGCTTCCGGCCCTTTCCGACAGAGATCTATCGGATCCCCTTCCCGGACGCCTACCACGGCGTCACTCTCGACGCGGCCAAGCAAGCCTTCGAGACCCTGTTCCGCAGCGATGTCGAACCGGAGCAGGTGGCCGCCGTGATCTTCGAGCCGGTGCAAGGCGAGGGCGGTTACAACGTCGCGGACGCGGCTTTCCTGCGGTTCCTGCGGCAGCTCTGCGACGAGCACGGCATCGTCATGATCGCCGACGAGATTCAAACCGGCTTCGGGCGGAGCGGCAAGATGTTCGCCATGGAGCATTTCGGGATCGCCCCCGACCTCACCTGCGTCGGCAAGTCCATGGGCGGCGGCCTGCCGCTTTCCGGTATCGTCGGCCGCGCTGAAATCGTCGATTCGGTGGCGCCCGGCGGGCTGGGCGGCACCTTCGGCGGCAACCCCGTGGCCTGCGCCGCGGCGCTGGCCGTGATCGAGGTGATCGAGGAGGAAGGCCTGCTCGACCGGGGCCTTGCGCTGGGCGAGCGGATCGACCGGCGGTTCCGGGCCATGGCCGCCAATAACAGCCTGACCTGCGTGGGTGACGCGCGTGCGCTCGGTTGCATGAACGCGATCGAGATCGTCAAGGACCGCAATACCAGGGAGCCGGATGGCGAGCTCACGGCCAAGGCCATGGGCATTGCGCTCGAAAAAGGGCTGATCCTGGTCGGCGCGGGTCCGACGCGCAACGTGATCCGCGTGTTGGTGCCGCTCGGCACGCCGTTCGAGATCGTCGACGAAGGCCTCGACATCCTCGAGTCCTCTCTCGAGGAAGCGGCGGCGGCCGTGCGATGACCGGGGTGCGCGAAAGCGGGGGAGGCGCGCCATGAAGATCCGCGCCGCCGTCCTGCGCGAGTCCGGCCGTCCACCGCCCTATCGACGCAGCCAGCCGCTGGTCGTCGAGGAGGTCGAGCTCGATCCGCCGGGCAAGGGCGAAGTGCTGGTGCAGATCAAGGCTGCGGGCCTCTGCCATTCCGATCTCTACGCGATCACCGGTGAGAGGGCGCGGCCGACGCCCATGGTCATCGGCCACGAGGCGGCGGGCGTCGTGGTCGAGACGGGACCACAGGTCGAGGGTTTCGCAAAGGGCGATCACGTGATTCCAAGCTATGTCTCGCAGTGTGGGCGCTGCGCGACCTGCGCCGAGGGGCGCCCGGCACTCTGTGAGCCGGCCACCAGGGCTAACTTGGCGGGCGTGCTGCTCGACGGCACGACCCGCCTGCACCGCAACGGCGAACGCATCCACCATCATTCCGGCGTGGCCGCCTTCGCCGAATACGCCGTCGTCGCCCAGAACGCCCTGGTCAAGATCGATTCGGCGATTCCTTTCGAGCAGGCGGCGCTATTCGGTTGCGCGGTGGTCACCGGCGTGGGCTCGGTCGTCAACACGGCCAAGGTGACGCCCGGCCACAGCGTCGCTATTGTCGGCCTGGGCGGCGTTGGGCTGAGCGCACTGCTCGCGGCCGCCGCTTCCGGTGCCAGCCAGGTTATTGCGGTCGACATCAATCGATCGAAGCTCGACCTGGCGCTTCGGCTCGGCGCGAACCAGGCAATCGATGACGGGGCGGCGGACTGCGTCGAACGGATCCGCGAGATGACCAGGGGCGGCGTAGATTTTGCCATCGAAACGGCTGGCTCCCCGCGCGCCCTGGAGACCGCCTACGCTATCACCCGGCGCGGCGGCACCACCGTTGCCGTCGGCATGCCGGGTCCGCATGTGACGATAACCCTGCCGCAGCTCAGCCTTGCGGCCGAGGAGCGGGTGCTCAAGGGCAGCTATATGGGCAGCTGCGTGCCCAGCCGTGATATTCCGCGCTACATCGGGCTGTTTCAAAGCGGCAAGCTGCCGGTCGACCGCCTGCTGACCAAGCGCATCGGCCCCGAGCAGCTCAACGAAGCCTTCGACCGCTTAGCCGAAGGCGCGACGGTGCGCCAGATCGTAGCCTTCTAGGGCCGGCCGTCAGCCCTTCGGTCCGCGCCAGGGCGCGAACCAGGCGAGGCTGTCCGCCGTCGCGCCGCGCGGCTTGTACTCGGCGCCGACCCAGCCGTCGTAGCCGAGCTCGTCGATAGCCGCGAAGACCCGATCGAAATTGATCTCGCCGCTGCCCGGCTCGTGGCGGCCCGGCGTGTCAGCGAACTGGATATGGGCGATCCGCGGCAGGTGGCGCTCGAGCGCCGGGATCAGGTCGCCCTGCATGATCTGACGATGATAGAGGTCGAACTGCAGGGCCAGGTTCCGGCCGCCGGCCCGCTCCATGACGGCCAGCGCCGCCTCGGTGGTTTGTAGCAGGAAGCCCGGCACGTCGCGGCCATTGGCCGGCTCGAGCATCACCGTGATGCCTTCGCGCGCGAAGGCTTCGGCGGCGCGGCGCAGGTTGCCGGCCAGGACCTCGTGGCAGACTTCGGGTGGGACGTCCGGCGGCGTTCGGCCGGCGAGGATATTGACCCGCTTGTTGCCGAGCGCGCGGCTGTAGCTGAGCGCCTGCTCGACCCCGGCCAGGAATTCCGCCTCGCGGCCCGGCAGTGCCGCCGTGCCCAATTCGCCGGCGTCGCGGTCGCCGGCCGGCAGGTTGTGCAGCACCACCTCGACTCCGGCGGCCCGCGCCCGGGCCGCGATCGCCTCGGGCGGATGGTCGTAGGGGAATTGGATGTCGACGCCGGTGAAACCGAGGTCCGCCGCCGCCGCGAAGCGGTCGAGCAAGGGATACTCTTCCAGCATGAAGCTGACGTTGATCGAGAAACGCGGCACGGCTCTTCCGATCCGGGTCATCGGGCGAAAACCAAACCTATCATAAGGCCAGTCCACCCCCTAGCCTTGGCGGCGGGCGCCGCTATGCGCTATAGGAAAGCGCCGGCCGCGGGTCTCGGCGGTCGAATCTGGGGGAACGCGATGGCAGCCAAGGAACTCTATCCGCCGATCGAGCCAAACGAGACCGGCAGCATCGATCTCGATGGCCGGCACGAGATGTACTGGGAGGTCTCGGGCAACCCGGAGGGCCGGGCGGTCGTCTTCCTGCACGGCGGGCCGGGCGCCGGGGCCGGGTCCGACCACCGGCGCTTCTTCGACCCGGAACACTACCGCATCGTGGTCTTCGACCAACGTGGCGCCGGGCGCTCGCGGCCCTTGGGCGAGCTCGCCGACAATACCACGCCACACCTGGTCGCCGACATCGAAAGACTGCGCGCGCACCTGGGTGTCGAGCGCTGGATGGTGTTCGGCGGCTCGTGGGGCTCGACCCTGTCGCTCGCCTACGCCCAGGCGCATCCGAATCGGGTGACCGCCCTGGTGCTGCGCGGCATCTTCCTCTGCCGCGGTTCGGAGATCGACTGGTTCCTCAACGGCATGCGCCAGATCTATCCGGAGAACTGGCGCGTCTTCGCCGAGTATATTCCGGCGGCCGAACGCGGCGACATCCTCGGCGCCTACCACAAGCGGCTGATCGACCCGGACCCCGCGGTGCACATGCCCGCGGCGAAGGCCTGGAGCGTTTACGAAGGCGCTTGCTCGACCCTGCTGCCGAGCCCGGAGACCGTCGCCGCCTTCGGCAGCGAGCGCATGGCTCTCGGCCTTGCGCGGATCGAGGCGCACTACTTCGCCAACGACATCTTCCTGCCCAAGAACGCGCTGCTCGACGGCATCGAGGCGATCCGCCGGATCCCGACGGTGATCGTTCAGGGCCGCTACGACGTGGTTTGCCCGATCGTGACCGCCGATGAGTTGCACCGTGCTTGGCCCGAGGCCGACTACCAGGTGATCCCCGACGCCGGGCACTCGGCCATGGAGCCCGGCATCCGGCGCGCCCTGGTCGCCGCCACCGACCGGTTCCGCGCGCTTGACTAGTGGCTGCGGGCATTGTCTGCCCCCGGCATTGCCTTATGATGGCACCGATTATCCGGTCTGATCGGGGGAACCGCCTGTGATCCGACGCTGTCTTGTCCGCGCGTTGTTCAGCCTGCTCCCGCTGTTTTCGGTAGCGTTGCCGGCTTCGGCCCAGCAGATGGAAGCAAACGATGACCCGGCGCTCCTTTCCCTCGGTGTGGGCTGGTTCGACATGGCGCAACAGGAGGACCAGGCCGCCGACTTCCGGCTCGAATATCGCTCCGACCTGGCGCTCTGGTTCATCAAGCCTTGGGTCGGCATCGAGGTGACCAGCGATGGCGCGCTCTACGGCGTCGGCGGTGTCCTGCTGGATTTCACGCTGGGTGACCACTTCTACTTCAGCCCGTCGGC
>JBFJPL010000002.1:0-92108 GCA_041617155.1 Kiloniellales bacterium
GCTTGCCAGTGGCGTGCGATGCGGCCAGACTCGCGCGAGCGGAACGGGCCTGGAGGGGATTGCGATTCATGGAGCGGCTTAGGAAGACGGTTGAGCTTCTCTACACCGGGCGCAGCCGGAAAGCCGCTTTCTTTCGCTATCTGCTGATCGGCTTCGATCTCTCGACCATCGCCTTTTTCGTCATCACCACCCCGCTGGCGCCGACCAGGGACATCCTGATCGCGGATTTCGCGATCGGCACCTTGATCCTGGCCGATTTTTCGGCCCGCCTGTGGATCGCGCCGAGCAAGCTCAGGATGCTGCGGCAGATCTACACGATCACCGATATCCTGGTGATCCTGTCGCTCCTGCTGGCGCCGCTAGTCACCCAAAACCTCGCCTTCCTGCGGGTGCTCAGGACGCTTCGCCTGCTGCATTCCTACCACGTGCTGCGCGACCTCCGGCGCGATACCCCGTTCTTCCGGCGCAACGAGGACGTGATCGTCAGCTCGGTCAACCTGGGCGTCTTCATCTTCGTGGTGACCGCGCTCGTCTTCGTCCTGCAGTTTGGCGACAACCCGGATATCGAGAGCTATATCGACGCGCTCTACTTCACGGTCGCGACGCTGACTACGACCGGCTTCGGCGACGTCATCCTGACGGGCAATCTCGGCCGGCTGCTCGCGGTCTTCATCATGGTGGCCGGCGTCGCCCTGTTCCTGCGTCTGGTCCAGACCATCTTCCGGCCGCAGAAGCTGAGCTACACCTGTCCCGAGTGCGGTTTGAGCCGGCACGAGCCCGACGCGGTTCACTGCAAGCACTGCGGCCAAGGCCTCAAGATCGAGACCGAAGGCGCCGGCTGATCGGGCAGGCCATGCGCTCGGGGGTTGGCCCGGCGATACCCTGTTTCCTCAGGCGCGCCTCGAAGCACCGGCGGCTGCTCCCAAGCCGCCAGACCGGGATGAATGGCCACGCTTCCGATCGAAACTCGACTGTGCAATCGACTTCGCTGCGTTGGGAAGAACTATCCGAAAAATTCCGGTTGGGTAATTTCTACGCACTCTTAAGACTTATCAAAGGAGTTCGGTTAGACACTCCGGTTAACCATCAAATGCCCCCGAAATGTTTGTTTGAAGCGAGAGACGGGTCGTCGGGCCGATGCCGTCGGAGAGGGACAACAGGCATGCCGTCAACGCCGCGTAATACGGAGCGCGAAGTTTTCCGACTCTTTCTCATCAAGCCCTCGCACTACGATGACGATGGCTACGTCATCCAGTGGTTGCGATCGGAGATTCCGTCGAACACCATGGCGGCGTTGAACGGGATCGCTCTCGATTGCATCGAGCGACGGGTTCTCGGCGACAATGTCGAGATCGAGATCATTGCCCAAGACGAGACCAATAGGCGGATCAGGCCCAAGCAGATCATCCGGGCGATCGAGGAATGCGGCGGCAAGGGTCTCGTGGCCCTGGTCGGAGTGCAGTCGAACCAGTTCCCCAGGGCGACGGATATTGCCCGGCCCTTGCGGGCGGCCGGGGTTCCGGTCTGCATTGGCGGCTTTCACGTCAGCGGGTGCCTTTCCATGTTGCCCGAACTGCCAGCCGACATTCGCGCAGCCCAGGACACCGGCATCTCCGTGTTTGCCGGCGAGGTGGAAGGCCGGCTGGATGAAGTGCTCCGGGATGCCTACCGCAACGAACTGAAGCCGCTTTACAACTTCATGTCCGATCTCCCGGGCCTGGAAGGTGTGCCGATCCCCATATTGCCGAACGCCAACATCAAGCGAAACATCGGCTCCCGCACGAGCTTCGACTCCGGCCGCGGCTGCCCCTTTCAGTGCAGTTTCTGCACCATCATCAATGTCCAGGGGCGAAAATCCCGCTATCGGACCGCGGACGACATTGAAAAGATCCTGCGGGAAAATTTCGCCCAGGGCATTACCTCCTTCTTCATCACCGATGACAACTTCGCGCGGAATCGGAACTGGGAGGCGATTTTCGATCGCATCATCAAGGTCCGTAAGGTCGAAAAGATAAAGACCAACATCATCATCCAGGTCGACACCCTCTGCCACAAGATCCCCAACTTCGTTGAAAAGGCCGGACAGGCCGGGGTCAAACGGGTCTTCATCGGGCTCGAGAACATCAATCCGGACAACCTGATCGCCGCCAACAAGCGGCAAAACCGCATCACCGAGTACCGGAAAATGTTGCAAATGTGGAAGGCAATCGGGGCGATCACCTACTGCGGTTACATCCTGGGTTTCCCCGCCGACACACCCGAACGCATTCTGCGGGACATTGAAATCCTGAAGCGCGAGCTTCCCGTCGACTTGGTCGAATTCTTCGTCCTGACCCCGCTTCCCGGATCGGCGGACCACAAGGTCCTGGACGCCAAAGGGGTTTGGATGGACCCGGATATGAACAAATACGATCTGGAGCACGCCTGCACCGGCCATCCGCTGATGTCGCCCAAGGAATTCCAGGATATCTACCACCGGGCTTGGGATGCCTTCTATACACCCGAGCATGTGGAGACCCTCATGCGGCGCGCCGTGGTCAGCGGCATGAAGCCGCGCAGGATCATGCGAATCGCCCTGTCGTTCTATGCCTGCCAGGTGGTCGAGAAAGTTCATCCGCTTCAGGGCGGCTACTTTCGGCGCAAGTATCGCTTGGATCGGCGCCCAACCTTGCCGGTCGAGAGGCCGTTCACTTTCTATCCTCGCTATCTCTGGGAAATCCTCAGCAAGCACGGGCGGTTCCTGCGGTTCTACTGGCGCTATTCCCGGGCGCTGGTCCGGGTCGAGCGGGACCCGGCCAAGCACGGCTACACGGATCTGTCGCTCACGCCCGCCGAAGAACATGATCTGGATGAACTTGATATGTTCACCGCCACCGAGACCGGCCAGTCCGCCGTGGCCAAGGTGCGCAAGCAACGCCCACCCAGCTTCGCCAACGCCGTGCCCGCCGAATAACACGCGCCGTTGCGCGACCGGTTCGCGGTCCGAATGCCGGCATTCCGGCCCGCTTCCCGCGCTCGGGTTAGGCGGAGTGGATGCGCTCTTCGCGGTCCCGCCGCGCCATGATATCCACGGCTTCGCGATGGCGCAGAATTTCCGCCGCGACCGAAACCGCGATCTCCGCGGGATGCTTGCCCGAGATGCCGGAGATGCCGATCGGGCAGGCCATGCGCGCGAGGGTCTCCGCCGCGATGCCCTGCTTCCTCAGACGTGCCTCGAAGCGGCCGCGCTTGGTCTTCGAGCCGATCAGGCCGAAGTAGCGGAAGTCGCCGCGCTTGAGGATGCGCTCGCTCAGCCGCAGGTCCAGGTGGTGGCTGTGGGTCATGACCAGGAAGAAGCTGCCGGCTGGCGCCTCGTCGACGTCGTAAAGCGGGTCCGGGCTGACCTCGGCGCTGGCGTTATCGGGCAGCGTTGCTGGAAAGCCGTCCTCGCGGTCGTCGATCCAGGTGATGCGGCAGGGCAGGCCGGCCAGGACAGCGACCAGTGCGCGGCCGACGTGGCCGGCGCCGAAGATCACGATATTGAAGTCGCCCGGCAAAACGACGTCGTAAAACATTGTGATATCGCCGTTTTGACTGAACCGGGTCCGCGCGGTCCCGGCATGAAGCAGGGCGCGCGCCGCGGCGCTCGCCTCGGCGTCCGTCGCGGGGTCGCCCAGCGAGCCGATGCAGAACTCGGGGCCGACCAGAAGCTTGCGGCTGGTCGCCGCCGCCGCCCGAGTGACCTGGACGGCCGGCGCGGCCAGTTCCTCGAGCGCCGTCAACACCGGGCGCCAGGCGGCCTTGTCATCCGCCGGGGGCAATGTCTCGAACAGCAGGGTCGCGTGGCCGCCGCAGCACTGGCCGAGCGCCGGGCCAAGCGGAAAGCGCTCGACCGTGTGGCCGGCGGAACCGAGCAGGCGCCGCGCGGTTTCCATCGCCTTGTACTCCAGGTGGCCGCCGCCGATCGTCCCGAAGATCTCGGATGCGGTGACGATCATCCGGGTGCCCAGCCCGCGCGGCGTCGAGCCCTCGGCCTCGGCGACGGTGACCAGCACGCCGGCAACGGCGTCCCGTTCGAGCCGCTTGAGGGTGGCGAGCCAGTCGGTCATTCGGCCGCCTTCCGCACCTGGCCGAGGCGCGTCTTCAGCTCTTCGATCGCCATCAGGACGCGCTCCGGCGTGGCCGGGGCGTCGAGCCGGGGGCTCGCCTTGTGGTCGCAGACCGCGGCGACCGCATCCTTGAGCGCCATGAAGACTGAGATGGCGAGCATCAGCGGCGGCTCGCCGACCGCCTTGGAGCGGTGCACGACCTCCTCGCGGTTGCGCCCGGACTCCAGCAGGCGCACGCGGAAGTCCGCCGGCAAATCGCCGCAGGTCGGGATCTTGTAGGTCGAGGGCGCGTGGGTCGCGAACTGGCCGTCCGAGGTCCAGACCAGCTCCTCCATGGTCAGCCAGCCCATGCCCTGAACGAAGCCGCCTTCAACCTGGCCCAAATCGATCGCCGGATTCAGCGACCTGCCGCAGTCGTGCAGGATGTCCGCGCGCAGCAGCTTGTATTCGCCGGTCAGGCTGTCGACCGCCACCTCCGAGACCGCGGCGCCGTAGGCGAAATAGCGGAACGGCCGGCCCCGCGCGGTCTCCCGGTCATAGTGGATGCCGGGGGTGCGGAAGAAGCCGGTGGCCGAAAGCTGGACGCGCGCCAGGTAGGCGGCCTTGACCAGCTCCGCGAAGCTCATGCGCTCACTGCCGACCCGCACGTGGTTGTTCTCGAACACCACGGCCTCGGGCTCGACCCGGTGGTGCTCGGCCGCGAAGGCGACCAGGCGATCGCGGATCTTGCGCGCGGCGATCTGGGCCGCGGCGCCGTTCAGGTCGGTGCCGGAGGAGGCCGCCGTGGCCGAGGTGTTGGGCACCTTGCCGGTGCTGGTCGCGGTGATCTTGACCCGCTCGACGTCGACCTGGAAGACCTCGGCGACGATCTGCGCGACCTTGACGAACAGGCCCTGGCCCATCTCGGTGCCGCCGTGGTTCAGGTGCACGCTGCCGTCGGTATAGACGTGGACCAGGGCGCCGGCCTGGTTGAGGAAGGAGGTGGTGAAGGAGATGCCGAACTTGACCGGCGTCAGCGCCAGGCCCTTCTTGAACACCGGGCTTTCGGCGTTGAAGGCTGCGATCCGGCGGCGCCGCGCGGCGTAGTCGGCGCTCGCTTCCAGGTCGGCGATGATCTCGCCGATGATGTTGTCCTCGATCGTCATGTGGTAGGGCGTGACGTTGCGCTCCGCGATGCCGTAGAGGTTCACCTTGCGCACCTCGAGCGGGTCCTTGCCCAGGTCGCGCGCGATCTCGTCGACCACCTGCTCGATCCCGACCATGCCCTGCGGCCCGCCGAAGCCGCGGAACGCGGTGTTCGACACCGTGTGGGTCTTGCAGCGGTGCGAGGTGATGGTGACGTTGTCCAGGTAGTAGCAGTTGTCGGCGTGGAACATGGCGCGGTCGGCGATCGCGCCGGAGAGATCCGCCGACAGCCCGCAGCGCGCGGCCTGGGTGAACTCTATGCCCTCTATGCGGCCGGCGTCGTCGAAGCCGACCTCGTAGTCGATCAGGAAGTCGTGGCGCTTGCCGGTCATAATCATGTCGTCGTCGCGGTCGACCCGCGCCTTGACCGGCCGCCCGGTCTTGCGCGCCAGCAGGCTGGCGATCACGGCGAAGATTGCGGCCTGGGTCTCCTTGCCGCCGAAGCCGCCGCCCATGCGCCTGACCTCGACCGTGATGTCGGCGTTCCGGCAGCCGAGCGCGTGGGCGATGGTGTGCTGCACCTCGGAGGGGTGCTGGGTCGAGCAGTAGACCAGCAGATCGCCGTCCTCCTGGGGCACGGCCATGCTGATCTGGCCCTCCAGGTAGAAGTGGTCCTGGCCGCCGACCTTGATCCGGCCGCTCAGGCGGTTGGCCGCGCGCGCGATCGCGGCGCGCGCGTCGCCCCTGCGCATGACGTGGGGCGGCAGCACCTTGAGGTCCTGTTCCAGGGCCTCTTCGACTGTCAGGACCGCGGGCAGCTCCTCGTAGTCGATGACCGCCAGGCGGGTGGCGCGCCTGGCCTGCTCGACCGTCTCGGCGGCGACCGCGAAGATCGACTGCCCGGCGTATTCGACCAGGCGCTCGGCGAAGACCGGCTCGTCGGCGATCACCGGGCCGACGTTGTTGGCGCCGGGCACGTCCGCCGCGCCGATCACGGCGACCACGCCGGGCGCCGCGCGCACCGGCGCCAGGTCGATCGAGCGGATGCGCGCGTGCGCCTTCTCGCTCAGGCCGAAGGCGGCGAACAGCAGGCCGGGCGGCTCGGGAATGTCGTCGACATAGATCGCCTCGCCGCTGACGTGCTTGGCGGCGCTGTCGTGGGGCAGGGCCTGATGGACGCCGCCCCGGATGCTCGTTGCCTCGGCCACGGCGCTAGCCTTTCCAGAGGGCGATATGGCCCTCCGCCTGGTCGCAGGTAGTCTCGCGGTAGAACTTGGCGAGCAGGTTTTGCGCCACCAGCATACGATAGTCGCTGCCGGCGCGCATGTCGGTCATCGGCCGGTAGTCCTCGGCCAGCGCGGCCGCGGCCGGCCCGAGCGCCGACTCGCGCCACCGCATGCCGATCAAGGCCCGCTCGCAGCGGCTCGCCCGTTTGGGCGTTGCCGCCATGCCGCCGTAGCAGATGCGGATGTCGCGCACCCGTTCGCCGTCGAGCTCCAGGTTCCAGGCGCCGCAGACCGCGGAGATGTCCTGGTCGAAGCGCTTGGAGATCTTCCAGGTCCCGAAGCGCCGGTTCGGCGCGGGCCGGGGCACGCGCAGCCGTTCGACGAACTCGCCCGGCTTGAGGTCGGTCTTACGGTAGGCCAGGTAGAAGTCCTCGAGCGGCATCTCGCGGGTCCGGGCGCCCTTGCGCAATACCAGAGTGGCTCCCAGGGCGATCAGGGCCGGCATGGAATCGCCGATCGGCGAACCGTTGGCCACGTTGCCGCCGATCGTGCCGCTGTTGCGGATCTGCACCGAGCCGAGCCGTCGGATCAACTCGCCGAAGCCGGGGTAGGCCTCGGCGATGGCCCGCTCGGCGTCGCTATAGGTGACCGCCGCGCCGATCTCGATATGGCCCTCGCCGAGCTTGAGCTTGCACAGCTCCGCCACGTCGCCGATGTAGATCAGGGCCTCGAGGTCCTGGTGCTGCTTGGTCACCCAAAGGCCGACGTCGGTGCCGCCGGCCAGGATGCAGGCCTTGGGATGAGCTTTCACGATGCGCGCCAACGCCTCGAGGCTGCGCGGCGCGAAATAGCGCCGGCCGGCCGCCGTCAGCGCCAGCGTGCCCTTGCGCCGGAGCGATTTCAGGCGCTTGACGGTGGCCACCTCGGCCGCGCTGAACTGGTCCGCCGTGCCGCCTGCGTACATCTTTTCGCCGGCCTCGGCGATCGGGCGGTAGCCGGTGCAGCGGCACAGGTTGCCGGCCAGCACGTCGTTGATGCGCCGGCGCGACGGATTGGCTTCGGTCCTGTAAAGCGCGAAGAGCGACATGACGAAGCCGGGCGTGCAGAAGCCGCACTGCGAGCCGTGGCAGTCGACCAGGGCCTGCTGGACGGGATGCAGGCTGCCGTCCGCCGCCTTGAGGCCCTCGACGGTGATCAGCTGCTTGCCGTCGAGCACCGGCACGAAGAGGATGCAGGCGTTGAACGTCCGGTAGCGCAGGCGGCTGCCGTCGAGTTCGGCCAGGACCACGCCGCAGGCACCGCAGTCGCCCTCGGCGCAGCCCTCCTTGGTGCCGGTCAGGCGCTCGGTCGTGCGCAGGTACTCGAGCACGGTCATGTTCGGATCGACGTCGCTCAGGCTGCGCTCTTCGCCATTCAGCAGGAAGCGCACGGCGCGCGTCTCGGCGGCGAGCTTATTGCGGGCCGTGGCCATGGCTAGAGCGGCTCCCGCAAAAATGGGATTGACCCCCTCACCCTCCCACGGCGCATCCGCGCCGTGGGCCCCTCCCTTTCCCCAAGGAGAGGGGGTTTCAAGGGCGGTGCCGAACACGCCTCTCCTCGGGGAGAGGGCGGGGCCCGGCGCGACAGCGACGGGAGGGTGAGGGGGCGTGTCTCCGTTAGATAGGGCAATGCTCTAGCTCCCCCTGTAGGTCGAATAGCTCCAGGGCGAGACCAGGAGCGGCACATGGTAGTGCGCTCCGGGCTCGGCGATGCCGAAGCGCAGCACGACCTGGTCGACGAAGGGCGGATCGGGGAGGGCAATGCCGGCGCCGCGGAAATAGCGGCCGGCGTGAAACACAAGCTCGTAGGTGCCGCCCTCGAAGGCCGCGCCTTCCAGGAGCGGCTGGTCACACCGGCCGTCGCCGTTGGTTTCCACCGATTTGAGCAGATTCCGCGCACCGTCGATCCGGTAAAGGTCGACCTTGACCCCGGCGCCCGGCTTGCCCTGGGCGGTGTCGAGAACGTGCGTGGTCAAGCGCCCCATGGCGCTGGCTCCTTGGTCGGCCGCGGCGGCTGCCGGCGGTTCCGGCGGCCGTCCCGCGCAAACAAGTATTGTCAGATCAAAACGCGGACGTGTCCATATCGTCCTGATTCGATCCGAATACGAAGGTGATCGATAATGACCTCTATTTTGGCTATCGTTTCGCAGGCCGGTTTTCCAATGACGGACCGCCGGCTAGAGGCCGGACGGGTGACGCGAGGGGAGGCGCAGGCACATGCCGCTTGAAAGCTTGACGCTGAAGGCCATCGAGGCGCGCCCGGTCGTGCTGAAGCTGAAGCGGCCGGTGGTCGCGCGCATCGCCACGATCACCGACTGGCCGCTGATTCTGATCGATCTGCACACCGAGGAGGGCGTGGTCGGGCGGGCCTACCTAGAGCCCTATATCACGAAGTCGATGGCCTATCTTGTGCCGGCGCTGCACGATCTGGGCGAGATGCTCAAGGGCCGCCGGGTCGCGCCAGTCGACCTCTACGAGCTTGGCCGCAAATCGCTGCATTTCGTCGGCTACGAGGGTCTGTCGATGATCGCGGTCGCGGGCCTCGACATGGCGGCCTGGGATGCGCTTGCCCGGGCCGCTGGCGTGCCGCTCTGCGTCCTGCTCGGCGGCACGATCGGTCCGGTCCAGGCCTACAACAGCAACGGACTGTGGCTGCAGCCCCCCGCCGCGGTCGCGGCCGAAGCCTTGGAGCTGCGCGACGAAGGCGGTTTCGGCGGGCTTAAGCTGCGTCTGGGCCGCGAGCGCCTGGCCGACGACCTCGCCACCCTAGACGCCGTGCGCGAGGCCGTCGGCGGCGACATGAAACTGATGGTCGACTTCAACCAGGGCCTCGACCTGAGCGAGGCTCTGGAGCGTTGCCACGCCATCGACGATCGCGGCCTGACCTGGATCGAGGAGCCGATCGTCTACGACAACTTGGCGGGCAGCGCGCAGCTCGCGGCGGAGCTGAAGACGCCGATCCAGATCGGCGAGAACTTCTACGGGCCGCGCGCCCTCCACACGGCGCTGCAAATGAAAGCCTGCGATTTCGTCATGCCGGATTTCATGCGCATCGGCGGCGTCACTGGCTGGCTCAGGGCCGCCGCCATCGCCGGCGCGGCGGGCGTGCCCATGTCGACGCATCTCTACCCGGAGGTCGCCGCCCAGGTGATGCGGGTCACCGAGACGGCCCATTGGCTGGAATGGCAGGACTGGGCCGATCCGATCCTGCAACGGCCCTACGACATCGCGGACGGCCGGCTGCACATTCCCGACCTGCCCGGTGTCGGCCTCGATTGGAACGAGGACGCGGTCAGGGCCAATCTGGCCGATTTCTGATTGTCCGAGGCCGAGCGGGAGGCGCGCCTATGGATCCCATCGTCAGCGAATGGCTCAACCTCGTGGTCCGCTGGGTCCACGTGATTGTCGGCATCGCGTGGATCGGCGCATCTTTTTATTTCAACTGGCTACTTAACCATCTTAAAGCACCGTCTGAGAACAGTGACAAGGTGATCGGCGAGCTCTGGGCGCTCCACGCCGGCGGATTCTTCAAGGTCGAGAAGCGGCGCATGCCGCCCGGCGCCCTGCCGGCTCCGCTGCACTGGTTCAAGTGGGAGGCCTATTGGACCTGGATCTCGGGCTTCGTGCTGCTGGTCATCGTCTACTACATGGGCGCCAGCGTTTATCTGGTGGACCGCAGCGTCGCCGACATCGGCCCCGGCACGGCCGTTGCCATCGGTATCGCCACGCTGGTGGTCTCCTGGTTCGTCTATGACTTGCTGTGGCGCTCGCCGCTGGCCCGCAACGTCTGGCTGGCGACCGCGATCTCGCTTGTCCTGGTGGTCGGCGTCGCCTTCGGCCTGGCCCAGGTGCTCAGCGGCCGCGGCGCCTACATCCATGTAGGTGCGATGCTCGGCACCTTGATGGCCGGCAACGTCTTCCGGGTGATCATGCCGGCGCAGCGCGAGCTGGTGGCGGCGACCGAGCAGGGCCGGGAGCAGGACATGGGCCTCGCCCAGCTCGCCGAGCAGCGCTCGCTGCACAACAACTACATGACCCTGCCGGTGCTGTTCGTCATGGTCAGCAACCACTTCCCCAGCACCTACGGCTATCAGTTCAACTGGCTGGTGCTCTCGGGCCTGTTCCTGATCGGCGGCGCGGTGCGCTACTACTTCAACGTCCGGCACCGGACCGGCAACTGGCGGAGCGCCTGGATTCTGGGCGCCGGCGCGGCGGCGACCGTCGCCTTGATGCTGCTGGTCGCGCCGCCCGGCGATCCGGAAGCGGCCACGGCCGGCGACGGGCAGGCCGTCGCCTTCAGCACGGTCCAGGCGGTGATCAGTCACCACTGTTCGAATTGCCACTCGGCGCGCCCGACCCACGAGGCCTTCGACAAAGCGCCGGGCGGCGTGGTCTTCGACACCCCGGAGCAGATCCAGCAGACCGCGCGGCGCATCCTGACCCAGGCCGTGGTCTCCAACGTCATGCCGCTCGGCAACGAGTCCGGCATGACCCAGGAGGAGCGAAATCTGATCGGCCGCTGGATCTACCAGGGCGCCCGGATCGAGTAGGCCGGAAGCCTTGTCCCGAAAGCTCTCACCCGCCGACCTGAGCGCGCTGGACCGCGACGCCTTCTTGCGGGCTTTCGGCGGCGTGTTCGAGCATTCGTCCTGGGTCGCCGAAGGCGCCTGGCGGGAGGCGCCCTTCGAGAGTCTTGAAAGCCTGCACCGGGCGATGCTGCGCGCCTGCCTCGGTGCGCCACGGGACCGGCAACTCGCCCTCATCAAGGCCCATCCCGATCTGGCGGGCAAGGCGGCGGTGGCCGGCGCGCTGACCGAAAACTCCCGGGATGAGCAGGCGGGCGCCGGGCTCGACCACCTGACGCCGGCGGAGTTCGCCCGCTTCCGGGATCTGAACGGCGCCTACCAGGCGAAGTTCGGCTTCCCCTTCATCCTGGCGGTCAAGGGCCACGACAAGCGTTCGATCCTGGCTAGCTTCGCGGAGCGGCTCGGCAACGACGCGGCGACCGAGTTCCAGCGCGCCCTCGAAGAGATCGGCAAAATCGCCCGGTTCCGCCTGCACGACTTGATCGAGGCGTGAGGCTCGAGCCCGGTTGGCGTTCCCTTGGCCGGGGCGTCGTATGAGCGTCCTCTTTCCCGCCGGGAGAGGGTCAGGGTGAGGGCGGGTTGGCTTTCTGGATCGAGGCCCACTTCACATCAAGCGAACCCGGCATCGGGCCACAAGCAGCTAAACCACGCGCCCTCACCCTCCCGCTCCGCGGGTCCCTCCCTCCCCCAACGGGAGAGGGAAAATAGATGGGGCCGCCTCCTGGCGAGACTTGGCGCCCGCCATGCGCTAGCATCGTGACACGACAGGGGTTCCGGAGAGCTGGCGATGGCGATGATTTCCTATCTGACCAAGGTGCAGTTCGATTTCGGCGCCGTCGCGCTGCTGCCCGAGGAGCTGGCCGCGCTCGGCGTGCGACGGCCGCTGATCGTCACCGACAAGGGGATCGCCGCCAGCGGCATTCTGGACCGGGTCAAGGCGGTTCTGCCCAAGGAATCGACCGCGACCGTGTTCGACGGCACGCCGGAAAACCCGACCGAGGCGGCGGTGCTGGAAGCCCATGAACTTTACCGCGAGGCGGACTGCGACGGGGTGATCGGTTTGGGCGGCGGCTCGTCGATCGATCTGGCCAAAGGGGCCCGGCTCAAGGCGACCCACGACGGGCCGCTCGCCAGCTACGCCCTGATCGACGGCGGCCTGGCCCGGATTCGCGCCGACATGCCGCCCTTGGTGGCGATGCCGACCACCGCCGGCACCGGCAGCGAGGTCGGCCGCGGCGCGGTCATCGTCATGAGCGATGGGCGCAAGGTGTCGCTGATCAGCCCGCACATGTTCCCCAGCGTGGCAATCTGCGATCCCGAGCTGACCCTGGGCCTGCCGGCGCGCTTGACCGCGGCCACGGGCCTGGACGCCATGGCGCACTGTATCGAGACCTTCCTGTCGCCTCTGGTCAATCCGCCGGCCGAGGCGATCGCCCTGGACGGGCTGGGCCGGGTCTGCGGCCATATCGAGCGCGCGACCGACGACGGCAGCGACCGCGAGGCGCGCTGGCAGATGATGATGGCGGCCATGGAGGGGGCCATGGCCTTCCAGAAGGGTTTGGGCGCGGTTCACGCCATGTCCCACCCGCTCGGCGCGCTGCCCGGCCTGAAGCTGCACCACGGCACGCTGAACGCCGTGGTCATGCCGGCCGTGCTGCGCTTCAACCGGGACCACGTCGGCGACAAGTACGAGCGCATCGCCAAGGTCATGGGGCTCGGCTTCGGCACCGAGGTGATCGGCGCCGTCGCCGAACTCAACCGCAAGCTCGGTATGCCGGCCGGACTGCGGGAGATGGGCGTCGAGAAGGCCTGGTTCCCCGAACTGGCCGAACATGCGGTCAAGGACCATTGTACCGCGACCAATCCGCGCCCGGCGGGGGTCGAGGACTACATCGCGCTGTTCGAGGACGCCTGGCAGTGAGAGGTAAGATCAGGCCGGCGGAAAGGCGCCGGTGCCTCATGTGAGAATTGACTAAGAGCGAAACGGTCCTCACCCTTCGACAAGCTCAGGGTGAGGGTGTGAAGACTGCTGTAGAGGCAGCCGCACCTCATGCTGAGCTTGTCGAAGCATGAGGCCCGCGGTTGTGGCACGATAGAGGGAGGAAGAGATGAGGGAAAACCGGGTTCGCACGATCTGGCGCAACGGCGGCGCGGTGATCAACGGCTGGCTCGCCATACCGAGCAGCCTGTCGGCGGAGACCATGTCGCATCAGGGCTGGGACTCGCTGACCATCGACCAGCAGCACGGCGTGGTCGACTACCAGACCGCCGCGACCATGCTGCAGGCGATCTCCACGACCGACACCATGCCTTTGACCCGCGTGCCCTGGCTTGAGCCCGGGATCATCATGAAGATGCTCGATGCCGGCGCCTACGGCATCATCTGCCCCATGATCAACACGCGCCAGGAGGCCGAGGCCCTGGTCGGCGCCTGTCGCTACGCGCCCGTCGGCTACCGCAGCTTCGGCCCGCTGCGCGCGCTGATGTATGCCGGGCCGGACTATCCCAAGCACGCCAACGAGACGGTGCTCGCCATCGCCATGATTGAGACCCAGAAGGCGCTCGACAACCTGGAAGAGATCATGAGCGTGCCCGGCCTCGACGGCATCTACATCGGCCCGTCGGACCTGGCGCTCTCGCTCGGCGGAACCCCGAAGCCGGACCAGACCGACCCGAAGGTGGTGGCGGCGATCGAGGCGATCCTGGCCTGTGCCAAGAAACACGGCGTCGTGGCCGGCATCCACTGCGGCGCCACGGCCTATGCCAAGAAGATGATCGACCTCGGCTTCCAGATGGTCACCATCATGAGCGACAACCTGCTGATGGCCGGGGCGGCCAAGCGGGCGGTCAACGAATTGCGCGGCAATGGCGCCGGTGGCGCGGGGTCGGACGGTCCGGCCAGCCCCTATTGACAGCCCGACGAAGCAGGGAGGAGAAGTCATGTCGCAAGCGCGTCTGACGGATGAGGACCTGGCCGCCTTGCGGCAGCACGACACGCCGACCATCTGCAACGCCCTGGAGATCGTGGCGCCGGAGCGCCGGGCCCTCGGATTCACCAGCGAGCCGCTGGTCTGCGCCGATCCGTCCCTGCCGCCGATGGTCGGCTACGCCCGGACCGCGACGATCCGCGCGGTGGCGCCTTCGGCCCAGTCGCCGGCGGAGCAGCGCGCGAGCCGCGCGGCCTACTACGAGTACGTCGCCGCCGGCCCAGGACCGAGCGTGGCGGTGCTTCAGGACCTCGACCCGCGGCCGGGGTTCGGCGCGTTCTGGGGCGAGGTCAACAGCAACATCCATAAGGGCCTGGGTTGCCGCGGCGCGGTGACCAACGGTTCGATCCGCGACCTCGACATGCTGGCGCCCGGCTTCCAGCTGCTGGCCGGAGAGGTCGGGCCGAGCCATGCTCACGTTCACATCGTCGATTTCGCCGGCCAGGTGAACGTGTTCGGCATGGTCGTCCGGGACGGCGACCTGATCCACGCCGATCGCCATGGCGCGGTGGTGGTCCCGGCCGCCGCGGCCCGGGAACTGCCGGCTGCGGTGCGGCTCATCGAGCGCCGCGAGAAGGTCATCCTGGATGCCTGCAAGCGGCCCGATTTCGATATCGAGATGTTGAAGCGGGCGATGGCCGACTCGGCGGAAATTCACTGACGGCTAAAGCAGAAGGGGAGGGACAGCGGTGCTGAAGATCTGGGGACGGACCAACTCGATCAACGTGCAAAAGGTCATGTGGACCGTGGCCGAGCTGGAATTGCCGCACGAGCGTGTTGATGTCGGCGGACAGTTCGGCGGCCTGGACACGCCGGCCTACGGCAGGATGAACCCCAACCGCCTGATCCCGGTCATCGAGGACGACGGCGCGGTGATCTGGGAGTCCAATGTGATCGTCCGCTATCTCGCCGCCAAGTACGGTGCGGGCGGCCTGTGGCCGGAGGATCCGGCGGCGCGCGCCGCGGCCGACCAGTGGATGGACTGGCACCTGACCAAGGTGATGCCTGATCTGCATCCGGTGTTCTGGGGTTTGGTGCGCACGCCGCCGGAACAGCGCAGCATGACGATGATAGAAACCGCGGCGGAGCGACTGGCGCGAACCTTCAATCTGCTCGACGATCACCTCGCCGACCGCACCTACATGGCCGGCGATCACCTGACGATCGGCGACATCCCCGTGGGCGCGGCCACCTACCGCTATTACGCCCTGCCGATCAAGCGGCCGGCGCTGCCCTACGTGGAGGCGTGGTACGGCCGCCTGCAGGAACGCAAGGCGTTCCACAAGCACGTCATGATCCCGCTGACGTGAGGCGCGGCATCGATTGCGAACAGCTTCCCGCGCGGCCTCCCATCCTTCGAGACGGCGCTATCGGACCTTCTCAGGATGATGTGGGTGGCGACTTCGATCTCCGGACCTCATCCCGAGAAGCGCGCAGCGCGTCTCGAAGGATGGGCGGCAGGCACCGACCGGCGTCGGGCGGGTTACCTTGTTTGTAGTCCGGCGCCTGCTCAAACCGGGCCGTTCGGCGTGACCAGGATCTTGCCGTCGCGGCCTTCGCGTTCGGCCCGGGTCAGCGCCGCCTTGATGTCGTCGATCGGGAAGGTCGCTTCCACTTCGATGTGCAGGCTGCCGTCGGCCAGGCGGGTCACGAGCTCGTCGTAGAGCGCCTGGATCTCGCGGCGCGGGGCGCTCGTCAGGTGCCGGGCCAGCCAGAAGCCGGTCAGGGTGACGCCGCCGAAGACGATCCGTTCCGGCGTGACCTTGCAGGGCTTGCCGCTCAGCATGCCGTAGTTGACCAGTTTGCCGCCTTCGCCGAGGCAATCGGCCAGTCGCCGGCAGGTCTCGCCGGCGACCGCATCGATGCCGAGCTTGATGTCCGCGCCGCCGGTCACCGCCTCGACCTTGGCCGCCAGATCTTCGCCGTCGAGCACGACGACGTCCGCGCCGATCGCTTTCAAGGGTTCGAACAGGGACTCGCGGCGCACGACGTTGACCGTGCGCACCCGCTCGGCTTTGGCCAGACGGATCAGCGAGGTTCCGACGCCGGAGTTGGCCGCGTCCTGAATCAGCCAATCGCCGGGCTTGAGTTGCACGTAGTTGCGCAGCATGAGCAAGGCGGTCGCCGGATTGACCTTGAGCATGGCGAGCTGCAGCACGTCGATGTCGGCCGGCACCTTGAGCACCTGCGCCGCGGGAACCTTTCGCTTTTGCATCCAGTTCTCGCGGCCGAGCGGGATCACCCGGTCGCCGACCGCGAGGTCGGTGACGCCACCGCCGACCGCCGCGACACGCCCGACGGCTTCGGCGCCCGGCGTGGCGGGCAGCGGCGGGCGGGCGGCGTAAGCGCCTTCCAGGAACAGGAGGTCGGCCGGGTTGATCGGAAAGGCCTCGATCTCGACCACGACCTCGCCCTCGGCCGGCGCGCCGGGGTCCGGCAGATCGACACACTGGGCGACCTCGTGCGGCACGCCGAAGGCTTCGAATTGGACGGCTTTCATGGCGATCTTCCCCGGTTTTTCTTACGCGACTGACACTAACCTAGCGCCCGTTCGATCCGTGCCCGGCTCATGCCGGCCTGCTCGGCGCCGCTCAGAATCGCCTGCCAGGTGTCGTCCGGCAACGGAATCCCTTCGGCCAGGCGCCGTTCGTTGTTGCGCCGTTCGGTTTCGCCGGGCACCAGAACCTCGCCGCCCGGCGTCACCGGCTTGGCATCCTTGACGAAGGCCACATACTGCCGCACTTCGCCGGCGAAGTCGTGGTCCGAATGAAAGAACTCGGCCGCCATATAGACTGACAGCATGCCGTTGACCAGCGGTCGCGGACCCGGGCCGGCGGTGCCCGAGCCGGTCAAGGCCCCGGCCAAGAGCTCGATCATGAAGGACAGGCCCGAGCCCTTGTGCTCGCCCATGGCGCGGAGCGCCCCGGAGCCCCGGCGCGCATCGGCGATGCCGCCGCGCTTGGGGCCGTAGAACACCGTCGGGTCCGCGGTCAGCCGCCCCTCATCGTCGATCAGGCTGCCTTCGGGCACGGGCTTGCCGCCGTCATAGGCCACCGCCAGCTTGCCCTCGGCGACGATGGAGGTCGCGAAGTCGAGGATCAGCGGCGGCTGAGCCGGCAAGGGCACGCCGATCGCCAGCGGATTGGTCGCCATGCGCCGCTCGACCGCGCCGAAGGGGGCGACCAGCAGGCTGCCCGACACGTTGACCAGATGGATCGAGACCTGGCCGGCCTCGGCCGCCATCTCGGCCCAGTCGCCGATCCGGCCGAGGTGGCCTGAACGGCGCAGCGCGATGATCGAAACGCCCGATTTCGCCGCCTTGTCGATACCCATCTGGACCGCCAGGGGGCCGATGGTCTGACCGAAGCCGAAGTTGCCGTCGACCACCGCCATGACGTCGTTTTCGGTAACCACCGTAAGGCTCTGGTCCGGTACCAGGCCGCCTTGCTCCATCCACTGCAGGTAGCGCGGCACGCGGATCACGCCGTGGCTGTCGTGGCCGGTCAGGTTGGCGCGCACCAGGTACTTGGCGATGCGCCCGCTCTCCGCCTCGGAACAGCCGGCGGCCGCGAAGATCTCGCCGACCAAGCGACTCAGGGGTTCTGCCTGGATCAGCACCTCGGTCCCTCCCGTTGCAAAGCTTCGAGGCTAGCCCAAGACCTCCTTGTTGACCACGTATTCGGGCCGCAGGCATCCGTCGATGCCGTCCAGCGCGTTCTGCACGCAGGTCATGCTGACCCGCCGATTGCACTCCTTGGTCAGGGTCGCGCTATGCGGCGTCAGGAGGACGTTGTCCAAGGCCAGGAGCGGACAGTCGGGGGCCGGCGGCTCCTGCCGCAGGACGTCGATGCCGGCGGCCCGCAGCCGGCCGCTGCGCAGCGCCGCGGCCAGCGCCGTCTCCTCGACCAGGGTGCCGCGCGCTGTGTTGATCAGGTAGGCGCCGGGCTTCATGGCGTTCAGCTCCGGCGCCGCCATCACGGCGCTGCCGTCGCGGTTCCCGGGCATGTGCAGGGTCACGAAATCGGCCTCGCCGAGTACCTCGCGAAAGTCCGCGACATAGCGGTGTCCTTTGGATTCCACGGTTTCGCGCGGGATGTAGGGGTCGGCCGCGATGACCTCCATGTCGAAGGCCTTGCAGCGCGGGGCGACGCGGCTGCCGATCCGCCCGAAGCCGATGATCAGAACCGTCTTGCCCGCCAGATCGGATTGCTCGGCCGGGTCGAGGTCACGGTAGTTGCAGTCGCGCACCGCCCGGTCGTGGATGCGAAACTGCCGGGCGACCGCGATCATCAGTCCCAGGGTGTGTTCGGCCACGCTCACCGAATTGGCCTCGCCGATGATCGTGAGCGGGATGCCGGCGCGCGTCAGGGCGGCCACGTCGATGGCGTCGTAGCCGACACCGAAGCGCGAGACGACCTTGAGCCTGGTCGCCTTGGCGATGGTCTCGGCGCCGATCGGCGTCGAGCGCACGACGATGGCATCGAGATCGCCGATCCGGTCGGCAATGTCCGCCTCGCTCATGTCGTCGAGCACCTCGACCGCGATATCGGCGCGCGCCGTCAACAGCTCGCGCCCGGTCTGATGCACGATTCCGGCGACCAGGACCTTGGCCATGAATGTTGTCTCCTAGGACATGGGTGGACCTGGCGGGTCAGGCCGTAGCCGGTTCCGGGACGCCCGATTTGCCGATGTAGAAGCGGTTCCAGGTCGGGCTGATCAGGATCTCGTTGACGCAGGCGCGCGCCGGCATGCGCGCGACGTAGAGCACCGTCTCGGCCAGGTCCTCGGGCTGCAGCATCCTGGCCCGCTCCGCCGCGCTGACCGGCACCGGGCGCCGGTCGAGGATCGGCGTCGCCACCTCGGCCGGGCAAATCGCGCAGGCCCGGATGCCGTTCAGGCATTCCTCCATGTTGAGGCTGGCGTTGAGCGACAGGACGGCGTGCTTGGTGGCGCTGTAGGCGGCGCCGGCCAGGTATGCGTCGAAGCGGCCGGCCCAGGAGGATATGTTGATGATCAGTCCGTCCTGCTGCGCGCGCATCGTCGGCAGGACCGCGGAGATGCAATAGTAGACGCCGTTGATGTTGATCTTCACCAAGGAGTCCCACTGCGCGGGATCGGCGTTGGCCCAGTTTCGCTCCGGGATGTTCACGCCGGCGTTGTTGACCAGGATATCGAGCCGCTGAAAACGCTCGCCGATCATCGCCGCCGTGGCGCGGACCGCGGCCAGGTCGGTGACGTCGAGCGGCGCGACCAGGGCGGTACCGCCCGATTGCTCTACCGCCTTGGCGGTTTCGGCGAGCGGTGCCTCGCGCCGCCCGGACAGCACGACCGTCGCGCCGGCCCCGGCCAGCGCCCCGGCGCTGGCCTGGCCGATGCCGCTGCCGGCCCCGGTTATCCAAACGACTTTGCCCTCGAGCGACTCCATCCCGGTCCTCCCTGCCACAGTCTTACGGTTTGGCCTCGGCGCGGCGCGGGGCCATTCAAACTCTTCCAGTCCGCTCTTCTACTAGATGACCGCCTGCGTGTCCGGGTCGATCAAGTGCATATGATCCATATGCGCCAGCAGCTTCATGGGCCGGCCCGGCGCCGCGCCGGCGTCGGGGCTGACCCGGGCGCAGATATCCTCGCCGTTGAGGGCGAAGAACAGCATGGTCTCCATGCCCATGGGCTCGACGACCTCGATATCGGCGGTAAAATCCGCGCAAGCGGGCGTCGCGTCCGAGCGCGGCTCGGTCATATGCTCCGGGCGCAGGCCCAGGACCAGGTCGCGGCCGACGTAGGGCTCGTAGCGGGATTTCTGCTCCGGCGGCACCGGGAGCGAGACGCTGTCGGTCACCTGGACCGTCAGGCCGGCACCGTTGCCGACCAGCCTGCAGGCCATGAAGTTCATGGCCGGCGAGCCGATGAAGCCGGCGACGAACTTGGTTTTCGGCTTGTGATAGACCTCGTCGGGCGGGCCGATCTGTTCGATGATTCCGGCGTTCATGACCACGACCCGGTCGGCCAGGGTCATGGCCTCGACCTGGTCGTGGGTGACGTAGACCGTGGTCGTCTTGACCCGCTGGTGCACCTTCTTGATCTCGGTGCGCATCTGCACGCGCAGCTTGGCGTCCAGGTTGCTGAGCGGCTCGTCGAACAGGAAGACCTGCGGGTTGCGCACGATCGCCCGGCCCATGGCGACGCGCTGGCGCTGGCCGCCCGAGAGCTGGCGCGGGCGGCGCTTGAGCAGCTCGGTGATGCCGAGGATGTCGGCGGCCCTATCGACCCGCTGCTTGATCTCGGCCTTGGGATATTTCCTCAGCTTCAGGCCGAAGGACATGTTCTCGGCGACCGTCATGTGCGGGTAGAGCGCATAGTTCTGGAACACCATGGCGATGTCCCGGTCCTTGGGCGGCACGTCGTTGACCAGGTTTTCGCCGATGTAGACCTCACCGGCGGTGACCTCCTCCAGGCCGCCGATCATGCGCAGCGTGGTGCTCTTGCCGCAGCCCGACGGACCGACCAGCACGACGAACTCGTTGTCGGCGATCTCCAGGTCGATGCCGCGCACGGCCTCGGTCCGGTCGAAGGTTTTGTAGAGATCGCGCAGCGTTACCCCTGCCATGGCAAGAAACCCTCTCCTGGTATTTTGACACCAACACTTAACACCCTCTCGATTGTCATTGCCGGCCCCCGCTTCGCGCCCTGCTACGCAGCCCGGCAATCCAGGAGCGGCCGGCAACCCTGGATGCCCGGATCAAGTCCGGGCATGACACGGGTAAGTGATGTCCAAAGCTTTGGGACTCAGGTGTCAGCATCAATCACTAGCCCTTTGTCGCGCCGGATGTCAGGCCGGCGATGTAGTAGTCCATCAGGAAGGCGTAGATGATGACCGGCGGCGCGGCGGCCAGCAGCGCACCCGACATCAGGCCGCCCCAATGGTAGACGTCGCCGCGAATCAGGGTGGTCACCGTGCCCGCCGTCAGCACCAGGTTCTCGTTGCTGTAGATGAAGGCCATGGGATAGATGAACTGGCCCCAGCAGACCGTGAAGGCGAAGATCGTCGCGGCGATGATCCCGGGAATCGCGACCGGAATGAAAATCTTCAACAGCATCTGCATGTGGTTGGCGCCGTCGATCAGCGCGGCCTCGTCCAGCTCCTTGGGGATCGAGCCGAAGTAGCCGATCATGATCCAGGTGCAGAACGGCACCGCCAGGGTCGGATAGACCAGCACCAGGCCCCAGATGGTGTCGAGCAGGCCGAGCGTGCCGAGGATCTTGAACAGCGGGATGAACAGCAGCGTCTCGGGCACCAGGTAGGTCAGGAAGACGCCGGTCGCCAAGATGCCCGAGCCGATGAAGCGCATGCGCGCGAGCGAGTAGGCGGCCAGGACGCTGATCACCATGGAGAGCGCGACCGACAGCAGGGTGACGATCACCGTGTTCTTGAAATAGGTCGGGAACAGCGTGTTGGTCAGCAGGTTCCAATAGTGGTCGAGCGTGCCGGACTCGATGATCGTCCAGAGACTCCAGGGATTGCCCTCCAGGCTGCGGATCACCTCGTTCGGCTTGAACGAGGTGAGCAGCATGTAGTAGGGCGGAAACAGGAAGAAGATCACGAACAGGATCAGACAGACGTAGGACGCGATCAGGGCCCATTTCCGATTGCGTTTCAGGCTCTTGCCGCGCCCGAAGGTCATGCGCGGGCCGGCCGTGGCTTGGTCCAGCGTGGCCATCAGATTTCCCTCACGCGCCTGCGGATGTTGCGCAGGATGAAGAAGGCGAAGACCGCCAGGATCGGGAACATGAAGAGCGACACCGTGGCGCCCAAGGGAATATCGCCCGATTGGATGCCCAGCCTGAAGGCATAGGTCGCGAACAGGTGGGTCGTGTTGCGCGGCCCGCCCTGGGTCAGGACCTGGACGATGTCGAAGTTCGCGAAAGTCACGATGGTCGAGAACAGCACGGTGATCGCGATGATGTTGCGCATCATCGGCACGGTGACGTAGATCAGCCGCTGCCAGGCGTTGGCGCCGTCGATGCTGGCCGCCTCGTAGAGCTCCTCGGGAATCGACTTGAGCGCAGCCAGGTACATGATCAGGAAGAAGGGCGCGCCGTACCAGACATTGACCAGGATGACCGAGAAGCGGGCCCAGAAGGGATCCGCCAGCCAAGGCACGCGCTCGGCGCCCAGTCCCTCGAGGATCCAGTTGACCGCGCTGTGCGCCGGATCGAACAGCCACCACCAGCCGAGCGTGCTGAGCGACAGCGGGATGACCCAGGGCACCAGCAGCATGCCGCGCCACTTGCGCTGGCCCTTGGTCGGGATGTTGTTGATCAGGTGCGCGGCGATGAAGCCGATCAGCGCCTTGAAGAAGACGGCGGTCAGGGCGAACAGGCAGGACTGCCGCACCACCATCCAGAAGGTCTCGCGCTTGAACAGGAAGAGAAAATTGCCGAGGCCGACGAAGGCCGTCTCGGCCTTGTTCAGCATGGCCAGGTAAAGCGAGTAGAAGAACGGCTGGATGATCAACCCGACGATCACGGCCAGCAGCGGGAAGCACAGCACGAAGGCCACGGTCGATTTGCGGCGCATCCATTTGCGCAGGCTGGGTGTCGCCTTCGACGGTCGCGCCACATGGCCGACCGCGACCGCGGCGTCACCCGAATTCAAGGCCTTCTCGGTCATGGCGTTCGCTGCCCCGCTCTTGCCGACCGGAGGTACTGGGCGCTCGGCCCCGGCTAGGTTCGGCTCCCGGTGTATGCTCGCCCGCGCGGCCGCCGTTGGTTTTCGGCGGCGGTAGCGCGGGCGCCGAGGAGCCAGACCTCGACCGGGCTTTGGCCCGAGGGGCCGAGCGCCAGCCCCCCTCAGCCGCGCATGTAGCCTTCGAGCTCGTTGACCGCCCAGGCGATGGCCTCGTCGATCGACTCGCCACCCTGCGTCACCCGTCCGACCAAGGTCGGAATCAGGCCTTGGTTGTAGATATTGGCGGCGATCAAGGGCGGCGCCGGATAGCCGGTGACAATGGTCTGCTCGTCGCCGCGGACCGGGTAGTTGTAGAGCGATCCCGGCGGCGGGCTCGCCCACTCCCACACCTTGTTGTCGTAGTAGGACGGCAAGAGCGGCATGTCGTAGCCCTGCGAGGCGTTGAGCAGCTGATGGATGTTCTTGCGATCGGCCAGATGCACCATCAGGTCCTTCGCCGCCTGCTTGTTCTCGGCGAACTCCCAGATGCCCCAGAAGTAGGGCAGGCTGCCGCGGAACCGGCCCTTCGGTCCGGCCGGCGTGTCGTGATGCCAGAGCTGCTCGGCGACCTCCGGGTTGTCGCGCTTGCACACGGCCCAGGCGCTCGGCGGGTTCTGGATCGACGAACCCCGGCCCGAGATCATGTGCCGGTTGTTGGAGCCGTCGTCCCAGGCATAGACGTCGTCCGGCATGTTTTGAGTCAGGCGCTTCATGTATTCCAGCGCTTCCCGGGTCTGGTCGGAATCGGCGGTGATTTCGCCGTCGGCGTCGACCATCACGGAGCCGAAGGACAGGAACAGCGGGCCGAGCCAGTCCTGCGAGTCGCTGGTGATGCCGATCGGATTACCGAACGGCTTGCCGGCGGAATTGAGCTTCTGCGTGTAGCCGAGGAAGTTGTCGTAGTTCCAGGCCGCCACCTTGGCCGGATCGCGGTTCGGACCGGCCGGGAAGACCTCGCGCAGGTCGATGCCGGCAAACTGCTTGTAGAGATCGAGCCGCGAGACCATCGGATAGGTGTGCGAGCCGACCGGTGCCGGCACGCCCTTCCAGGAGTCGTCGTGCTGGGCCAGGAAAGCGGCTGCGTCGGTAAAGGGACCGTGCTGCTTTTCGATCTCCTGTACCACGTCGTCGACGGATTCGAGCGAGTTCTGATGTACGGCGATCTGCCAGGTGCGCTGCACGAAGACGTCGTGCCCCTTGCGCGCCCGCGCTTCGGCCTGGCCGGTCAGCACGTCCTTCTTGCCACTGGAGGTGATGAAGTCGATCTTGACGTCGACGCCGTTGGCCTCGCCCCAGGTCTGGGCGACTTTGTTCAAGACCTCGTTGGCGCCAGGCACCCAGTGGTCCCAGAGGCCCATGGTCAAGGTACCGGCGGAATGTGCTGTCTTGACATAGGGCGCGGCGAGAGCGGCTGTCGTCGCCAACGCGGTGGTCTTCAGAAATTCACGTCTCGTGGTGCGCGCGCTTTTCATTTTTGGCGTCCTCCCCAATGCTCGTTGTTTTAAAGCACCTCCTTACGTCGGCCGCGTGCTGGCTGCGGCCCTGAAAAACCCATGATCTCGCCGGATCGCGGCGGCAATCCGCGAGACGCGCTGTGAGCTTAGCACCGAAACGCGGGAAATGTGAAACCCCTCCGTGCAAGACGGCTCATCGTGTCGCTGAGCCCCATGTCCGCGCGCCTTACAGGCAAACGCGGGGCGCCGGTCAGGCAGCCGCTAGGGCATAGGCCCTGACGAAATCCGGGTCCGGGTCGGGGCCCAGGCCCGGGTCGTCCGGCACTCGGAAAGCGCCGTCCAAGGGATCGATCAAGCTACCATAGGCGCTGGCCTCGGGCGTCACGTAGAGCCGCTCGATCAGGCCGGCGTTGGGCAGCGCCGCCAGGAGATGCAGCGTGGCCAGGAATCCCGGCCCGAAATAGGGTGAGTGCGGCATGACGGCGATGCCGTCGGTTTCGGCCAGTGCGGCCACCTTCAGGAACTCCGTGACACCGCCGACCTTGGTCACGCTGGGCTGGGCATAGCTGACCGCGCCGGCGGCGAACATCGCCTGGAACTGGAACGCGGTGCAGGCGTTCTCGCCGGCCGCGATCGGGATTCCGCTTTGCGCCCGGAGCTCCGCCAAGGCGGCGAAGTCTTCCGGCGGGAAGATCGGCTCTTCCAGCCAATGGAGATCGTAGCCCTTGAGCCACTGGACGGCCGCGCGCGCCTCGGCCGGCGTCCAGGGGCAGTTGCAGTCGACCATGACCGGCACCTCGGGACCGGCCGCCTCGCGCGCGGCGCAGATCTCCGGCTCGGTCGTCTGGTGCAGCTTGATGTGGCCGTAACCTTCGGCCAGGGCGGCCCCGGTCCGCTCGGCGACGGCTTCGGGGTCCCGGTATTTGACCAGGCTGGCATAGCCCGGGATGCGGGCGCGCCCGGCAGCGCCGAGCAAGCGGTGGAGCGGCACCCCCGCCGCCTTGGCGGCCAGGTCCCACAGGGCGATGTCGAGGCCGGACAGCGCGAACAGGGTGATGCCGTAGCGCCCGAAGAGGTGCAGCCGCTGCTGCAGATCGCGCATCAGGCCGGCGATATCCTCGGCATCGCGGCCGACGGCCAGCGGCGCCACCATGTCCTCGAGCGCCGCTCGAACCGGTCGGCTGCAGTTGTAGCTGAAGGCCTCGCCCCAGCCGACCAGGCCGCCGTCGGTCTCGACCCGGACCAGCATCGTCTCGCGCAGGGACAGGGCGGTGCCGTCCCATCCGGAGGGCGGACCGCCGGCGGAAAAGGGAACCCGCAAGGCGATGGCGTCGAGCCTTGCGATCTTCATGCCATGACCCAACGCGCGATCATTCGTTCACCAAGTCGCAGAGATTGCGCTTCCGTTCGGCGATCATGTCCTTGGTGTCTTCGAGGTATTTGGCCATGTGCGGCGTCGCGAGATGGGTGTCGACCGCGGCCCGGTCGGCGTAGACCTCGTAAAGGAAGACGCGGTCGGTGCCGGCCTCCGGCACCAGGATGTCGAACTGCAGGCAGCCTGGTTCCTCGGCGAGACAGATTTCGCCATGACGGCTGGCGCGCGCGACGAAATCGTCCAGTCGGCCGTGCGCCAGTTTCAGATCGACGACGAGGGCGACTTTGCTCATGTGACTCTCCCTTGCGATTTTAACATCCTGCGTTGAACGCCTGCGCGTTTCTATGCAACCATCGAAACATATGCTCGGATCGAGGCATGGGAATAGTAACGCAATGTCAGAAAAGCGAAACGGGAGGATGATCATCATGAAGATCACGAGAGCAGGCTCCGTGGCCATCGCCATGGGGCTCGGTTTGGGCTTCTCCGGGGCCGCGCTGGCAGAGTGCGGCCCGGACAACTGGCGCGGCTGCGAGGGCAAGGCTTGGGTCGTCGGCAAGAAGATGGAAACGCCGATCGGCGAGCGCTGGTGGCCGCACCCGATCTGGGGCGAGGGCGACGAGGCCGGCTCGACCAACTGGTACACCAAGCCGGAGGTCGTTCTGCGCGCCACCGCCGAGGCCGACAAGGGAAAGACCTACAAGCTCGGCCGGCCCTATGACGCGGACATGCCGCTGTTCGGCGCGCGCAAGTTCTCGCTGCGCATCCCGGGCACGCCGACCGGCGGTCCCTACGGCGGCAACAAGGTCATCTGGCACGACGAGTTCCTGGCCACCGAGGTCGGCCAGGTCGGTACCCAGTTCGACGGCCTCGGCCACATCGGCGTCCAGGTCGGCGCGGCCGGCGACAAGGCCCAGATGCGCTATTACAACGGCTTTACCGAGGCCGAGGTCGGCAGCGCCTACGGCCTGCAGAAGATCGGCACCGAAAAGCTCCATCCGATCATCGCCCGCGGAATCCTGGTCGATGTCGCCAGCGCCAAGGGCGTGGACATGCTCGACGCCGGCTATGTCATCACCAAGGCCGATGTGGACGCCGCCCTGGCCAAGCAGGGTCTGGCCGGCTACGCCTTCAAGGAGGGCGACGGCGTGTTCTTCCACACCGGCTGGGGCAAGCTGTGGAAGAAGGACAACGCCAAGTTCAACAGCGGCGCGCCGGGCATCGGCATGGAGGTCGCCAAGTGGCTGAGCGACGAGGTCAAGGTCGGCGTGGTCGGGGCCGACACCTGGCCGACCGAGGCGGTGCCGAATCCCGATCCGGCCTGCGCCTTCTGCGTCCACCAGCACTTGATCACCCGGCACGGCATCGTCAACCAGGAGAACATGTACCTGGACGAGCTGGTCGCCGACGGCGTCTACACCTTCATGTACGTCTACAGCCCGGCGCCGATCACCGGCGCCACCGGCTCCATGGGCGCACCGGTCGCGATCGACTGAGCGGCGGCCGAAAGCGAGAACTGGCGGGCGGTCCTTCAGGCCGCCCGTTTCAGTCTGGCCGGGACAGCGCCGTCAGCAGGTCGGACAGATGCCGTGTCCCGGTGCCCCGGTTGAGCAATACGGCGCGCAGCACATACTCGCCTTGCCAGTGGGATACGCTGAGCCAGGCCTTGCCCGCCGCCGTGAGACGATCCTGCAGGCTCAGCATACGGCCACCCTCAGGGTCGGGCCGGCCGAAGCGAAAGACCTGGAGATTGAGGTCCGGGACGTGGAGCGCCGCGGCCCGATCGTGTGCGCCCAGCATGTCGTGGAACCGGCGGGCCAGATCGATCGAATCGTCGATTATGTCCGCCAGGCTGTCGCGGCCGAGCACCTGGAGCACGGCCCAGAGAGTCACCGCGTCGGCCCGGCGCGAGCCCTGCAGGCCCCACTTGCCGCGATGATCCCGGCCGCCGGCGGAGTACGGCATCTCAACCCCGAGACGCTGGTCGAAATCTTTCATGTTGGGAAACAGTGTCAGGGCACAAAGTCTTGGCACATAGAGCCATTTCTGCGGGCCGAGGGCGACTGAATCGGCGGTTTCCAGGCCGTCCAGGAAGCGGCGGTTGGCTTTGCTGTAGGCCAGCGCGCCGCCGTAGACGGCATCGATGTGATACCAGGCCCCGTAACGCCGGCACTCGGCGCCGATGGCCGCAAGATCGTCGACCGCGCCGGTGACGGTGCCGCCCAGCACCGCGACCACGATCTTGGCCGGATGACGGCTTCCGGCCAGCGCCTTTTCCAGGGCTTCGAGCTGCATGCGGCCGGCGCCATCGACCGGCAGCTTCAGGAGGTTGCCGGGATCGAGCCCCAAGATCGCCGCGGCCTTGCTCAGCGAGGCGTGGGCGCCCTCCGGCACGACCAGTAAGGCCGCGCCACGCCCGCCGGTCCCGCGGTAGCCGCCCAGGGCGGCGAACAGCGCCGTCAGGTTGGCCAGCGAGCCGCCGCTGCAGAAGATGCCTTGGGTCTCGCCCGGCAGGCCGAGGCGCTCGGCGAACTCGGCGATCAGCAGCTCCTCGATCCGGCTGGCGAAGGGCGAGAGCTCGCGGAACAGCAGGTTGTTGTTGAGCGCCGCCACGACCGCCTCGGTCAGCGCAGCAGCCGGGTGCGGGGCCGTGTCCATATGGCCGATCATCCAGGGCGAGGCGAGCTTGGCACCGCCTTCGACGATCCGGTCCCAGAGGCCGGGCAGGGCATCCCAGCCGAGGCCTTGGTCGGGGATAGCCGATGCCTCGGGCACCCGCTGCGGCATCGGCTGTTCGGCGCCATAGATCCGGCGCAGTCGTTCGACCAAGGCCTCGGCAAGGACGGTCTGCGGCGGCGGAATCTCGAAGCTCATCCTTCACCTGTCTCCACGGCCTTGACCGAAAACGCCACGGTCCCGGCGCTCCTGTGATAGTGGAACCCCGGCTTCGGCGCTATGGTTTTCCGGCTTCGCGATGCGGAAGTGAAGATGCTGAACGATCGTGACCTGGCGTTCTATCGCCGCGAGGGCTACCTGCTGGTGCCCGAGGTCTTTGTGGCGGCGGAGATCGCGGAACGGCGCCGTGTGACCGACCGCTTGGTGAGCGACGCGCGCCGGATTGCCGTGAGCGACGCGGTCTACGACCTGGCGCCCGGCGATGGTTCGGGCCGGTCCTTGGTCCGCCGGATCAAGGACCCGAAGTCCCGGGATCCGATCTTTGCCCGGGCCGCGCGAAACGACCGGTTGTTCGACATCGTCGCGGCGCTGGTCGGCCCGGCCGTCCGCTTCGACCACGGCAAGCTCAACTTCAAGCCGCCGGGCGGGCAGGCGTCGGTCGGATGGCATCAGGAGCGGGCCTGCTACCCGCACACCAACGACGACATGTTGGCGGTCGGCATCATGCTGGCGGACTGCGCGCCGGAAAACGGTCCGCTCATGGTCTTGTCCGGCTCCCACCAGGGGCCGGCCTACGACCACCATCAAGACGGGGTGTTCGTCGGCGCCCTCGATCCCGATGATCCGGGTGCGAAGGCCGGCCGGGCCGTCGCGCTCACCGGCAAGGCGGGCGACTGCACGTTTCATCACGTACGAACGGCCCACGGCTCGACCGACAACAGGGGCAACAGCGTGCGGCCGCTGCTGCTGTTCAGCTATGCCGCGGTCGACGCCTGGCCGCTGGTCGGGCCGGTCGATCTGGCGGCGTTCGACCGGCGGATCCTGCGCGGCCAGCCGACACTGGCCCCGCGTCAGCAGGCCGTGCCGGTGCGCATCCCGCTGCCTAGGGTCGCCGGGGCGGATTCGTTTTACGAGGATCAGGCCGCGGTGCGGGGCAAGTCCTTCGGCCGCGATGCCGTGGCTGCGAGGCTCCTAGCAGGGGCTTGAGAAACAGGAGCGACAAGGTGACACGGCTCAAAACCGAGGCGGACGACGAACCCGAACGCCGGACCCGTATCGATCTCGCGGCCTGCTACCGCCTGACCGCGCACTTCGGCTACGACGACATCATCTGGAACCACATCTCGGCGCGCATTCCCGGCGAGGACGAGGCCTTTCTGATCAACCCCCTGGGCCTGCGCTACGATGAAATCTGCGCGTCCAACCTAGTCAAGGTCGACCTCGACGGCCGGGTGCTGGATGGCGCGGCCGAGACCAACGTGACCGGCTTTGTCATCCACAGCGCAATCCACCGCAAACGGCCGGACATCCAGTGCGTCATGCACAGCCATACCCCGGGCGGCTTGGCGGTCTCGGCGCTGGCCGAGGGCTTGATGCCGATGGTGCAGGACGCCTACATGTTCGTCGACAACATCCGCTATCACGACTACGAGGGGCTTTCCACGGATCCGGCCGAGCGCGAACGTCTGGCCGAGAACCTGGGTAACGGTTCGGCCATGATCCTGCGCAACCACGGTCTGCTGACCGCCGGCCGCAGCATCGCCGAGGCGTTCATGACCATGCACTATCTGGAGCGCGCCTGCCGGGTGCAGATGTCGGTGCTCGCGAGCGGCCGGAAGATCCACCTGCCGCCGAAGCAAGTCGTGGCCAAGGCCGCCGAGCAATACCGGAGCTTCTGGCCAGGCAGCTACGAGTGGCCGGCCCTGATCCGCCTGATGGACAAGGTCGATCCGTCGTATCGCGACTGACCGGTGCCGCGGGCCATGCCCGCCACAGGCTTGCACGCACCACTCCCTCCCTGGCGGCGGCCGGGCTCCGATACAGGATATCCATGGTGGCGTTGGCCGGCGCTAGTCGCCCTGCAGGATCGACTTCATATAGCCGATCGTCTTGGTGAGTCCGGCGTCGAGATCGACCGAGGGACGCCAGTCCAGCACTTCGCTGGCCCGTGAAATATCGGGCTGGCGCTGCTGCGGATCGTCCTCCGGCCGTGGTTCGAAGACGATCTTTGAGCGCGTGCCGGTCAACGCGATCACCGTCTCGGCCAGGTGGCGGATCGTGAACTCCGTCGGATTGCCCAGGTTGATCGGACCGGTCACCGTGTCGGGCGCGTCCATCAGGCGGAGCAGCGCCTCGACCATGTCGTCGACGTAGCAGAACGAGCGGGTTTGCGTGCCGTCGCCCTGGACGGTGATCGGCGCGCTGTTCAGCGCCTGGACGATGAAACTGGAGATCACCCGGCCGTCGTGGGGCAGCATGCGCGGCCCGTAGGTGTTGAAGATTCGGGCCACGCGGATGTTCAGGCCGTGCTGGCGATGGTAGTCGAAGAACAGTGTTTCGGCGCACCGCTTACCCTCGTCGTAGCAGGCACGCGGGCCGATCGGGTTGACGTTACCCCAGTAAGCCTCGGTCTGGGGGTGCACCGCTGGATCGCCATAGACCTCACTGGTCGAGGCTTGCAGGATCTTGGCTTTCAGGCGCTTGGCCAACCCGAGCATGTTGATCGCGCCGTGGACCGAGGTCTTGGTGGTCTGCACCGGATCGTGACGGTAGTGGATCGGCGAGGCCGGGCAGGCCAAGTTGTAGATCTCGTCGACCTCGATGTAGAGCGGGAAGGTGACGTCATGGCGCAGCGCCTCGAAGCGCGGGTGGTCGAGCAGATGGGCGATGTTGTCCTTCGCGCCGGTGAAATAGTTGTCGGCCGAGATCACCTCGTGGCCGCGCGCGAGCAGACGGTCGCACAGATGGGAACCCAGGAAGCCGGCGCCGCCGGTCACCAGCACCCGTTTTCGCGGGCCCATGCTAAGCGCCTTCCCCGCGCCGCGGCAGGCCGCCGACACGGATCGGCGCCGGCGGTGCGCCGGCCGCCGCCCGCTCCCACATCGCCCGGTAGGCCCGCTCCAGGTGGCGGGCCGTGCGCGCGGTGTCGAACAAGGGCGTGGTCAGGCGCTTGGCCGCGAGGTCGGCCCTAAGCGCGCCCAGCCTTTCCGGATCGCGCGCCAGCGCGGCGGCAAGGTTCTGGTAGCCCTGAATGTCGGCCGCGACCAGCTGCGGCAGGTCGATCGCCCGCAGCAGGCTTTCGGACACGCGCGAGGCGAAATGCCGTCCTTTCACGGTGACCACCGGCAGGCCGGCGAACAGGCAGTCGCTCGTCGTCGTGTGTCCGTTGTAGATGCGCGTGTCGAGGCCCAGGTCGGCGAGCGCCAGCCGCGCCAGATGATCGGCCTTGGCCATGAATCCGGCGAAGACCAGGCGGTCGGGATCGACACCCTGCCGCGCCGCCGCCTCGCGCAGCCGGACCTTGAAGCCCTCGTGCTTCGACAGCAGCCACAGCACCGAGCCTGGGACGCGCTTCAGCAACTGCATCCAGCACTCGAACATCACCGGCTCGATCTTGTAGCTGTTGACCAGCGACGCGAAGACGACGCCGTCGCGCGGCAGGCCGTGCGCCGCTCGTCCGCCCGCATCGGCCGCGATTTCCTGCCAGCGGTCGTTGACCTGATAGCTGTCCGGCAAGATCACTGGAGCCTCGCTGTAATACGCTACCTCGCTTTCCGGGGTCAGCACCGCGTCGGTCAGGATGTAGTCGATGAAGCGCGCGCCGGTCGTACCGGGGAAGCCGAGCCAGGTCGCCTGCAGCGGCGCCGGCCGCAGCGCGCAGATCTCGAGCCGGCTGCTCTTGGTGTGGCCGGACAGCTCGACCAGGATATCGACCGCTTCGGCGCGGATCGCGGCGGCGGCCTCGGCGTGCCCCAGCGCGGCGACATCGACGAAGCGGTCGCAGGTCTCGACGATGTGTCGGCGGTAGACGCTGCCGTCGTTGGGCCCGTAGGAAAACGCTAGCACGTCGAAGTCGCGGCGGTCGTGCTGCGAGAACAGGCTGCGCACGAGATGGCCGACCGCGTGGTCGCGGAAATCGTAGGACAGGTAGCCGATCCGCAGGCGTTCCTTCGGTTTTGCGCTGGCTCCCGGTGCGTCCGCGCCAGCCATCTTGGCTTCGATCATTCGCGCCCAGGCGGCGGCGACCTCGAGGTTGCGCCGGGAGTCGGGCGTGCGGCTGATGCTGACAAAGGCCGGTTCGGCGGGCGTGTTGGTCTGGGCGAAGGCGAGGCGGTCGAGCGCGGCGGATTGCGCCGCGGCCTCGGCCCAGCGGCCGCTTCGTTGCAGCAGGAACCACAGACCGCCCGCGGTACAGGGGTCGTCGGGCGCAATTTCAAGGGCGCGCTTGAAACCGTCGATGGCTCGGTCGAAGTCATCGTCGGCGTCGTGCAGGCCGGCCAGGGCGACCAGCGCCTCTCGGTTGTCCGGCTCGAGGGCCAGCGCGCTCTCCAGGCAGGCCCTGGCCTCGGTGCGCTGCTTGCGGATGGTGTGGGCGTGGGCCAGGACGACGTGGGCGGCGGCGGTCCCGGCGTCGAGCGCCAGCGCCCGGCGTGCCGCGGCAATGCAGTCGTCGACCGCGCCGCGCAGCAGATGCGCGGCTGCCAGATTGGCCCAGGCGAGGGCTTGATCCGGGGCCAGTCGTGTCGCCTCGCGCAGCACCGGCATCGCCTCGCCGGCGCGGCCGGTCACGAGTAGCAGCGCGCCCAGGTTGATGTGCGCCGGGGCGAGGTGCGGCAGCGCGTCGATCAGACGGCGGTAGCCGGCCTCGGCGTCCTCGGTCCGGCCCGCCAAGCGCAGGGCATTGGCGCGGCCGAACCCGATCTCGGCCGCTTCGGTCGACCCCGCGGGCGCCACCGCGAGCGCCACCGCGAGCGCCCGGTCGTAGGCGGAAAGCGCGCCGGCGAGATCGCCGGTCCCGGCCAGGATGGCGGCCTCGAGGCTGAGGATCGCCGGGGTGTCGGGCGCCGCGCGATCAGCCTCCGCGATCAGCTCGAGAGCCTGACCAAGTGCGCCGCTTCCCCGGGCGCAGACCGCCGCCAGGTAAAGCGCGTCGGGATGGCGCGGGCGATCGGCCAGTGCTTGCCGGCAGAGGACAAGGGCGGATTTGAAATCGCCGTTCTGGTGCCGCGCCCTAGCGGCGTCCATCAAGCCGTCGAAGCGCCCGCCGTCGGTCGCGATGGCCGTTGCGGCGTCGCTCGGGCGCTGCGCGGGCGCGCGTCGATCCTGTCGGCTGACCATCGATCGGAGTGTTTCGCAGATATCCCCGGGGTGCAACCGGATTTCGCCGCTGCTCTGCCTCAGCCCTTCCACAGGCCTTCGCGCACCAGCTCGTCCGCGGCGGCTGCCATGCTCTGGCGCAGGATATCGACCGTGGTGTCGACCTGCGCGCGGGTCATGATCAGCGGTGGCGAAAGCACGTTCATATGGCCGACCGGACGCACGATCAAGCCGCGTTCCTGGGCCTGGCGGGCGATCCGGTTGCCGATCTTGATCGCCGGGTCGAAGGTCTTCTTCGTTGCCTTGTCGGCGACGTTCTCGATGCACATCATGAAATGACTGCCGCGCACCTCGCCGACCAGCGGCAGGTCGGCCAGGGCCGCGAGCTGCTGCTCGAAGTAGGGGCCGATTTCGCGCACATGGCCGCAGATGTCCTCGCGCTCCATGATCTCGATGTTCTTGAGCCCGGCGGCACAGGCGACCGGGTGGCCCGAATAGGTAAAGCCGTGGGTGAAGAGGGCATTTTCCGCCTGCGGCACCGATATCACTTCGTAGATCCGGTCGGACAGAATGGTCGCCGAAAGCGGCAGGTATCCGGAGGTGATGCCTTTGGCACTGGTGATCATGTCGGGGACGATGTCGAACACCGGCTCGGAAGCGAAGTAATAGCCCAGGCGGCCGAAGCCGGTCACCACCTCGTCGGAGATATAGAATACGTCGTACTTGCGGCAGACCTCGAGCATGCGACGGTGATAGCCGGGCGGCGCGACGATCACCCCGCCGGCGCCCATGATCGGCTCGGCGAAGAAACAGGCGACGTTGTCCGGACCGATCTCCTCGATCTTGGCCTCGAATTCCTCGATCAAGTGGTCGCAGAAGGCGTCCAGGTTCATGCCCTCCGGCCGGCGGTAGCAGTTGGGCGCCGATACGTGATGGATCATGTCCTCGATCACGTCGAAACCGATGCGGTCGAACATCACGCCAGTGATCGAGGCGGTCAGATAGGTGCTGCCGTGATAGGCGTCGATGCGCGAGATGACCTGCTTCTTGGTCGGCTTGCCCAGGCGGTTGAAGTAGTACTGGGCGAGCCGCACCGCGGTATCGTTGGCCATCGAGCCGCCGGTGCCATAGAACACGCGGTTGAGCGGGCCGGGCGCGAGTTCCGCCAGCTTGGCGGCGAGCTCGGCCGCCGGCGGCGTGCTCAGGTGCGTGAAGGTTGAGTAGTAGGGAATCCGCCTGACCTGGTCGGCGATCGCCTCGGCCATCTCGTTACGGCCATAGCCGATATTGACGCACCACAGCCCGCCGATGCCGTCGATGAACCGCCGGCCGTCGGCGTCGTAGACGTAGATCCCTTCCGACTCGGCCATGATGTCGGAGCCTTGCTCCTTGAACACGGCGAAATCGGTCCAGGGATGGACGTAGTGGTCCCGGTCCTTCTGCCACAGGTCCTGGCTGTCGTAGGCGGTGAAGTTGCTGGCCATCGCGCGAGCATCCATTCAGGTATCGGACGGCTATCTTGACGACCGGAGCCGCCGACGGGAAGTCATGAAATCGAAGGGTGGTGCAGTCGTCAGCAATCGAAGGCCGGTTGGGGTTCGCCCAGCGCGCGGCGCAAGGCCGTCTTGTCCAAGATGCCGCCGAGTGGTCGGATCGCCGCGTCGATACGTCGCGCGGCGTTATAGCCCAACGCGGCGCAGGCCGAAGCCTGATGGCCATACTCTTTCTCGAAGGCCGCCAGAAATGCACGTAGCGCCGGCGGCCGGTTGTTATGACCGGCTCGCCCCGGGTCAGGGATCGGCTCCAGGCCCGGTGTGATCAGGATTGCATGCGAGTTTTCGGCCAGCCGCTGAATCGATTCCATCAACTCTGGCCGGCCGATCGCCACCACGATGTCGATCGCGTGGCGCTTCAGCAGTGCCTCGATTTCGGCCCGTGAGTTGTCCGCGCCGTCTGCCAAGTAGAGGTGTACATCGAGGCCGCCGAGGTGGCCGTCGGAGGTTTCGTCGGGATGGCTGTCCCGCTCTTTGGTGGCCAGTAGGAAGCCGTCGCGGACCTGCTCGCGTTTTGCCCCCGACGGCTCGGACACCGCAATCAGCAGCGCGACATTGAAGCTGTGCGCGCTTGCGCGGGGCCCCGCGGACGCAAGCGCCGCGATAATCGTCAAGGCGGCGAACAAGAATCTCATGCGCACCCCCTGATCCACGAGGTCGGCCGGCACCGGTCGAAATTGATACGGGTCAATGCCTAACCGCCTGTAGTCTGCCACTAAGGTCCAAAGCGTAAGGGGTGAAAGCAATGTCATTTATCAATCGAGGCGTCGCCGCTTTGGTGTTTGCCATGATTCTCGCGGGAGCGTCAGGGCCGGTTCAAGGCGACGGCGATCATCCCGGGGACCACGGACATAGCATGATCGAAAACATGCGGGAAATGCATCGTGGGCACATGCACGGTCACGACTTCGAGGCGATGGACGAAATGCCGCCTGAACACGCGGCGCGGGTCATGAAGCTGATGCAAGACATCGGTCTCGCCCTGCCGCCGATGGATTCAGGCCGCGGTCGCATGGTCTTCGCCGAGAAGGGCTGCGCCTTGTGCCATTCGGTGAATGGCGTCGGCAGCGATATCGGCCCGTCCCTGAACGCCGCGGATATGCCTTCGCCGATGAACGCCTTCGAGTTCGCAGCCCGCATGTGGCGCGGGGCCGCGGCCATGACCGCGATGCAGCAGGAGGAACTGGGCGGCGTTATCAGCTTGACCGGCCAGGAGCTGGCCGATCTGATTGCCTTTGCCCACGACGCCGAGGAGCAGAAGAAACTGGATATCAGCCAGATTCCCGAGCGCTTCCGGGAAAAATTGGAGCATTGAATTGCGCTGCGTTGCCGATACCTGGTCACGGGATCGGTGATCAGAGCCGTGCCTTGCGGTAGGAGCGTTTCGCCGCGATCTTGCCGTCGCGGATCGTCAGCAGATCAGCCAGGTGGACCTCGTAGGGCTTGCCGCCGACCGGCGTGCCGGTGGTGATCGATTCCACGACCGCGTACTCGGGCGAGACGAAGTGCCGGAGCTCTTCGAACCGCAGATTGGGTATCCGTTCGAACACCGACGCGGCCAGCCGGCGCGCCGCTTGCTTGCCGGCCGCGCGCTCGCCGCAAGGCTCGGCGCCGAACGACGCCTCGAAGATGACGTCGTCCGTGAACATCTCGACGATGCCGTCGACGTCGTGGGCGTCCCACACGGAATTGAAGCGGCGAATAAAAGCCTCGCCATCGAAAGCCGTCATGACATCCTCCTCGCGGCAACGCCGATCAAAGCTGGAACACCGCCCAAGATAACATTTCGTTGCCGCGGCCGAAACCAGCGGGCCTCTTAGTCTTGCCGCGCGTGCTAATCTCGGGTGAAATCGGTCCGCCGAGAAAAAGGCTGGAGGGAGCAAGACATGAAGGGTGCGATGGTCGTGACCGGCGGCAGCCGGGGTATCGGGGCCTCGATCGCGCGGCTTGCGGGCCGCGCCGGCTACAAGGTCTGCGTCAACTACCACGAGCGCGCCGACAAGGCCGAGGAGGTTGTGGCGGCGGTCGCGGCCGAGGGCGGCGAGGCCAAGGCCATCCAGGCCGACGTCTCGCAGGAGGACGACGTGCAGCGGCTGTTCGCCGAAGTGGATGCCAGCCTCGGGCCGATCACCGCGCTGGCCAACAACGCCGGTATCATGATGGTCGACCTGGTCGAGGACATGAACGCCGACATCCTGAATCGCCTGTGGGCGACCAACATCACCAGCGCCTTTCTCTGCGCCCGCGAAGCGATCCGGCGGATGTCCCGCAAGCACGGTGGCGCCGGCGGTTCGATCGTCAATATCTCCTCGATCGCCGGCAAGAAGGGCGGGCGCGGCCAGCGGGTCCACTACGCCGCCAGCAAGGGGGCGCTCAACACCATGACCATCGGCTTGGCGACCGAGGTGGCGGGCGAGGGGATCCGGGTGAACGCCGTGCTGCCCGGCCTGATCGACACCGATCTGCACGGGCCTTGGGGCGGCAAGAAGCGGATCGAGACCATCGGCCCGACCATCCCGGTGGGCCGCGCCGGCGTGCCGGACGACGTCGGCGCCGCCGTGCTCTGGCTGATGTCCGACCAGGCCGGGTTCATAACCGGTGAACTGCTGGAGGTCGGCGGTGGGTCGTGAACGCCCGACCGGGCGGTCGAAAATATTCCCTCGGTCGATGCCGGTAGGTCTGTCGCTGGAGCCGCAATGACTAGCTTCACCCCACTGTCGGGCACCGTCGGCGGATTGATGATCGGTTTGGCCGCGGCGCTGTTTCTTCTGTTCAACGGGCGAATCGCGGGCATCAGCGGGATTCTGGGCGGCGCGCTTTCCTTGCCCAGGAATGATCTCGCTTGGCGGATCGCTTTCCTCGCCGGCCTGGTCCTGGGCCCGCTGGTGGTCCGCCTGGTATCGTCCGCTCATCCAACCGTGCAGGTGGCCGGCGGGCCGTTGCTGCTGATCGTCGCCGGCCTGCTGGTCGGTTTCGGCACGCGGCTCGGCGGCGGTTGCACCAGCGGTCACGGCGTCTGCGGCCTGGCACGCCTATCGCCGCGGTCGGTCGCGGCCACCGCCATCTTCTTCGCCACCGCCGCCGCGACGGTCTTTGTCGTGCGCCATGTACTGGGCGCGTAGGCCGCCATGGCGATCGTTCTAAGCTTACTGGCCGGCCTGATCTTCGGTGCCGGGCTCGCCGTCTCGCAAATGATCAATCCGGCCAAGGTGCTCAATTTTCTCGACTTCGCCGGATCCTGGGACCCGACACTTGGCTTCGTCATGTTTGGCGCGCTGGCCGTTACGGTACCGGCATTTCGCTGGGCCGCGCGCCGGACGAGGCCAGTGGCGGCGGCGGCCTTTCAGATGCCGGCGCCGGGCCGGATCGATGCCAGGTTGGCCGCCGGCTCGACCCTGTTCGGGCTCGGCTGGGGCCTTGTGGGCTTCTGCCCCGGCCCGGCGCTCGCGGCGCTCGGCACCGGAGCCTGGCAGGTCGGCCTATTTGCCGCGGCCATGGTCGGCGGCATGCTCTTGCACAAATGGACCTTGTCGGGTTGAGCCATCCACCAAGCATCGCGTGACGATCTTTTCCCGGGGCGGTTCCGGGCCCCCGGGGGAGCCAGGTCTTGAAATGCCGATTTGGCATGCCATATATGTAAGTGAACGCTCACTCACTTACATATATGGTTGGTGAAAATGCCGAGAGACGGCGCTCAGACAAGGGATAGGATAGATCGGGCGGCGCTCGAGCTGTTCGCCGAGAAGGGGGTCGATCAGACCACGATCGGCGATATCGCCAAAGGCGCCGGCATTTCGGAAGGCGCGATCTACCGCCACTATCCGAGCAAGGACGAGCTGATCTGGCAGCTGTTCTCCAGCAACTATGCGGCGCTTGCCGAACGGCTCGATATGCTGCAAGCGCGCGAGGCCGATCCGCGCGACAAGCTGCGGGTTCTCGTGCACGCCTTCTGCGCCCTGTTCGACGCCGATCCGGATATGTTCAGCTTTCTGCTGCTCGCGCAGCATGGCCAGTTGCCGCGCGTGCCCGCCGACATGGCGACCCCGGTCAAGGTCGTGCGCGAGGTCATGGCGCGGGCGATCGAGCGCGGTGTGACGGGCTTCGACGATCCGGAACTGGCGACCGCCGTGGTTTTCGGCATCGTGCTGCAGCCGGCGGTCTTCAAGGTCTATGGCCGTATCTCCGAGCCCATGACGGATCTGGCCGAGGCGCTTACCGAAGCGGCCAGAGACGCCTTGGCGCCGGCCAGCGTGGGAGGAGCGCCGTGACTGCGTTAACCGCGAATCACAAGTCCGGGCGGCTGGCCCGGGCGTGCGGAAAACGGCTCACCGTCGCCGCTGCCTTGCTCGCCGTCTTGCTGATCTTCGCCGGCCAGTTCGGTGTTCGCCAGTACTGGGAGGACCAGCGAATCTATGCCAGCTGGCAGGTCCAGAGGCATGCGCCGACCGGATTTTGCCGGCTGCTCGACCGGGCAGGCGGGCTGCGCGCTTGGGGCCGAGGCGAGACCTGCGTGGCGGCTCTGGAGAGCGCCCGGGTGGACGAGGGATTGCGCCCGGAAGGCCGACATCTGGTCGTCATGCTGCACGGCCTTGGCCGTACGCCGCTCATTTTCCGGAAAATGAAACACGCGCTTGACGAGGCGGGCTACGAGGCCGTCGCGATCAGCTATCCCAGCCTGACCAGAGATGTCGGCGACCACGCGGCGCATCTGGAGCGACTTCTGGATGGGCTCGAGGAGGTCGAACGAGTGTCCTTCGTGACTCATTCACTAGGCGGGCTGGTGCTGCGCGAAACCCTCGCCCGAGACGGCGATTGGCAAGATCGCCTGGCGCTGGGCCGTGCGGTCATGCTGGCGCCGCCGAATCAGGGCTCCAAACTGGCCCGGACCTTGAACGCCGCCGGACCTTTCCACTTTTTCGGCGGCCCCAGCGCCGGCCAACTGGGCCAAAGCGAATCCTTTGCCGCGCCGCCGCCGCTGCTCGAGTTCGGCGTGATCGCCGGCGGGACCACGGACGGCCGCGGCTTCAACCCCTTGCTTTCGGCCAACAACGACGGAATCGTCACGGTGGCCGAGACGCGGCTGGGCGGCGCCAGCGATTTCCTGGTGCTGCCGGTGATCCACACGGTGATCGCCAGCGCCCCCGAGACCATCGCCGCGACCCTCAGCTTCCTGGTAAAAGGGCGATTTTCTTAACCATCTTCTTAACCATAGCGCAACGTCGAGGTGCCCATCCTGCAGCTCGCCAAAGTGGGGAATGATCGCGATGTCGGAACGCAAAGCCGGATTTCAGCTCTCCCGGCGTTTTCTGCCGCTTTTCGTCACCCAGTTCCTGGGCGCGTTCAACGACAACCTGTTCAAGAACGCCATGGTCATCCTGATCCTCTACCGTATCGCGGAGCAGGCCGGCCTCAACGGACAGATCCTTGTGACGGCCGCGGCCGGCATCTTCATCCTGCCGTTCTTCATCTTCTCCGCGACCGCCGGGCAGCTGGCCGACAAGTACGACAAGGCGCGCGTGATCAGGGCGGTCAAGGCGGCCGAGATCGCCGTGATGGGCCTGGCCACGCTGGGCTTCGCGATCGGCGATGCCTATCTCCTGATGGGCGTGCTGTTCCTCATGGGCACGCAGTCGACCTTCTTCGGCCCCCTGAAGTACGGCATCCTGCCGCAGCACCTGAACGAGCACGAGTTGCTTGGCGGCAACGCCTGGATCGAGGCCGGCACCTTCCTGGCGATCCTGCTGGGCACCATCGCCGGCGGCATCCTGATCCTCACGCAGGGCGGGACATCGATCGTGTCGCTGGCGGTGGTCGGGGTCGCCGTCGCCGGCTGGGCCACAAGCCTGGCTATTCCCAAGGCCCCGGCCGCCGCGCCCGGGCTCAAAATAAACTGGAACATCGCCACTGAGACCGTTGAAATCCTTCGCTTCGCGAACAAGGAACGCAGCGTTTTCCTCTCGATCCTGGGGATCTCCTGGTTCTGGTTGGTCGGCGCGACCTTCCTGTCCCAGTTCCCGGCCTTCGCCAAGGACCAGCTGGGTGGTGACGAGCATGTGGTGACGCTGTTCCTGACCGTGTTCTCGGTCGGCATCGGCGTCGGCTCCATGCTGTGCGACCGCCTGCTCAAGGGCGAGATCTCGGCGCAGACCGTGCCGATCGGCGCACTCGGCATGGCGCTCTTCTCGATCGACCTGAGCTTCGCCAGCCGGATCGGCGGTGGCGAGCTGATCGGCGTGCTGGCCTTCGTGCAGCAGCCGGCGCACTGGCGGGTGCTCGCCGACCTGTTCCTGATCGCGGTCTCAGGCGGTCTCTACATCGTCCCGCTCTACGCCATCATGCAGGACCGTTCCGAGCCGGCGCACCGGGCGCGCACCATTGCCGCCAACAACGTGCTGAACGCGCTCTTCATGGTAGCGGGCGCGGGCGCCACGGCGGCCATGCTCGGGGCCGGCGCCTCCGTGACCCTGGTCTTCTTCGTCATGGCGATCGCCAACGTCGGGGTCGCGGTCTACATCACCCGGCTGCTGCCGCACGAGCTGCTCAAGGCCATGGCCACCTGGATCTTCCGTGTGGCCTACCGGGTCGAGGTCAAGGGCTGGGAGAACTACCGGAAGGCCGGCGCGCGCGCGGTCATCGTGGTCAACCACGTGTCGTTCCTGGACGGCGCGCTGCTCGCCGCCTTCCTGCCCGGCCGGCCGATGTTCGCGATTGACACCCACATCGCCCAGCGCTGGTGGGCCCGGCCCTTCCTGGCCTTGATCGAGGCCTTTCCGATGGACCCGACCAATCCGCTGGCGACCAAGTCGCTGATCCGCGAGGTGCAGAAGGACAAGCACTGCGTCATCTTCCCGGAGGGCCGAATCACCGTGACCGGCGCCCTGATGAAGGTCTACGAAGGGCCCGGCATGGTCGCCGACAAGGCGGCGGCCCAGATCCTGCCGGTGCGCATCGACGGCGCCCAGTTCACCCACTTCTCGCGGCTCAAGGGCAAGCTGCGCCTGCGGCTGTTTCCCAAGATCACCATCACCATTCTGGCGCCCCGCACCTTCGAGGTCGACCGGGCGCTGCGCGGCCGCAAGCGCCGCCACGCCATCGGCAACGCGCTCTACGGCGTCATGTCGGACATGATGTTCCAGGCCCACGGCGCCGCCCGCCGCACCCTGTTCCAGGCCCTGCTGGAGGCGCGCGGCCTCTACGGCGGCAAGAAGCCCATGGTCGACGACATCGAGCGCAAGGCGCTCAGCTACGACCGCCTGGTGCTGGGCGCCTTCGTGCTCGGCCGGCGCTTCGCCATGCTGACCGCGCCCGGCGAGAAGGTCGGCCTCATGCTGCCCAACGCCGCCGGGGCCGCCGTCTCCTTCTTCGCGCTGCAGGCCCATGGCCGGGTGCCGGCCATGCTCAACTTCACGGCCGGCGCGGCCAACTTGATCTCGGCCTGCCGCACGGCGGAGGTCAAGACCGTTCTTACCTCGCGCCGCTTCGTCGAGGTGGCGCGCCTGACCGAGGTGGCGGCGGCCCTCGAGGCGGAGGTCGAGGTGGTCTACCTGGAGGACCTGCGCGAAACGATCGGCTTGGGCGACAAGCTCGCCGGCCTGCTGGCCCGGCGCTTCGCCGAGCGGGTTCATGCCGGCTGCGGCGCCAAGCCCGGGGATCCGGCCGTTGTGCTCTTCACTTCGGGCTCCGAAGGCAGCCCCAAGGGCGTGGTGCTGAGCCACGACAACATCCTGGCCAACTGCCACCAGCTGGCCGCCAGGATCGACTTCAACCCCTCCGATACCGTGTTCAACGCCCTGCCGGTGTTCCATTCCTTCGGCCTGACCGGCGGCACGCTGCTGCCGCTCTTCGCCGGCATCAAGATCTTCCTCTATCCCTCGCCGCTGCACTACCGCATCGTGCCGGAGCTGGTCTATGCGACCAACGCGACCATCATGTTCGGCACCGATACCTTCCTCTCGGGCTATGCCCGCATGGCAAATCCCTACGACTTCTACTCCATGCGCTACATCTTCGCGGGAGCCGAGAAGGTGCGCGAAGAGACCCGGCGCGCCTGGATCGAAAAGTTCGGCATCCGCGTGCTCGAGGGCTACGGCACCACGGAATGCGCGCCCGCTGTCGCGGTCAATTCGCCCATGCACTTCAAGGCCGGCTCGGTCGGCCGCCTGCTGCCCGGCATGGACCACCGGCTCGACCCGGTGCCCGGCGTCGAGCGCGGCGGGCGTCTGTCGGTCGCCGGACCCAACGTCATGCTGGGCTACCTGAAGGCGGACAAGCCGGGCCAGCTCGAACCGCCGCCCGACGGCTGGTACGACACCGGCGACATCGTCGAGATCGACGCCGAGGGGTTCGTGCACATCCTGGGCCGGGCCAAGCGCTTCGCCAAGATCGCCGGCGAGATGGTTTCGCTGAGCGCGGTCGAGAACCTGGTCAGCAAGCTGTGGCCGGACAATCACCACGCGGTGGTCAGCCTGCCGGATCCGCGCAAGGGCGAACAGCTGGTCCTGGTAACCGATCACCAGGCGCCGGCGCGCGACGCGCTGTCGGCCCATGCCCGAAACGAGGGCGCCGCCGAGCTGATGGTGCCCAAGGTCCTGCTGTCGATCGAGCGTGTGCCCGTGCTCGGCACCGGCAAGACCGACTACGTCCGGACCAAGGCGCTCGCCGAGGCCAAGCTCGGTGGCGAACGCGCGGCCTGATTTCGAAGGAGACCGGAAGATGTATGACGACTCGATTGTATGGCTATCCGCGATCCTTCTGGTCATCGCCTATGTCGTGGCGGTGCCGGCCATCGCCATCCTCGCGCTCAGCGGCGTCAACCGTCAGCGCGAGGAGATCGCGCGGCTGCGCAACCAGGTGCTGGGCCTGATCCGGCGGCTCGACGGTGCCGCCGAGGCCAAGCCGACGGCTCAAGCGGCCGAACCCGAGACCGCGCCCGAAGAACCCAGCGCACCGGCTCCGGCGGCCAAGGCGCCGCCGCCAAGCCAGGTCGGCACGCTGTCGCCACCGCCGCCGGACCGGGCAACGGCCTGGCAAAGTCTGGAAGAATCCATCACCTCGCGCTGGCTGGTCTGGCTGGGCGGCATCACCTTGGCGCTGGCCGGCGCCTTCCTGGTCAAGTATTCGGCCGAGCGCGGCTGGCTGGGGCCGGGGGTCAGGGTGACCTTGGGCTTTCTGATGGGCGCGGCCCTCGTGGTCGCCGGCGAGTGGCTGCGTCGACAGCCACTGCAAAAGGCGATCGCTTCGCTCAAGCCCAACTACGTGCCGCCGGCGCTGACGGCGGGCGGCTTGTTTACGGCTTTTGCCAGCATCTATGCGGCCTACGCACTCTACGACCTGATCCCGTCGTTGGCCGCTTTCGTGCTGCTGGCAGCGGTGGCCTTCGGTGCCGTGGCCCTGGCCGTGCTGCAGGGGCCGCTGATCGCGCTGCTCGGCCTGATCGGCGGCTTCGCGACGCCCCTGCTGGTATCGACCGGTTCGCACGCGGTCTGGGAGCTGTTCAGCTACCTGCTGTTCCTGGTCGCAGGGTCGCTCGCGCTGGTGCGCTACATGGCTTGGTGGTGGCTGGCCTGGGCTGCACTGGCCGGCGCGGTAATCTGGCCCGTGCTCTGGTTCGCGGCCGCCTGGCTCGCCGGCGACGCCTTGCCGCTCGGCCTTTATCTGGTTCTGCTCTGCGGCCTGTTCCTCTTCGTTCGTCACGGCCAGGGGGCGACGGTCGAGTTGGTCACCTGGCGGCACGGCCTGGCCACTCTGGCGGTACCCGAGCAGGTCGCCTGGGGCGCCGCCGCGGCGGTTTCGGTGCTGACCTTCATGCTGGTGCGCAGCGACGGTTACGGCGTGGTTTCGCTGCTGGCCCTGGCCGCGCTGGCCTGCCTGTTCATCGTCGTCGGCTACCGCGAGGCGGTGTTCGACGGGCTGGTCGTCGCGGCGGCGGCGCTGACCGCCGCCTTGCTGGCGCTGTGGCACCTGCCGGCGATCATCCAGGGCGCGGAACCGCTCTACATCATCGACGGTCGCGGCTATGGCGAGATACCCGGCCCGATCGTGCCGCCGGCGCTCCTGCCCTACCTCTCGGTCTCGGCCGGCTTCGCGGCGCTGTTCGGCGTGGCCGGATTCTTCGCGCTTTGGGGCGCGCGGCGTCCGGCCATCTGGGCCGGCGTGTCCGCGGCGACGCCGGTTGTGTTGCTCGCTGTCGCCTACTGGCGGATCGTCGATTTCGGCCTGGATCTCAAGTGGTCGTTGGCCGCGCTCGCGCTGGCCGCCGCCTATCTGGCGGTCGCCTCGCGGATCCAGAGTTACCGCAGCGCGCGCAATCTGGACCTTGAGCTCGGCTGCTATGCCGCGGCGAGCGTGGCGGCGATCAGTCTCGCGGCGGTCATGCTGCTCGAGGAGGCCTGGCTGACCGTCGCCCTGTCGCTGCAGCTGCCGGCGCTCGCCTGGATCCACGACCGCCTCTCGCTCAAGCCGATGCGCAGCGTGGCCCTGGTGTTGGCCGGGGTGGTTCTGGTCCGGCTGGTGTTCAACGTCCATATCCTGGACTATCCCTTGGGCAGCGTGCCCGGCTTCAACTGGGTGCTCTACGGTTACGGCATCCCGGCGCTCGCCTTCTGGTACGCCGCCAAGCGCTTCCGGGCCGCGGCCGACGACCGCCTGGTCATGGTGCTGGAAGCCGGGACGCTGGCTTTCGTCTTCCTGTTGGTCAGCTTCCAGATCCGCAACCTGATCGCCGGGTCGCTGACCAGCGACGAGTACCGCCTGCTGGAGCAAGGCGCGCAGTCGAGCGCCTGGCTCGCCCTGGCCTATGGCTGTCTGGTGCAGTATCGGCGCCACAGGAGGGTCGTGCTGCTGTGGGGTTGGCGCATTCTGGCCGGTCTGTCCGCGGTCCAGACCCTATTCCTGCAGCTGCTTGCCTCCAACCCGCTTTGGTCCGGCCAGTCGGTCGGTCCCTGGCCGATTTTCGACGTGCTGCTGCCGGCCTATCTGCTGCCGGCGGTTTTCGCTCTGCTGTTCGCCTGGCAGCTCAGGCGGGCCGGCGAGGCCAAGCTGGCGGCGCTCACGGCGGTCTGGGGCCTGGGCCTGCTGTTCGTCTACATCTCGCTGGAGGTGCGCCACCTGTTCCAGGGACCGGTGCTGTCCCACGGCGCCACGAGCGACGCGGAGATGTACAGCTATTCGGTTGCCTGGCTGGCCTACGCGCTCGGCCTCTTGACGGTTGGAATGTACAAGAAGATATCGAGCGTGCGTCATGCGGCGCTGGTGATCCTGCTGGTCGCCGTCGGCAAGGTCTTCCTGTTCGACATGGCGGCACTGGAAGGACTCTACCGCGTCGCCTCGTTCCTCGGCCTGGGGCTCAGCCTGGTCGGCATCGGCTACTTCTATCAGAAGCTCGTGTTCCCGCCGGGAAGTTCCGGGACTCCGCAAGCCGCCGGGTCGTCATAGCCGGTCGACGGCGAATACGGTCAAAAACCCGTCGCAAGACGTCAAACTTGACGGCGGCACTGCGTTAGCGTTTGCCTATCCCGGCGGCCCTGTCGCCGTGGCGTGAGGAGGCACCATGACCAGCGCAACGTCGGCCGAAATAAAGCGGGTGGCCATCGTCGGCACCGGGGTGATCGGCGCCGGTTGGGCGGCGCGCTGCTTGGCGCGTGGTCTCGACGTGATCGCCAGCGACCCGGCGGCGGGCGCCGAAGGACGTCTGCGGGCGAGCGTCGAACGGGCCTGGCCGGCGATGCGCAGTCTGTCCATGGCGCCCGGCGCAGAAGCGGCCGAGCTGAGCTTCAACGCCGACCTGCAGGCGGCCTGCGCGACGGCCGACTTCATTCAGGAGAACGCGCCGGAGAACGAAGAGCTCAAGCGCGCGCTGCACGCCCGCATCGACGCCGCGGCCCGCCCGGAAGTGGTGATCGCTTCGAGCTCCTCGGGCCTCTTGCCGACGCGCATCCAGGCCGACTGCAAGCACCCGGAACGGCTCGTGATCGGTCACCCCTTCAATCCGGTCTACCTGCTGCCCCTGGTCGAGGTGCTGGGTGGCGAGCGGACCGGCGAGGCGGCGATCGAGCGGGCGATCTCGTTTTACAGGACCCTCGGCATGCACCCGCTCAGGGTGCGCACCGAGATCGAGGGCTATATCTCCGACCGGCTGCAGGAAGCGCTGTGGCGCGAGGCGCTGCACATGGTCGCGGACGGCGTGGCGACGACCGGCGAGATCGACGACGCGGTGATCTACGGCCCGGGCCTGCGCTGGGCGCTCATGGGCACCTGCCTGACCTTCCACCTGGCCGGCGGCGAACAGGGCATGCGCCATATGCTGGAGCAGTTCGGCCCGGCGCTCGCGCTGCCCTGGACCAAGCTGACGGCGCCGGAGCTGACGCCGGAGCTGATCGATCGCATGGTCGAGGGCACGCGCCGGCAGGCTGCCGGCCGCTCGATCGAGGAGCTGGAGCGCCTGCGCGACGCCTGCCTGGTCGGCATCATGCGCACCCTCAGGCCGCACGGTATCGGTGCCGGCGCCACCCTGGCCGAAGACGAGGCCCGACGCTATGGCCAGCGCGACTATGCGCGCTGGACGAAGGGCGCCGAGATCGCCGCGCCGCTCGCGCTGTACCAGGCCGCGGTCCAGTCCGAGTGGGTCGACTACAACGGCCACATGAGCGAGAGCTTCTTTCTGCTGGCCTTCGGCGACGCCTCGGACGCGCTGTTCCGCTACATCGGCATCGACGAGGCCTACCGCGCCGCCGGCAACTCCTTCTATACGGTCGAAAGCCACATCAACTACTACCGCGAGGCCTCGAGCGGCGAGCCGCTCAGCTTCACGACCCAGATCCTCGGACTGGACGAGAAGCGCCTGCATCTCTTCCATTCGATGTACCTTGGCGGGAGCGGCGAGCTCTTGTGCGTGACCGAACAGATGCTGCTTCACGTCGATATGAAAGCCGCCGCCGCCTGCCCGATAAAGCCCGCGGTCTTCGAGGCCTTGAGCGCGATCTGGCAGGTCCACGAGGACATGCCGCGACCCAAGGAAGCGGGCCGCCGAATGGCGGTTCCCGCGAAGACCTAGAAGGGGCGAGGAGACGCCATGGACTTCGCGCTGACCACGGAACAGCAGATGCTGGTCGAGAGCCTGCGTGCTTTCGTCGAGCAGGAGCTCTATCCCCACGAGAAGGAGGTCGAGGAGACCGGCGTCGTGCGCCGGGAACTGGTCGCTGAGATCAAACGCCGGGCGATCGAACAGGGCTTCTACGCCGCCAACATGCCCGAGGAGCTGGGTGGCGGCGGTCTCGACAATGTGAGCATGGTGCTGTTCGACCGCGAACTCGGCCGGGCGTCCATGGCCTTGCAGTACCTGGTCGCGCGACCCAGCGAGATTCTGCGCGCCTGTACGCCGGAGCAGGCGGAGGAATACCTGCTGCCGACGATCCGCGGCGAGCGCCTGGAATGCCTCGCCATGACCGAGCCCGATGCCGGCTCCGATCTGCGCTCCATGAAGTGCAAGGCCGAATTGCACGGCGACCACTACTTGGTCAACGGCACCAAGCACTTCATCAGCCACGCCGATCTCGCCGACTACGTCATCCTTTTCGCCGCCAGCGGCGTCGAGGAGACACCGCGCGGACCCAAGAAGAAGATCACCGCCCTGCTGATCGACAAGGGGACGCCCGGCTTCGAGGTGCGCCCCGGCTACCGCAGCGTATCGCACCGGGGCTACCACAACTGCATCCTGGCCTTCGACGACTGCCGGGTGCCGGCCGCCAAGGTCTTGGGCGCGGCGGACAAGGGCTTCGAGGTCGCCAACCAATGGCTCGCCGCGACTCGCCTGCAGGTCGCCGCGATTTGCATCGGCCGGGCCCAACGCGCCATGGCGTTGGCGGTCGAATGGGCCGCCACTCGAAAGCAGTTCGGCCAGACCATCGGCAAGTTCCAGGGCGTGTCCTTCAAGCTGGCCGATATGGCGGCCGGGATCGAGGCGGCCGAGCTACTGACCCTCAAGGCAGCCTGGAAGTTGGACCAAGGCACGATGACAGATTCCGATGCGGCGATCGCCAAGCTGGCGGCGACCGAGACCTTGGCCCGCGTGACCGACGACGCGGTTCAGATCTTCGGCGGCATGGGCCTGATGGACGAGCTGCCGATCGAGCGACTGTGGCGCGACGCGCGGGTCGAGCGGATCTGGGAGGGCACCAGCGAGATCCAGCGCCATATCATTTCGCGCGCCCTGCTGCGCCCGCACGAGAGGTAGCTAGAGATGCCGGACGGCGAGTCGGCGGCCGCGCGGCGAAAGGCCAACCTGCTGCGCCTGCTGGCGCCCCGTCATGCCGCCTTCATCGGCGGGCGGGACGCGGCGCGCGCCATGGATCAGTGCGTGGCCATCGGTTTCAAGGGCGAGATCTGGCCGGTCCATCCGCAACGGGCGAACATGGAGGGGCGCCCCTGCTTTCGCACGGTCGCGGATCTGCCCGAGCCGCCGGACGCGGCCTTTGTCGCGGTCCCCGCGGCCGCGACGGTCGAGGTCGTGCGCCAGCTGGCCGAAGGCGGGGCGGGCGGGGCGGTCTGCTATGCCGCCGGCTTCGCCGAACGAGGCGGGGAGGGGGTCCGGCTGCAGGAGTCCCTGGTCACGGCCGCCGGGGACATGGCGCTGGTCGGACCCAACTGTTACGGCCTGCTCAACTACCTCGACGGCGCCGCGCTCTGGGCCGAGGGGCATGGCGGCCGGCCGGTCGGGCGCGGCGTCGCCCTGATCACCCAGAGCGGCAACATCGGCATCAACCTGACCATGGAGCAGCGCTCGGTTCCGATCGCCTACGTGGTCAGCGCCGGCAACCAGGCCTGCCTGGGGATCGAGGACTACGTCGCCGCGCTGCTGCAGGATTCGCGGGTCACCGCCATCGGCCTCTACATCGAAGGTCTGGCGAATGTCGCGTCCTTCGCCCAAGCGGCGGCCGCGGCGCTCGAGAGGGGCGTGCCTCTGGTCGCCCTCAAGTCTGGAAATTCGGATGTCGGAGCGCGCCTGGCACTCAGCCACACCTCGTCCCTGGCCGGCTCGGAGGCGCTGTACGACGCGCTCTTCGAACGCCTCGGCGTGGTCCGGGTCGGCTCGCTGAGCGCGCTCATGGAGACCGTGAAATTCCTCGCCCTGGTGGGACCGCTGCCGGGCCGCCGCCTAGGCGCGCTGTCCTGCTCGGGCGGCGAGGCCTCCCTGGTGGCGGATCTGGCGGCCAAGCTGGGCCTGCAACTGCCGGATCTGCTCGAGCGGCAACAGGGCGCGCTCGCCGCCCAGTTGCCGGACTTCGTCACCCTGTCCAACCCGTTCGACTACAACACCTCGGTCTGGGGCGACCGCGCCGCCCAGGAGCGCTGCTTCGGGGCCTTCCTGGACGGACCGATCGACGCCGGGCTGCTGGTCCTGGATATGCCGCGCCCGGGAACGACCGGCATCGAGGGCTGGCACCTCGCCTTGAGCGCCTTTCTCGACGCCCGGGAGAAGGCCGGGATAGCCGGCGCGGTGGTCGCCACGCTGCCGGAATCCCTGCCCGAAGCCACGCGCGACCAGATCATCGAGCGTGGCGCGGCGCCGCTGCAAGGCTTCGAGGACGGGCTCGGGGCGATCGCCGCCGCAGCCTGGTACGGCGAACGGCGCGCCGCCATCGATCGGGCCGGCGCGGCACGGCTGCTGATCGCGGACCAGCCACCGGGCGCGCGGTCGGCGCGCATGCTCGACGAGCGTGCGTGCAAGGAACGGCTGGCGGCATTCGGACTTGGCGTGCCGGAGAGCCGGGTCGTGAATGCTGCCGAAGCGCCGGCCGCGGCGCGCGCGCTCGGCTTTCCCGTCGTCGTCAAGGCGCTGGCCGCCGGCCGGGCGCACAAGACCGAAGCCGGCGCCGTGGCGCTCGACCTGCGGAGCGAAGCCGAGGTCGCGAGCGCGGTGGCGCGGATGTCGGCACTGGGCGCGCGTTTCCTGGTCGAGCGCATGGTCGCGGGCGCCGTGGCGGAACTCATCGTCGGCGTACGGCGCGATCCCCAGTTCGGCCTGGCCCTGGTCGTCGGATCGGGCGGCGTGCTGGTCGAGCTGGTCGGCGACAGCCGCACCCTGCTGCTGCCTTGCGACCGGGCTGCGCTGACCCGGGCGCTCGATTCCTTGAAGGCGGCACGGCTTCTGGACGGGTTCCGGGGCCGCCCGCCAGGCGACCGCGAAGCCGTGCTCGACGCCATGGAGGCCATTGCCGCCTTCGCCGAGAGCGAGCGCCAGCGCCTCGTTGAGCTCGACGTCAATCCACTGCTGGTCCTGCCCGAGGGCGTGGTGGCCGTCGACGCCATGATCAGGCTGGAAGGTGACTAGAAGGAGCGAGAGATGAGTGATGCGGTTCGACTCGAACGGCGCGACGCGGTTCTGGAGATCACGCTCGACCGGCCCAAGGCCAATGCGATCGACGCGGCAACCAGCCGGCGCATGGGCGCGGCCTTTCAGGAGTTCCGGGCGGACCCGGCGCTGCGCGCCGCGATCGTGACGGGTGCCGGCGAGCGTTTCTTTTCCGCCGGTTGGGACCTGAAGGCGGCGGCCGCGGGCGAGGCGATCGACTCCGACTTCGGGCCGGGCGGTTTCGCCGGATTGACCGAGCTCCTGACCCTCGACAAGCCGGTCATCGCGGCGGTCAACGGCCTGGCGGTCGGCGGCGGTTTCGAACTTGCCCTCGGCGCCGACCTGATCGTCGCCGCCGAGCACGCCGAGTTCTTCCTGCCCGAGGCCGCGGTCGGCGTGGTCGCCGATGCCGCCTCGTTCCGTCTGCCGCGTCGGATCCCGCGGGCGGTTGCCTTGGAGATGCTGTTCACCGGCCGCCGGATGGCGGCCGACGAGGCCTTGCGCTGGGGCCTGGTCAACGAAGTGGCGCCCGCGGCCGAATTGTTGGACCGGGCCCGCGCGCTGGCGGCGCGGATCGTGGCCGGCGCGCCGCTCTCCCTGGCGGCGGTCAAGGAGCTGGTGCGCTATGGCGAGAACCACAGCCTCCTTGAGTGTGATTTGGCGGTGAGGAAGGGCGAGCTGGCGGCCTACCGACGCATGCTCGACTCGGAAGACGCTCGCGAAGGCCCGAGGGCCTTCGCCGAAAAGCGCGCGCCGGTTTGGCAAGGGAAATGACGGCCGCCGGTTCGATTCCTAGGCGTTGATTGGAGCCGACCGGCAGGCTGCCGGTTTCGCTGCCCATCCTCTTATCCGGGCGAGCAGCACGGCGAAGAAGGCGACCAGGACCAAGGGTGCGAGTGGCAGACCCCGGTAGTTGGCGGCCATGACGGTGACCGGCAGGATCCAGACCATGGCATACAGCAGCTTTTCGCCCGGCATGAATCCGGTTTTCACCGCGTGGCCCAGAGTCCAAAGAACGGCCACGCTCAATATTGTCATGTCATAGTTGAAGGCGTAGGGCGTGACCAGGAACACCGCCACGATCAGGGCCGCAGCCTGCAGCCGGCGATCCGCCCGTGCGCGAAACACCCAGTAAACGCACGGTATGATGCAAAGCGCAAAGACGGCTTGAACGAGATATCCGAGCGAGATGTCCGCGCCAAGGACCCGCATGGCCGTGAACGGCGTCGGCATCATGTTCAGGAATAGCCCGCCGCCGGTTTCGAGGAAGGTCTTCTGATCGGCGCTGGTCTTCGCGAGGTAGATCTCCCAAGCTTCCGGGCCGAAGATTGCCAGGCTCAGTAGGACCAACAGCATCACTGTTAGGGTCGCACTTATGAAGGTCCGCCAAAGCCGGGCCGCCACGAGGGCGACCGGAATGAGCAGGCCCAGCTGTGGCTTGAAGCTCAAGAGGCCGAACAGAATTCCGGCAAGGACGGGACGGCTGTCGATCAACCGCATGCCGCCGACCAACAGCGCCGCGCTGAGGTAGCCGTTCTGGCCGATCACGAAGTTCACGGCGGTGGCCGGGGCGAGCACCAGCGCAACGGTGTTCAGTTTCGCCCAATGCCTGCCGACCGCGGCACTCAGGTATAACGCCAGGGTCGCGATGGACCAAAAGGCGTAAGACCATAGATAGGGCAGAAGACCCAGCGGAAGCACATAGAACAGCGTGTGAGGCGGATAGGGCCATGGGTGCAGTGGAATGCTGCGCTCGAGCATTTGCTCTTGCAGGGCATGGAATGCGGCGGTGTCGAAGATTTGAATCGTTTGCCCGCTTAGGGTCAGCGTGGCGGCGGTCCAATAGACCACGAAGTCGCGGCCAAAGGGATGGCCGCTTGAATCGAAGAGGCCGTTGGCGCTCGAATAGTAGCGGTAGGCGGCAAAGCCGTAGGTGACCGTCAGCCCTAGGCAGAGGACAAGGATCAGAAGCCTGTCGCAGCGCTGCAGACCCGGAACGCCGTCGTGCTCGCTGCGGAGCCCTCTATCGGGCCTGTCGATCATCTGTCGTCTCTCCGGCCGGCCGGCTTAGGGCTGGGCGAAGCGCAGCTTGCGTCCGGCCTGATTGCGAAAACCTTAAGGCCTTGCAGGCCGGACAGCGTTGACGGAATCCTAACCCGTGGAAACACAGACTGAAACGACCGCGCTTCGCCGTTTATCGGATCACCGTGAACCATCGCCTCTCGATACTGCTTGCCTGCCTGCTGCCTGTCGGACTCGGCGTCGGTTTCCATGCGTGGGTCTTCACGATCGGCGGCGACGTGCTGGTTGGCCCCGACGGCTTTCTGCGCTTGGTCCGCGTGGCCGAACTGGCCGACACCTGGGCCTGGTACGAGCACATGGTCGCCAGGATCAACGCGCCCTACGGCATGTCCCTACATTGGACACGCCCATTCGACCTGCTGCTGCTGGCCAGCGCCGGACTGCTGGCGCCCTTCATGGGTTTCGACCAGGGACTCTACTGGTCCGGGATATGGGTCTCGCCGGCGTTGCATCTTGGCACTCTGATCGCCTTGTTCTGGGCGATTGCGCCGATATTCGATGCCCGGCGACGCTTTCTGGCGCTCGTGGCGGCTCTGGGACACGTCGGGATCATCGCCTACGCGGTGCCCGGGCGCGCCGATCACCACATGGTGATTCTGCTGGTCTTCGTGCTCTCGCTTGGCCTGACACTGCGCATGCTTCTGCGCCCCCATGACGCCCGGCTGGCGCTGATCGGCGGCGCCGTGCTGGGCTTCGGGCTCTGGTTGAGCGTGGAGTTCGTGCTGACGCTGATGCTCACCCTTGGCGCTCTTGGACTCGCCTGGCTGCGGCACGGCGCCGGCGCCCGTCGCAACCAGTGGCATGCGCTCGGGCTGGCCGCTGTGATCGTCGTGGCGCTTCTGGCCGAGCAGCCGCCCGGGGCCTACCTGAGCGAGGAATTCGACCGCATTTCGGTCGTCCACCTGTTGGTCGCAACCTTGGCCCTCGGTCTGTGGACGGCGCTTCTGGCGATCGAGCGCAGGCGGCCGGAATGCGAAAGGATGGCGGTCCGCTCGGCCCTTTTGGGCAGCGGCGCGCTGCTCGCGGCGGGGCTGCTGTTCGCCGTCTACCCGAAGTTCTTCGGCGGTCCTGGTGTCGACATAGATCCGGGTCTCGGGCCGGCCTTTCACGATCAGATCAACGAGTTGAAGCCGCTTCTGCCGACCGACAGCCAGAGCCTGGCGCAGTTTCTGACCTTCCTGGGGCCGGCCCTGGCGTCGACGCCGTTCCTGGCTTTCCTGCTGTGGCGTGAACGGCGCGCGGCGGCGTGGGAAGCCTGGCTCTTCCTTGGCCTGATGACCGCGCTGTTCCTGCCGTTGGCCCTGGCCATGGTCCGTTTCGCTCCCTACGTCGGAATCTTGACCGCGATACCCTTGGCCGAGTTGCTGAGCCGTCTCATGAAGCCCCTGAACCGCCTAGTTTCCCTCGCCTCGGTCAGAGCCGCGCTGCGCTTCGGCCTGGTCTGCCTGTTCGTTCTGGGCTTCGCCGTGGCCGGCTCGGCGATGAATCTGTCCGGACCCAAGAAACCACAACCCGCCTGCGCGGTGAGCGGCCTTGCCGATCAGCTGAACGATCCGCAGGGGCTGGGCGAGCGGCCCCGCATCATCCTGGCGCACAAGGACCGCGGTGCCGAACTGCTGTACTACACCCGCCACGCCGTGATCACCGCGCCCTATCACCGCAATACGCAAGGCATCCTCGATGCCGACCGCATTTTCCGGGCGCGCGACCGGGCGCTCAGCCGGCGCATGATCCGGCAGCGCGGCGCCAGCCTGGTCCTGCTTTGTGCCGATGAAAACGCGCCCGAAGCGGAGTTATTCGACGCCGAAAGCTTCCTCGGCGGGCTGCTGCGCGGACGGGTGCCGGGCTGGCTGCGGAAGCTCGAGACAAAGGCCGGTGAAACCGGGAACTTTGTCCTGTTCGAGGTGGTGCGGTGAGGCCGTTCAGCCTTTTTTCAGCTGAATATGCGTTGTTTGCCGACATGTGTTCGATTGCAGCCGCTGCCGCCGATAGGCATCATTCCGTATAGCTCATAGCCGAGGGACCCGCGTCAATGCCCGGACTCGAACAGGTTCGCAGCGCCAACGCCGCGCGACAGCGGGGCGACGTCGCGTCGGATAACGACATTGCAGTGATCATACCTTGCTATAACGAAGAGGCGGCGATCGGCAAGGTCGTGCGGGATTTCCGGGCCGCCCTGCCGCAGGCGGCCATCTATGTCTACGATAACCGCTCGGACGACGAAACCGTGGCCCGCGCCGAAGAAGCCGGCGCCATCGTGCGGCGGGAGAATCTGCGCGGCAAGGGTAACGTAGTGCGCCGCATATTTGCCGATGTAGATGCGGACATTTACGTGCTGGTGGACGGCGACGACACCTATGACGCGGCGGCTGCACCGAAGCTGATCGAGGTCCTGCGGGACGGTCCCTACGATATGGTGACCGGCAGCCGGGTCAGTGAGGAACAGGAGGCCTACCGCCCCGGACATCGCTTCGGCAACCTGATGCTGAGCAAGATCGTCTTCACCGTGTTTGGCGACCGGATGACCGATCTCTTGTCCGGCTATCGGGTTCTGACGCGCCGCTTCGTCAAATCGTTTCCGGCCTTTTCCGCCGGGTTCGAGATAGAAACCGAACTGACGGTCCATGCCCTCGACCTGCGCATGCCGATCGAAGAAGTCGAAACCGCCTACCGTGGCCGGCCCGAAGGCTCGACCAGCAAGCTCAATACCTTCGCCGACGGCTTCAGGATCCTGTTCACGATCCTGATACTGGTCAAGGAAGAGCGGCCGCTTCAGTTTTTCGCCTCGATCTTCGTGGTGCTGTTCTTGCTGTCGGTCGGCCTCGCGACGCCGGTCGTGATCGAGTACATGGAGACCGGGCTGGTGCCGCGCTTCCCGACCGCGATCCTCGCGACCGGAACCATGCTGCTGGCTTTCCTCTCCCTGGCCTGTGGCTTGATTCTCGATACGGTGACACGCTCGCGGCGCGAGATGCGGCGGATGCACTACCTCGGCATCTCGCCGTTCCTGCCTCGCTCGAACGCAGCCGGGGTCGGCAAAAGCCGCAAGGCGTGACGCCTGGGGGCGCCCGGCGCGGCCACACGGCGCCACTTAAAGCTTTCTTCAGCCCTTTTGCGCGATCTTGCGGCGCCTCGCCGGTCGCGTATCGGGGCAGGCATCGCACCGTTCGGGCCTCATCCCGTTGCAGTCTGAAAGGCCTGTGGAACCGCCAAAATGAGCGTCGGCAATTCATTCGATGCGCGCCTGGACGCCGCGGCGCCGGGCGGGAAACGCAGCGCCGAAGGCGATTGGCGACGCTTCGCTCCCTACCTGCTTGCCGTCGGCCTGGTCCTGCTGGTCCACAGCGCCATCGTCGTCCTCGATCGCACCCCCGCGCTCGACGGTCAACTCTACGGCACCGACGGCTACATGCGCCTGGTCCAGGTCGCCCAGCTTTACGAAAGCGGTGATTTTTTCGACCACACCATAGCCCGCAGCAACGCACCCTACGGGACCCCGATGCACTGGACCCGCCCCATGGACGCGGTGCTTCTGGTCGGCGGCTGGATGCTTTCGCCCTGGCTGGGTCTGCATGATGGACTCTATTGGTGGGCCGTCTTCGTCTCCCCGGTGCTGCACCTGGCGATGGTCATTGCCCTGATCTGGGCGGTTGCGCCGTTGTTCGACCAATGGCGCCGCTGCCTGCTGATCTTGGCGCTCCTGGCGCAGCCGGCCCTGGTATCCCTTGCCACCGTCGGACATGCCGACCATCACATGCTGATCGGCTTGGCCTTCGTCATGGCGGTCGGCCTGAACCTGCGCGTGCTGCTGACGCCCGGCAACGCCCGCTTGGCTTTTGCGGCCGGCGCGGCCTTGGGTTTCGGCCTTTGGCTCACGATGGAAGGCTTGGTACTGTTGGCGGCGAGCTTCGCCGCCCTCGCCGCAATGTGGCTGACCCACGGCGCGGGTCGAACCGCCGCCAACCTGTGGCATGGCCTGGGCCTGAGCGCGATGGTCGCCTTGGCCATCGTCGTGGAGCGGCCGCCGGCGCAATACCTGGTCGACGAGTACGACCGGATATCGGTCGTCCACTTGACCATAGCTTTGATCGCCTTGGGATTTTGGGGTGCCGTCCGGGTCCTGGAGCGGTACTGGGCCCAAGGTCGTCGCGGTCGATCGGCTGCCGCCGTGCTGGGCGCACTCGTTGCCGGGTGCCTGCTGTATCTGATTTACCCGAAGTTCTTCGGCGGTCCGGAAGTCGACGTCGATCCCCGCATGGGACCGGTGTTCTTCGATCTGGTCAACGAACTCAGATCGCTCGTGCCGGTCGATCGTGACAGCCTGGGCGACTTTCTGCTGCATTTGGGACCGGCCCTTTTCACGGTTCCGTTTCTGGCCTGGCTGTTGTATCGCAAGCGGCGATCGCCGGCCTGGGAAGCCTGGTTTTACGTAGCGGTGTGCCTGGCGGTATTTCTGCCCTTGGCGATCGCGATGCGGCGTTTCGCGCCTTTCACCGCGGTTCTGATGACCATCGTGCTGGCCGAGATGCTGGCACTGATCATGGCCCAATCGGAAAACCTCAAGATCATGCCGCTGCGCGTATTGGTGCGTAGCGGTGCCATGGTTGCCTTGCTGCTGGGATCCAGCGGCCTGGGGGCGCTCTTGGCGGAACCGGCGGAGGCCACCGAGTGGGCGCCGTCTTGCGCGCTCAGCCACGTGGTCGACTTGCTCAACGATCAGGATGGCCTTGGGCAGCAACCGCTCATTGTCCTGGCCCACTTCAATCACGGACCGGAGTTGCTTTACCGCACCAGGCACGCAGTGGTCGCCTCGCCCTACCACCGCAATGTGGCCGGTAATCTGGATAGCGACGCCATTTTCGGCGCCCCCGACGACGACATCAGCCGGCGCCTCGTCGAGCAGCGCGGTATCGACCTGATCCTATTCTGCAGCCGAGGTCCGGCCGTGCTGCAGGCCACGTTGAGGAGCGGCGGCGGTTCGACCTTCGTCAATCGGCTTGTGCAGGGCAAAGTGCCGCCGTGGTTGCGCCGGATCGATCCGCCGACCGCCTCGAGCAACGATTTCCTCATTTTCAGCGTCGTCAGGTAGGGCGAGATGTGATTTGCACTGATAGCCGCTACTGTTTGTCATGTAAAAAACATGTAAAATCACGTTACATCACATAAATCAGCGCGGGGTGCATAATTTATATAATTAACAAATCGTTTATTCTTGCTCTATTCTGTAGCCTTTTATAGGCTTGCATTACTCACACTGTTACATGGCCGGTTGGCGGCTGGTGTCGGGATGGGGAGTCCGATACCGGATTGGCTCTTGGGAAGCATCGGGTAATGGCAGGTTCAGAGGCGTTCCGGGTCTTGGTGGTCGATGCCGAGCCCGCGCTAGTCGGCGACTACATGCGGGCGCTCGTTCCCCGGCATGGCGATCGCGTGGCCGACCTGGAACTGTTGACCTGCGCGACCAGCGAAGCGGCGCTTGAAACCCTGCATCTGGCGCTCAGCGAAGAGCGGCCCGTCGCGATCGTTTTCATCGACCCGGCGGGAAAGCAAAGCGAGGAGGCGTTGGCCGCGCTGGCCCGGATTCGGGCGCTCGACGACCAGGTTCATATCGTCGTGGTGACCGCGCGGTCCGACCTCCAACCGGTCGAGCTCAGCGCGCGCGTCGCGCCGGCCGATAAAGTCTACTACCTGCAGAAACCTTTCCACGGTACCGAGATACAGCAACTCGCTCTGGCTCTAGCGGCGAAGTGGCGCGCCGGCCGCGCGGCGGTTCCGGCGGCCGTATCCGTCGCCGGGGCGGCCTTTGACCATCATCCGGCAGGGATCCTGATGTTCGATGACAAGGACCGCTTGCGCGTGGCCAACAAATCGATGCGCGGGCTCTTTCCCGAGCTGGAGAGCCGGCTCGACCCGGGCACCGATTATGCGGAGGTGCAGCGGCGTATAGCCAATGAGTTTCTGCCCGATGACGTGCTCTATCGGACCGAGTCCTGGGTTCGCGACCGTCTGCGGTGGCACGGTGCCGGCGGCGGCGTCCTGGAGCAGAAGTTGCGGGGCGGCCGCTGGGTGCTCGTGGCCGAAGCGCGTGACGAATGCGGCGCCACCACCTGCCATTTCACGGATATCACGGTTCTGAAGCGCCGCGAGGCCGAGCGTCAGAGTGCGGCCCGCATGGCGCAGATCGCGCAAGCCTTCAGCGGACTGTGCGATCGATTCTTCCTTGAGCCGGACGCGCTCGAAGGTCGCACAGGGGACGGCAAGGTGGTGAGCCTGAGCCGGCGCAGCGACGGCACGGCAAAGCGGCGCCAGGCGAATGGCCGCGGGGCCGCGGTGCACCGTCTCGCGGACAAGCTGCGTGCGGTGGCGCAACGCCAGAATCTGGATCCGGATGCGATCGATCTCAATCGGACGGTCGCCGCTGCCTTGCAACAGTGCGCCGATCTTCTGCCCGGCACCGTCGAGGTCGAAATCGTCCGTGGCGCGGATCTTTGGCCGGTTCTGGTCGATCAGGAAAAATTGCGTCTGGCACTGCGGGAACTCGTCGCCAACGCGTGCGAGGCGATGATCGGTCGTGGCAGGTTGACCGTGGAGACCGCGAACGTCCGCGCCGGCAAGGAAGCGGCGGCGGGCAACCGGCAGCCGGTCGGGGACTATGTTCGCCTTTCCGTCCGCGACGATGGCCCCGGCATGTCAACGGACCTTGCCGAACGGGCGCTCAACCCCTTCTTCAGCGCCAAGGGCAAGGATGCGCACCTGGGGTTGGGACTCAGCGTGGTCTACGGCTTTGCCCGTCAGTCGGGCGGCACCCTTGAGATTGCCGAGGCCGGGCCCGGCGGCACATCCGCGGATCTCTATTTCCCGCGCGCCCGGACGATGCCGCGCTCCGCCGCATCGACTGGCCGGCCCGGGCGCAAGGGCCGGGACTGAGGTAACGATGGCCGGCAATGCGACCGAGATAGGCGGGCCGCTTCGTCTGCGACTGTTCGGCGGCTTTCACCTCGAAGATGCCTCGGGCCGGCCGGTCGCCTTGAAGCTACGCAAGGCCGAAGCCTTGCTGGCCTATGTCGCGGTTTCATCGGGGCAGGCAGCCGCGCGCCAGGAGCTGGCCGCGCTGCTGTGGGGCGAATCCGAACAGCCACGCGCCCGGCAGAGTCTCCGTCAGGTCTTGCTGGCCTTGAGCAAGGCGCTCGCCCGGTGTCAGCCGGCGGTTCTTCAGATAACCAGCCAGACGGTATCGCTGGCACCGGCCGCGTTGTCGGTCGACGTGGCGGATCTTGAACGGTTGACGGCCGAGGGGTCGCCGGCGTCGCTGAACGCGGCCGCCGCGCTCTACCGGGATGACTTTCTCGCCGGCCTGTCGCTCGACGCGCCGGATTTCGAGGACTGGTTGGATGCAACCCGAAGCAGGTTGCGCGATCTTGCGCTCAGGGGGCTCGACGCTTTGCTGCAGGTCCAGGAAGCGGCGGACGACATCGGTGCCGCCGTGGCCACGGTCCACCAGGCCCTGCGGATCGACCCTTTTCGGGAAGACCTCCACAGGCGCCTGATGCGGCTCTATGCGCGTAACGGCATGCGGTCGTCCGCTTTGGCGCAGTTCCGCGCCTGCCGGGACCTGTTGCTCCGCGAGCTCGGCATCGTACCGGACCGGGAAACGATCTGCCTGTACGAGGGCCTGCTGAACCAGGCGACACCGGGACAAGCCGCACCGCAACAGGCGCCGCCGCAGCCACTCGAGCGCCTGCAAGCCTCCGCCGAGGACGGAGTCCTGGTGCCTCACTATCGGGCGTTGGTCCACCTACTGACCGAGTCCGGTGAGCAGGAGCGCGCGCTCGAGTCTTTGCTGATGGCCGCGGATATCGAGCGGAAACGGGGTGTCGCCGCGACCGCTCAAGATCTGCTGAACGAAGCGCAAAGTCTTGCCGCTTCCGATGGAATTGACCGTGAGTTGAAAGCGGAATGCCATCTGCTTGGGGCGGCGCTCGCGGAGCGCCAAGACGATTTGGCCGGTCTGTCGCGGTCGCTCGATCGGGCCGAACGCGTCGCCGCCCCGCGACAAATCGCCCGGGTGATGGCCGCGAGGTCACGCCTTTTGGCGCGCGCGGGCGATCCCGAAAAGGCTTTCGAACAGGCCCGCCTGGCCCTGCGGCGGAGCGACCCCGTGGCGGGCGCGGATCTCTGGCTTGGGGTCGAGCGCTTTCCGGCCGAGCTTCACCTGGTGAGTGGCGGCATGGCACGCCTGGCCGATCGTCTGGCCCGCGAAGGTGCGCAACTGGCCGAACTTCAAATGACCGGTGACCAGGCGGCGATGACCGCCTTGCTGGCCCTCGCGCGGGCCCTTCAAGGCGATGTCCGCCAGGCCCGTGCCGACAGCCGACAAGCGCTCGAGCTGGCGGAAAAGAGCGGCGACAATGCCGGCCTGGGCGCCGGCCTTTATGCCGCGGGCTGGGTCGCACTTTGCGCCGGCGACGGCGCGGCGTCCCTCGGCGCCTTCGACCGCGCCCTCGAGATCGCCGTGGCGCGCGGCGACCTGTTGCGCCGATATCTGGTCATGGGCTGCCGCGGCGCGGCGCGGGTCGCCCTTGGCCGTCATGAGCCGGGAATCGCCGATCTGGCCAGCGCCGAGGCCATGGCCAGCCGGCTGGATACGCGTTTCTTCCTGCCGTTCGTCAAGTCATGGATTGCCGAGGCGATGCCGAGCGACGACCCTGCAACCGGCCGTGCGGCCGTCGTCCTGGCCGGCGCCTGCAACCAGCCTTGGGCCCAGTCGATTGCGTACCGGGCCGTGGCCCGCGCCCACCTGCGCGCCGCCCGGCCCGACCATGCAGCGGCGGCGCACGCCATCCGGGCGGCCGTCGCAATCCAGCATGGATTGGGACTCAAGGCAGAGCTCGCCGGTTCCCGCGCGGTCCAAGCAGAGGTGATGAAGCTCCGGCGAACACGGCAGACCGCGCTGGCGTGAAGCCGGTCCGGGTTCGCCAACACGTCGGTGACCATCGGACTCAGGAATTCTTTAGACTAGGCCGGGATAATCCGGTTTTCCGGTCGCCGCGTGCGTCGCTTGCGGTTTTCAGAGGGGCGGAGATGGAGGCTTATCAGCCGCTGGTCACCTATCTTGCCTTCGGGCTCTATATGCTGCTGCTTGCCATCGCGGCGGCGACAGACATCTGGGTCTTCAAGATTCCCAATTGGGTATCGGTCGCGCTTTTGCTGCTGTTCTTTCCGGTCGCCTTGCTGAGCCCGGGCGAGATCGATTGGCTGTCCCATTTGGGTGCGGCCCTGGCGGTGTTCGTCGGTGGGATCGTGCTTTACGCCATCCGCTGGTTCGGGGCCGGCGACGTCAAGCTGATGGCCGCCGTCGCCATCTGGGCGGGCTTTCCCCATCTGCTGGCCTTCTTGTTCTACGTCACCTTGGCGGGTGGCGTCCTCTCGGTGTTTCTGCTGACCCTGCGCTTCGCGATCCCGCGTCTGCCCTTGTCGCAGACCGCGGCGGGGCCGCGCAACCTGCCCCAGGCCCTGACCAAGGGCGGATACGTGCCCTATGGGGTGGCAATCTCCGCCGGCTCAATCTTTCTCGGATTCTCCCTGCCGCTTCTATCCTGGTGAGGAACCCGGACAGGCTCCTAGCCCGCATCGTCCCGCCGCGCCGTGAGCGGCTTGGCCGCGGGCGCGGGACCGCGATCCTTCGGCGCGCTCAAGCTCGGCGAGGCGGTTGCCCGCTTTGCGGCGTACGCCTGGAAATCGGCGATTTTCTCGGACATCGACTGAACCTTGGTCTGCAATTCCTCGACCCGCTCCGGCAGGTCGGGCGAGAAGGTGCCCCGCGACTTGAGCGCTCGAACGATGCGGCCCAGTTGGACCCAAATCAACAGCGCCACGGCAAGAAGCAGGTACTGCGGGTCGATCTTGGATAGAAGCGACATCACCGTTTCGAACGGGGCCATGGCGAGCTCCCACAAATACGTCATCGCATCGGGCTCCAGCGATGTGTCTCCACGTCGCGCGGGACCGGCGGTAACCCGATCAGGCTACAGAGCGCCTTGGCCACCGGTCAAGCGGCCTTCCGCTTAGCCGATCGAAGCCTGCGGTGTTGTGACAAATTACGGACAAGGCCCGGCTCGGGCCCGGCTCAGACCGTGCGGCGGCGGGCCCTGTCGCGCACCCGGACCGCGGCCATCACGCTCTGGCGGCGGTACTGCGCCCGGCCGTACCAGCGGCTCAGCAGCAAGACCGCGGCGATTCCGAAGATCAGGCTGGGATACCACCAAGGGATCAGGGCGGCGGCGTCGACAAACAGCTCGTAGTAGGGGTCGCCCAGGGCGTTCGGGCCGTAGATCTGGTCCAGCAACCATTTCATGATCTTGGTTTCCTTGCTCACATGCCTGTTAAGGATTCCTTTACCATGGCAGCCGTTATCCGAGCGTCATGAACGCCAGCCGGCTTTGCCGTCACGCCTATGAAAGAACAGCGGACGTTAACGATCGGTTAACCATAACAGGCGGCGCAAGAAGCAGACAAAGGATGAAGATCGTTCATCTAAAATATTGTTTTGATTGCAAACAGACTGCGATTCAGAGTTCCGGAACCCGGTCGATCGGCGGAGACCGCGTTAACCTTTGGTTAACCAAGAGCGGCGGTCCGCCGGGTCGCTAGGCTCCTAGCCGTCATGGCCCATCTGGCCCCGGTCGAGGCGGCCGGTCATCGGGCTGCGGCCGGTTGTCGCTGCCGCGCGGGCGCCGGCCATAGAGGAGGGCTGCAAAGCGACGGCATAAGCGGCCGTGCCATTCGATTTCGTCCTGGGTGGCCGGATCGGGCCAGAAGGCATGGCTGTGGTCGATCCAGGCCTCGATCTCCGGCTGGCTGAAGAACGGTCGAATCAGGGCCGCGGTGATCAGCCCGGCGATCGTCAGGGACGGCAAGAGCATCACTTGCGCGACGACGAAAAGGCCGCCTAGGATTGCCAGGCCCACGGCCGACAAGAGCGGTACGGAAAGGCTCCCGTAAACCCAGTTCAGCACCGGCAGAGTCGCGGCGAGCCAGGCGGTGAGACCTGTTGTCAGATACAGCCAGTCAACCGCCAATTCCTTGCGCGACGGCAGCCTGGGCAGCGCTATGCCGGCGGCGCAAGCCAGTGCACCGGCAAGGCCCCAGGCTTCCTGCGGGTGGCCGAATTCGAGCCTCTTGCCGTCCGATCTGATGAGCCGAAACTTTTCCCGGATGGTCCGGATTTCGGTGACCGTCGCGACATCGACCTCGGTAACCGTGGTGGTGAACCATCCGCTCCGATGCAGCAGTCGCCGTTCGGTCACCAGGGCCTCGCGCGACCAGTCGCGCCAAATGACCCAGAGCCAGTGGGCCAAGGGTCCGGCCAGAACGGTCGCCACGGACAGCAGCCCCGGTGGGTCTAGGCTGAGCAGCCCGGCCGCCGCGACGGTGCCGAGGCTGGTTGCGTAGATGAGCGTCTCCGTCAGCCACTCGTTCGGCCGCCAGCTGCGTTTGGCGTGATACAGCACCCGCTCGCCCGGCGCCAACAGGTCGGCGAGTTGATCGGACATGTCCGGCGTGCTCGCGCCAGATCACCCGCTCGCCAGGCTCCTAGCGGTCATGGTCGGCCTGGCCCTGGTCGAGGGGGCCGGCCGGTGGGCCGTAGAGGGAGTCGACGAAATGCAGGCAGAATATCGTGAACCGGCCGGTCCGGGCGCCGGGCTGCGGTTTCGGCGCGAAGATGTCGGACTGGCGCATCCAGGCGCGCATCTCGTCCCGCGTGAAGTGGGGCTTCAACGAGGCCAGGCCGGAAAGCAGGCCGAGCAGGCCGCCCGAAGCAGCCATGACAAGGCAGAGCGTCACAAACGGCGCGCGCGCCAGGAGCGGGATGGCCTCGCCGGTCCCGTTGGCCTGCGCGCCGAGGGTGAGCGCATAGGCCAGGGCGGCAGTGAAAAAGGCCGCCAAGATCACCAGCTCCTCGGCCAGGCGGTCCTTGATGGACGGCACCCAAGGCGACGCCACGCCGGCGGCGCGGGCCAGTTCGAGGCCGACCTCCGGCGCGTGGCTCAGTCGATCGAGGACGACGATCCGGCCGTTCTTTTTGGTGACGCGGAGCGCGCGGCCGAGCACCTCGATGGTCCCGACCTCGTCGGTGGCGATATCAGTGAAATGAAGGGCCGCGCCTTCACCTTCGACGCGCAGAACGCGGCGATCGGTCACCGCCGCCTCGACGCCGGCGCCGTATTGCTTGAGGGCGATCGCCCGGCCGCCCACCAGGACCAGAAGCACACCGAGGAAGAGCGTCAGCCCGGCGCGTTCGGGGTCGGTCAGCGGACCGAGGACACCGAGTGCGAAACCGCCGGCGGCGTGCCACAGCCAGCCGGCGTCGACGGCCGGCTGGCAGTACAAGACCCGCTCGCCCGGCCGGAGGAACTGATAGAATTTTTCAGCCATGTGTCTCCTGCCCGCGCCCGCTTTTCGGCGCTACGCCCTGCCAATCCTGGCGGCAGCTTGCCCGAGGAGCCTTAATGTTTTGCTAAGGGTTGACCATTGGACCGGCGTCTATCGGCCCGGGTGGTGCTTGGCGATCTTGGCCAGGACCAGGTTTTCCAGGAAATCGAGCGAGGCGCGGGGCAGGTGCTGGCCGAAGGAAAGGCGCTGGCGGTCGCCGGTGATCAGCAGCTTGACGGCGTTCTCGCCCTTGCGGCGGCCGACCGTGACCTCCTCGATCTCGCCGACCTGGATGCTCTTGCCCTTGGTCTCGCCCTTCGGGCCGACGGCATTCGCCGTGATGCGCTCGGGGTCGATTCTGAGGCGCTTGCGCGAGATCAGGTCCCAGACCACGGCGGTGACAAAGGCCACCTCGAATAGCAGGCCTAGGCCGCCCAGGAACCAGCCGACGATGGCGGGCGTGTCGTCCAGGAAGAAGCCGACGTAGACGAAGACCAGCGGGAAGGCGAGCATGATCAGAGCGCCCCACCAGGCCAGTTCCGGGCCGGTGCGCGTGACCACGATGGTATCGCCCTCGATATCGACCGCCAGGCCCTCGGCGCGTTCCCGCAGCAGCGCGTAGTCGACCTCCAGCTTGCCCTCGCGGATCAGCTCGGCGACCGGCTTGTCCAGATCCCCGGTGTCGCGCGCGACCAGGCCGTCGCTGCCCTCCTGGAGTGCCGGCAGCTCGAGCCAGCGGGCGTAGTCCTCCCACTTGCCGCGCCACCCCCGCTCGCTGTACGAGGTGTAGAGGTTGACGCTACGCCGCCGCTCCGGATGCGCCAACTCGACCATGTAGAGGGTATAGGAGCTGTTCTTGGTCTTCACCCGGCGGCTGTGCGACAGGACGCCCTGATAGGCCGTGCGCGGCTCCTGCCAGGTCTCGGTGCCGGCGAGGCCGCGCTCCTCGACCGTGACGAAGAGATCGTCGATCGTGACGGTTTTGCGCCAGCGCAGCATACGCAGGCCGAAGAGGAAGAGGCCGACGGCAATCGTCGGGAACAGCAGGAACAGCCAGTTCTCCGGCCGGCTCAGGTCGGGCAGGCCGTCGGCGATCAGGCCCAGGGTCGGCACGCCGCCCCAAAAGAGCGCGAACCCGCTGATGAATAGCCCGCCGAACAGGCTGCCCGTGTGCGTGACCGTTACCGGCAGCCGGCCGATCGGCACCTCCGACTGCCGGCGGCGGCCGATGTGGCCGATACGGATCCCGGTCGAACTCGCGGTGTCATGCGCCATGGTCCATCTCCCGACGCCACGATGCCCGCCCCGGGTTGGCAAGCCCTTAATCGGCGAATCACAATGCCGTGGGCGGCCGGGTTTCAGCGTTTCGGCGGGTGGGCGCGGACCGCGGCCTCGTCGAGCTCGGCGCCCCAGCCGGCGCCGGTCGGCACGATCAGGTGGCCGTCCTCGATCACCGGCGGGTGGGTCACCAGATCGTCCTTCCAGGGCACGTCGTCGATGTCGATCTCCATGATCCGGAAGTTCGGGATGGCGGCGCAGAAGTGGGCGCTCATCAGGGTCGAGAGGTGGCCGTAGAAGTTGTGCGGCGCCACATTGACCTCGAAGGCCTCGGCCATGGCGGCGATCTTGAGCGCCTCCCAGGCGCCGTTCCAGGGCACGTCGACGATCGCCACGTCCATCGCCTGCCGCTCGAGGAAGGGCCTGAAGCCGCGCCGGCCGAACAAGGATTCACACGAGGCGACCGGGGTCTTCAGCGCGCGGCGGATGTGGGCGAGCGCCGCCGGGTCGTAGGAGTCGATCTCGAACCACATGAGCCCGAGGTCGTCGAGCGCCCGCGCGATGCGCAGATAGCCCTCGGTCTTGAAGTTGAAGTTGAGATCGAGCAGGATTTCGACCCCGGGCCCGGCGCCCTCGCGCAAGGCCTCGAGCTGCGCCCGCAGCGCCGCGATCAGGCCCGGCTCGAGGTTCAGCTCCGGGCCGCCGGGCGAGCGCGCGAAGCCGGGCATGTGCATGCGCGGCCGATCGCCGTCGAACAGGAAGATGTTGGTCTTGAGCGCCGTGAAGCCGCGCTCGGCGACCTCGCCGCCGAGCGCCGCCAGGTCGCCCAGCGAACGCAGCGGCGGCGCCCCCATGAGCTCGTGGTGGTCGAGCCGGTAGGAGCCGCAGTGCGACCAGTAGAGCCTGAGGCGGTCGCGCACCTTGCCGCCCAGAAGCTCGTAGACCGGCACGCCCAGCGCCTTGGCCTTGACGTCGAGCAGGGCGTTCTCCAGCGCCGCGATGGCCTGTTGGACCATGCCGCCCGGCGCCTGGCGCGTGGTTGCATAGAGCCGCGAAACGATCGCCTCGATCGCCCGCGGGTCCCGGCCGATCAGGGTCTCGCCCAGCTCGGCGATGACCCCACTGAGCGCCGGGCTGCCATAGCTCTCGTTGTACTCGGCATAGCCGACCACGCCGTCGCCGGTGCCGATCTTCAGGAACGAAAAGACGCGCCACCCGGCATCGCAATGCAACTGCTCGATAAGGCTGATCTTCATGGCACGGCCTCCCCAAGACAAACCGGCCTCGATGATAGACCGGACGGCGGCCTTTGCGGGATTTAAGCGGCGGAATCGCCGGGTCGGCCGGCCAGCGCAGCGTAGCGGGCGAGGAATCGGGTCTTGGCCTCGGCGGGCGGGCAGGGGGTCAGGGTGAGGTCGTCGAAGCCTTCCGAGCGGCCGAAGAAGCGGCGGGCCTCGGGCTTGGCGAAGTCGGCCAGTTGGGTGGCTTCCAGGTAGGCGGCGGTGCGGTCGGCGCGCTTGATCAGGGCGGTGAGTTGCTTGGGCGGCACGGGCGGCAGGGCGAAGCGGATGTGGATCGCCTGCATCAGGCGCTTTTCCAGTGCCTTGTAGTCCTGGCCGACGATGGCCTTGAAAGGCGTGATCAGGTCGCCGATGACGTACTCCGGCGCGTCGTGCAACAGGGCGGCCAGACGCCAGGCCTGGGGCGCCTTGGGCCGAAAGCGGCCGACCAGGTGCTCGACCAGCAGGGAGTGCTGGGCCACGCTATAGGCCCAGTCGCCCGCGGTCTGGCCGTTCCAGCGCGCGACCCGGCTGAGGCCGTGGGCGATATCCTCGATCTCGACGTCGAGCGGCGAGGGGTCGAGCAGGTCGAGCCGCCGCCCGCTCAGCATGCGCTGCCAGGCGCGCGGCGGCGGGGTGGTCATGCGCTTGCATAGGATGCCAAGGCCATAGTGTCATGGCAGGGCTTGACTCGGGCATCCAGGTTCTTAGCGGTAACCTGGATGCCCGGATCAAGTCCGGGCATGACAAGAGTGGGCTCGGCTTTCGGCATGGCGGCTAGGGCCGCAGGCCGGGCAGGACCTGGTGCTCGATCCAGTTGCGCACCTCGGCCTGGCGGATGTCTTCGTTCATCACGTCCTCGTCGATGCCGAGCAGCCAGGCGAGGTCCTTGCGGCCCGGGTCCTGGTGCAGGGCCTCCAGCTTGTCGACGAAGTCCTGAGCCGCGTCGAGGTCTTTGAAGAAGCCCATGTCGGTCAGCCGCTGCTTGCGGCAAAAGCAGAGCCGCGCCAGCTCGTGCAGGTCGTACTCGGGATGGTACTGCAGGCCCCAGAAGACCCCGCCTTTATAGGTCACGGCGACCGCCTGGACCTGGCTGTGGTCGTTGCCGGCCAGGAGGACGCCGCCCGGCGGCAGGTGGGTGACCTCGTCCTCGTGGCTGATGAAGGCGTCGAACACGCTCTTCTTGCCGTGGTAGAGCGGGTGGGCCCGGCCCTGGGGCGTGAGAGCGATCTTGCGCGCGAGGCCCATCTCGCGGCCCTTGAAGTTGGGCGCGCAGCGCCCGCCGGCGGCGACCACGGCGATCTGCGCCGCCCAGCAGCTGCCGAAGCTCGGCACCTTGGCCTCGAAGGCCGCCCTGGCGAACCCGATCTGCGGGGTCACGTTGGGGTCGTCGGCATAGATCGTCAGGCTCGAGCCGGTCCAGGCGATGCCGTCGTATTGATCGATCGCCGCGCCCTTGGGCAGGGCGGAATCTGGGTCGGCCGGATAGACCACGTCGACCGCGGCGCCGGGCAGGCATTTCTTGAGCATGTTGCTGTAGAGCTCGCCCGCCGGCGTGGCGCCGCCGGCCTTGAGGCCCTCGCGGCCCTCGCGGGTATAGCCGTCGACGACGATGAAGCGTGGGCTGTTGGCCATGGCGCGCTGCTCCCTAACAGCCCGTGGCCAGGCGGTCGACGATCGCCGGCAGGTCCTGGTGGCGCTCGCAGATCGCGTCGGCGGTCGTGGTCGCCTTGTCCTGGTCGCGCGAGGCGGTGAACAGGATCGCCTTCATGCCGAGCGACTGCGGGCCCTTGACGTCGTTGTGGTCGCGGTCGCCGAGGTGGACCATCTCGGCGAAGCATACGCCGAGCTGGTCGGCGGCGGACTGGAACATGGCCGGGTGCGGCTTGGAATGGCCGACCTCGTCGGAGAAGGCGAAGCCCGAGAAGAAGTCCTTGAGGCCGTGCTGGGCGAGCAGGGCGCGCAAGCCACGGCCCGGTGTGACGATGGTGTCGGAGACGATCGAGAGCTTATAACGTCCGGCCAAGGCCTCGAGCGCCGCGCCGACGCCTTCGATCGCGTCGGGGTAGATTTCGACCTCCATGACCTCGTGGGCCTCGACCAGCGCGGCGAAGGCATCGGCCGGTAGCGCGCGCCCGAGGCCTTTCAGGACCACCTGGAGCCGTTCGGCGATGGTCCAGGTGACGTGCTGGTCGTGCCAGACCCGGTTGAAGGCGGCGTCGGCCACATCGTAGGCTAGGTCGACCCTAGTCCGCTCGATCGGCTCGGCGGCGTTGAGCGCGTCCCAGACCAGATGGCGGCGCTCCTCGCGCTTCGAGCGCAGACCCCTGGCCGCGCGCTTCGGCTCGTCGGTATCGTCGTAGACGATGGTATCCCAAAGGTCGAACGTCACAGCCTTGATCATCGCCGCCCAGTCTCGCGCCCGGTGAAGGGTCGCGAATCTACGCTGCCGCCGGGGCCCTGGGCAACCGAGTCTTTTCGCTGAGCCCTCAGACGCCGGGCGGTCGCGGAGGCGACCACCCGGCGTCTGAGGGCTCAGGGAAGACTCGCCCGCTCCGCGGGCGTATCGGCTTCCGGTTCGGTGGCGTCCGGTCGCTCGGGAGAGCAGTCCCGGACCAGGCTGCTCCACTCGGCGGCGGCCCCGCAGATCAGGCATTTGGCCTGGCCGCAAAGCTCGACGCCCTGATCGCAGAAGGAAAGGTTGTAGCAGCCACAGTGGCACTTGAGGACGTAGGTATTACCGCTTTTCGACAAGTGCATTGCCGGTACCTTACCTGGCCGCAGTGACCGTGGCGTCGTTCTTGACGCTCGGCGAGCCTTTCATCCCTCCATGATAGTCGGCAAAGGTAACGACCGCGTTAAGCGACGATCGGTTCGGCCACTCTTCCCGTGTACATGTCGAACCCCGTCGGCATAATGTCGGACCGCCATGCAAACGGAGTTCAGGCCATGGGCGAGAACCGCTACGACACCGGCCGGCTGGACCTGCCCTTCGTCGGGCACTGCACCTTCGGCAAGCAGCCGGTCTGCGACGACTGGAACGATATCCAGGCCGACGTCGCGGTGCTCGGCGCGCCCTTCGACATGGGCACGCAATACCGGGCCGGCGCCCGCTTCGGGCCGCGATCGATCCGCGAGGCCTCGACGCTGTTCTCCTTCGGCCACGGCGGCGCCTATGACTTCGAGGACGACGTCACCTATCTGCCGGTCGACCAGGTGCGGATCGTCGACGTCGGCGATGCCGACATGATCCACACCGATACCGTCAAGAGCCACGCCAACATCGAGCTCGGCGTGCGCAAGATTCTCGAGGCCGGCGCCCTGCCGGTGGTCCTGGGCGGCGACCACTCGGTGCACATCCCCTGCATCCGCGCCTTCGACGACCAGCCGCCGGTGCACATCATCCACATCGATGCCCATCTGGATTTCGTCGACGAGCGCCACGGCGTGCGCTACGGCCACGGCAACCCACTGCGCCGCGCCTCGGAGATGAGCCACGTGACCGGCTTCACGCAGCTCGGCATCCGCAACGTCTCCTCCTCGAACCGGGACGATTACGCGGCCGCGCGCAAGGCGGGCTCCGACATCCTTTCGGTGCGCGACGTGCGCCGCCTCGGCACCGACGGCGTGCTGGCGCGCATCCCGGACGGCGTGCGCTACTACGTCACGATCGACATCGACGGCTTCGACCCCTCGATCGCGCCGGGCACCGGCACGCCGAGCCACGGCGGCTTCCTCTATTACGAGGTCCTGGAGCTGCTGCAGGGCGCCGCCAAGAAAGGCGAGATCGTCGGCATCGATCTGGTTGAGGTGGCGCCCGACTACGATCGGTCCGGCACGACGGCGTTCCTGGCCGCGCAGCTTCTGATGAACGTCCTGGGCTTCATCTTCCACGAGAAGGGCAAGAGCGCCTGAGGTTTCGGAACCTCGCGATCCATGGCGCGGGGAGACGCGTGTCGACAGACCGGGTGCAAGGACATACGCGGAACTAGCTGTCCGGAGAATGCTGCCATGAGTGACCTGTTGCGCCGCCGGCCCGATCTGGTCCCCAGTCTCGGCGTCGCCGTGGCGAGCGTGCTGTGGGGCCTGTTCTGGCTGCCGCTGCGCTATCTCGACGAACAGGGCCTGCAGGGGGGGTGGACCGGACTCGGGCTGTTCGCCTTGTCGACCGCTCTGCTTGTTCCGCTGGCCGCGTTGCGCTGGCGACGCCTGGCCGCTGGTGGCTTCGGCCTCTTGCTGACCGGACTGGTCATCGGGGCCGCCTTTCCGCTCTATACCACGGGCCTGCTGCTGACCGATGTCGTGCGTGTGCTGCTGCTGTTCTATCTGACGCCAGCCTGGAGCACGCTGTTCGGCTTCTTTCTGCTGGGCGAAAGAATCACCTTGGCGCGTGCGGCGGCTCTGTTTCTGGGCATCGCCGGCCTGATGGTCGTGCTGGGCGTCGATCAGGGGTTCCCGATGCCGCGCAATGCCGGGGACTGGATGGCGCTCTTGTCCGGCCTGCTGTGGTCCTACGGCACGTTGCGCGTCTATCGGGACGATGGGGTCCGGGTGTTCGAACAGTCCTTCGCCTTCCTGGCCGGTGCCTGCTTGGTTTCGATCGGTCTTCTCCTCCTGCCGATCGACGGCATCGGCGCGGCGCCGGGTCCGGATGTGATCAAGGCGACACTGCTGCCTCTGTTGCTGGTGGTGTTGTTCCTGGTCCTGCCCGTGGTCCTGCTGACGCTGGGCGCGGCGCGGCTGCTCAGCCCGGCACGGGTCGGCCTCTTGTTGATGGGGGAGGTCGTGGTCGGAGTGGGGTCGGCGGCGATTCTGACCGACGAGCCTTTCGGCCTGCGCGAGCTGCTGGGCACGGTCCTGGTGCTGGCCGCCGCCGGTGTCGAGGTCACGCAGCGCCAGCCGGAGCATCCGGCGCCCTTGCCGGCCGCCGCGACCGCCGGTCACGCGGACGCCGGCGAAGTGTAGACTTCCAAAGCGGTAAGTTGGCGCTAGAATACTCGCATAATTGATGAAAAAAACACCATAAGCATTTGATTATAAATAATTCATTGCGGCGCATCATACGTCATACGTTTGGCACGGGCGATGGCGTATAAAGCTTCGTCCCGGACTCAAATCGGGATCCACCCTGGGCGGTCCGGTGATCGTCAATAGCAAAAGGCCATGACCTTTGATCTTTGCTATAAGGCAGCTATGAGCGGGCCAAGCGAGCAGATCATTCAGGCGGAGGCCGCATCGGAAGGCCTGGCTCACGGCGTGATCCATCTTCTGAAAGGCGGCCGAGGCACCGCGATTGCTCGTGCCGCAGGCACACAGGAGCAGGAGCGGGAGCTGTTGCGGCGTGCGGTCGAGATCGTCTCCGCGGAGCTCGCCCGGCCGGCCGAAGCAATGACGGGCGCCACGCCGGCCATGCTCGAGAGGGAAAACGCACTGCTCTCCGACGGGTCATTCATGGCGCCCGTTTGGGAAGCACTGGATGGCGGCGAGCCCGCCGAGAGCGCGCTTGGCGATGCCATGGATTTCCTGGCCCAGGACCGGCGTGGTCACGGCGACGCCACGCAGGGCGAGGACCTTGCCGATCTGCGCGACCGGCTCTTGCGGTATTTGCCCGGTGGGGGCCTGGAACGCGCCGCGCTGCCGGAGGCTGCCATCGTGGTTGCCGAGGAACTGACCCCAACGCGCTTCCTCGAACTGGATCGGCGCCGCTGCCGTGGCGCGGTCCTGATCGGCGGCAGCGTCCGGAGCCATGTGGCCATGTTGGCCCGCGCCCGCGGCTTGCCGCTCTTGATCAATCTCGGGATCGAGCGCGGGGCGCTGGCGGCGGGGACGGAGGCGGTTCTGGATGCCGAGACCGGACGCTTGATACTGCATCCGACACCCGCAACGGTCGCCGCCGCCCGCACGCGCATCGCCGCTCGCGTCCGCGAACAGGCGGCATCGCTTTTCGCGTTGGCCGGGCCCGCCCGCACGGCCGACGGCACGCAAATCCGTGTCATGCTCAACGTCGACGATCCGGACAGCCTGAAGGGAATTGATCCGGCGCACTGCGATGGCATCGGACTGGCGCGGAGCGAGTTTCTGTTCCACGGCAGCGACGCCCCGCCGGACGAGGAGCAGCAGTACCGGGTCTATCGCGGATTGCTGCACTGGGCGGGCGGCTTGCCGGTCACGCTTCGCACCTTCGACTGGGGCGGCGACAAGCCGATGGCGGGACTCACCCCGGATTTAGGCGTTCCCGCGCCGGACCTGCGCGGGCTCGGCCTTTCGCTCGCCCGGCCGGAGGCCTTCCAGGTGCAGCTTCGCGCCCTGGCGCGGGCGGCCTACCATGGTCCGCTCCGGGTGATGGTCCCCATGGTAAGGCAACCCGATGAACTGGACCGGGCCCGCGCCTTGTTGCGCGGCGAGGTCGAGGCGCTCGCGGGCAAGGGCGTAAAGGCAACCTTGCCGCCCTTCGGCATGATGGTGGAGACGCCCGAAGCAGCACACGCCATCGCCGACTTCGAGGCGGATTTCCTCTCGCTCGGCACCAACGACCTGGAACGACAGGCCATGGCCGACGGTCAGGACGACGAGGTGCTTCTGGATCTGATCAAAGAAGTCTGCGCCCATGGCGCGCGGCGCGGCATCGAGGTCGATCTTTGCGGCGAAATGGCCGCTCGGCCGGCGTGGCTCCCGGCCTTGCTGGCCGCGGGCGTCCGGGTGCTCTCCGTACCGGCTATGGCGCTTGCCGCCGTGAAGATCGAGGTGCGCGGCTGCCGGATCGCAACCTAATCACGCGAAGATATCGCCCAGGACGCGGCAGAGTTTCGTCACGTCCTCCTCGTCGTGGTAGAGGCCGAAACCGAAACGCAGGCGGTCGCCGCGATAATCCGTGATGATGTCGGACTTCAAAAGCTGATGGTGCAGCTCGCCGGCCCGCTCGCTGCGGAAGGTCAGGAAGTGGCCGCGGTTCGGTTCCGACAGCGGCACGACCAGTTGGCCGGGGTGGAGCGCGTCGAGCCCGAGTTCACCGAGCTCGGCCACGAAGCGCTGTTGCAGGGCCTGGACATGTGCGTGGATCCCGGCGACCGTGATATCGAGACCTTCGAGCCAATCCATCACGGCGTTGAGGCGGTAGAGTCCGACCGGATCGAAGGTTGCGCCAAGAAAGCGCGCGCCGTCCGGGGCATAACCGAGCTTGCCGCCGTCCTTGCCCTCCAGGGTCTCGAAGGCGGCGAACCAGCCGGTGTCGCGCGGCCGCGGACCATGGCCGGGTGGCGCGTGCAGGAAGCAGACGCCTTCGCCGGACATGGCGTACTTGTAACCGCCGGCTAGGTAGAAGGCGCGTTCCGCAAGCGACCCTAGGTCGGTCGGCAACGCCATGAAGCCATGGTAGCCGTCGATGGCGATGAGAGTGTCTGGCCCCGGAACCGCGCCCACCAGGGCCTCCAGGTCAGGCACCGCGTAGCCCGAGTTGTAGAAGACCTGGCTGAGGTAGACCATGTCGTGGCCGCCCTTGGCGGACTCGGCGGCGAAGCGCTCGCCGAAGGACTGGAACGGCTCGGCCGCGACGCGGGTCACTTGGACCAAAGCGTCCTCCTCCAGCCGCGCGATCTGCCGAGCGAAGCTGTGAAACTCGCTGTCGCTGGTCAGCACGCGACAGGGCCGCCCGGCCGGGAGACAGGACAGGAGGCGCAGCAGAAAGCCGTGGGTGTTGGGGCCGAAGGCGATGGTTTTGGGGTCGTCGAGATGCAGCACTTTCGCCACATGGCCCTGGGCCGCGGGATAGATGTCCGAGAGGATCTTGTCCCACTTGCGGTCGGCGTGGCGGGCGGCATCCCCCCAGCAGGCCTGTTGTGCCTCGAATGTCACGTCCGGCCAGAGGTGATGGCTGTGTGCGGCGAAATGCAGCCGCTTGGGATAGGCCTTTAGAAAGCGGCTGAAGTGACCCTTCAGATTCACGCCCCGGCCCCGCTGTAGCGGTAGCCCATGGCCTGACGGATCTCCGCCGGCAATTCCGGCAGGCGCGAGCGCGGAATGAAGAAGGTCGAAAGCGCGAAGAGATCGCCGAAGACCTGATGGCGCTCGGCCGTCTGGCGCAGGTAGTCGTGGCCCGAGGAGCCGCCGGTGCCGACCTTGCGGCCGATCATGCGCTGGACCATGAGGGCATGGCGGTAGCGCCAGGAGGTCATGGTGCCGTCGATGTCCATCAGGCGGCTGAGCAAGTCGAAGGGCAACTGCAGGGCCGGCTCGTCACGATAGAGGTTGATGAAAAGCGCGGCCTGCAGGGCTTGGCTGGAGAAGCGCCAGAGCCCCTGTTCACGCAGCGCCCGGTGTTGCTCGTCGTCGAAGATCGAATCGAAGCGGGTCCGCGCCGCCGCCAGGGATTGGAGCTCGGCCTGTTTTTCCGCCTCGCCCAGGGCTCGATTGTCGCGCATCACGGCGGCCTCGCTTTCCAGCATTTCGGTCACGGCCTGGCGATAGACCTCGCGGAAGTCGTAGCCCTCGACATTGACGAAGGGCGTGCGCTCCAGCCAGGCTTCGATCTGATCGGCCAGCGACGGCTCGGCCTCGGCGTCGCGCAGGCGCTGCTGTTGCTCCGGGCTCAGGCGTGCGTCGTAGGGGCGCTGGTCGAAATTCAGCCGCTCCGCCCGGCGCAGACCGAGGCGGTTTTCCAGCAGGCGAAACTGCACGCTCTGAAAGCCCGAGGCGGGGAACAGCAGATCGCGGAAATCGAGGAAGTCCAGCGGCGTCATGGTCTCCAGCACGTCGAGCTGCTGGACCAGCAGCTTCTGGATCTCCACGATGCGGCCGAGGCCGTGAACCGCGCCGCCCAGAGAGCGGTCGTCGACCTCGGGGCCGGCGAAGATCTCGCCGATGCGCGCCAGTTCGAAGAGGATCTGCTTGAACCACAGCTCGTAGGTCTGATGCACGATGATGAACAGCATCTCGTCGTGCGCGGGCCGGCCGTGCTTTTCGCTTTGCCGTTCCTGGCAGGACAAGAGCCGGTCGAGCTGCAAATGGTCGGTGTAGGTGAGGGACTTGTCGCGCTGTGCCATGGGCGGTCTTTCGCCGAACGATTGGAACGAATCGCGCAAGGCTAACACAAAGCCTGTGTGCCTTGCCTCTTGTCATGCCCGCGGTTGGCGAGAACGCTTGCCGGATTGCCCGGCGTTTGATTTCACTTGCGTTCGCGCGGTTGTTGCCCGAATCATTCTCTACGGGGCTTATCGTGGCCGCCCCGTCAGGCTCTACCGCCCAAGCGCCACTCCGTGTTGTGCGGAGGATGGAGTATGGGCGATTTTTTACCGAGATCGATTAACTGCGCGGACGGCTGGGTTTACCCGGCGCGCCGATGATGTTCGACGTGCGCAGGCGCGAGACGTCCGACTCGGACGACCGCGTGATGGTCGCGGCCGTGGGACTGGCCTTGCGGCCAAGGTTCCCTTGAACCCTTGAGGCTTTACGTGAACGCCTTCGCTTAGGAGTTCGAACAATGACCTGGCACATCAAGCCAATTCCCTTCAAACCGCCCCGGCTGATTGGGTTTTCCGAACGGCTCTTGGCGAGCCACTACGAGAACAACTACGGCGGTGCGGCGCGCCGTCTCAACGCCATCGAAGCCCGGCTCGCCGGACTTGACTGGTCGAGCGCGCCGGGTTTCGAGATCAATGGCCTCAAGCGCGAGCAACTGATCGCGGCCAACTCCATGATCCTGCATGAGGTCTACTTTGACGGACTGGGCGGCGCCGACGGTCTCGGCAGCCCGGCGGTCGATCCCTCGGGGCCTCTGGCCGATGCGATCGCGCGGGATTTCGGCGGCCTTCAAGCCTGGTCCAAGGAATTCGTTGCGATGGGCAAGGCGCTGGCGGGCGGCTCGGGCTGGGTGATCCTCGGCTGGTCTTCTCGGCAGGGCCGGCTGCTCAACCAATGGGGCGCCGACCACGCCCATATCCTGGCCGGGAGCGTGCCGATCCTTGCGCTCGACATGTACGAACATGCCTATCACATGGACTTCGGCACCGACGCGACGGCTTATGTCGATACCTACATGCAGAACCTCCATTGGGACCGACCAGGCCGGCGATTCGCTGCGGCCACAAGTCCGAATCCCTCGGCTGCCGGACCGGCCGGCCCGGAGCAGCCGCTCGCGCCGGAGGACCTGCGAGACATGCTGGCGAGCGGCGAGAAACCTGTGCTGCTGGACGTCTGCTTGGCCGAGGACATGGCCAAGCGCCATGACAAGCTGCCGGGGGCGGAATTTCTGGCGGCAGAGCGGATCTCGGAATGGATCGAAACACTTCCGAAGGACCGTCCAATCGTGGCCTACTGTGTCTACGGCTTTCAGGTCAGTGGCGATGCGGTGGCCGAGATGCGGCGCCGCGGTTTCACCGCGCGCAACTTGGCCGGCGGAATCGCCGGCTGGCACGCCATCGGCGGTCCGACGGAGCCGCTCGAATGACCGACATCGCAGATGACGGGGTTCCGCGCTTCGGTGCGGACGGCCGTCCCTGGCCGAGCTTTGCCGAGGCGTTGGTTGTCTGGATGCGTGTGGCCTTGCTCAGTTTTGGCGGTCCCGCTGGGCAGATCGCCGTGATGCACCGCATCTTGGTGGAGGAGAAACGCTGGCTCGGCGAGGCGCGGTTCCTGCATGCGCTCAACTTCTGCATGTTGCTGCCGGGACCGGAAGCGCAACAGCTCACCATCTACATTGGCTGGCTTGTGCATCGCACGCTGGGGGGAATCATAGCGGGTCTGCTCTTCGTACTCCCCGGCATGATAGCCATTATGGCGCTGAGCTGGATCTACGCGCTCTATGGCGACGTCGGCTTCGTGACCGGGCTGTTTTTCGGGTTGAAGACCGCGGTGCTGGCAATCGTCCTGCAGGCCGTGGTCCGGATCGGCAAGCGGGCCTTGCGCAACGCAACCATGATTGCTCTCGCGGCAACCTCCTTCGCGGCGATCTTCTTGTTCGACGCCCCGTTCCCGGCGATCATCCTCGCGGCGGCCTTGATCGGCTATCTCGGCGGTTGGACCGGGTTACAAGCGTTCCGCCCCGGAGCCGGCCACGACGCCGTCGGCACAACGCACGTCGCGGACAGCAACACCATCCTCGGGGCGCAGGTTCCCCGACATGCGCGCCCCGGCACGGCGTGGTCGCTCAAGATCGGCGCCGTTCTGCTGTTGCTGTGGCTGGCACCGACCGGCGCTCTCCTGGCCATCCTGGGGCCCGATCATGTCTTCAGCAATATCGCGGTGTTCTTCAGCAAGATGGCCGTCGTGACGTTTGGCGGCGCCTACGCCGTGCTCGCCTATGTCGCGCAAGCGGCCGTCGACTCCTTCGGCTGGCTCGAACCCGGCGAGATGCTCGACGGGCTTGGCATGGCCGAGACGACACCCGGACCGCTGATCATGGTGACTCAGTTTGTCGGCTTCATGGGGGCGTTTCGCGACCCGGGTGTACTTGCGCCGTTGCAGGCCGGAACGCTGGGCGGACTCCTGACCACATGGGTCACCTTCGCCCCGTGCTTTCTCTGGATCTTTCTTGGCGCCCCACACGTCGAACGGCTGCGCGACAACCGCTCTCTCTCTGCGGCGCTGACCGCCATTACCGCCGCGGTCGTCGGGGTCGTCTTGAACCTCGCAATCTGGTTTGCGTTGCACGTGCTGTTCCGTGAGGTCGGGACGTTCGAGGGTGCCGGTTTGCACGTGGCCGCGCCGCAGCTGAAATCGATCGACCTCGCGGCGTTGGTCCTCACGGCGGCTGCGCTCCTCGCCGTGTTCCGTTTCAGGGTCGGTGCCATCCCGCTTCTGGTCGCCGCGTCGGTTTTGGGATTGGCGCTTAGCTCCACCGGCATGATTGCCCTATGAGGCCGTCGCGCCGATTTGCTTCCGACCCGGTGTAGCGCGCAGGCGCGCGCAGTGCGGCCAACCCTCGAAAGCCGTGACTCATGGCTTATACTTCGAGACGCGCTTCGCGCGCCTCAGGATTAGGTTCGGTGTTTGATATCATGGTCTTAACACCTCATGCTGAGGAGTCGCGTAAGCGGCGTCTCTAAGCATGAGATACCGCGCACGGCGGGCCCGTACAGCCCATCCTTCGAAGCGCGGTCTCCAAGCATACCAGCCGGGTCGGAATCTCTTACAGCTGCGAGGCCGGCGAGACGCGGGCAAAGGACGGGGCCCGGACTTTCATCCGGCCCCCTTTACTTTGCCATCCAGGTCAGTCGGCGGTAGCACCGCCTTCCGAGGTTTGCCGCCAGAACTCCCAGATCTGATAGATTAGGAACAGCGGTGCGCCGATGCTGGCCACCACCAGGAAAGGCAACAGCCCGCCCAGCCAGGTGATCGGGGCCACCAGGTACATCACGTCCTCGATCTCGAAACCGGCGAACTTCGGCTGCCGGACGGCGTCTGAACTGCCCCGCCGTTCCAGCTCGAAACGAAGCGCGAAAATCGCGGCGACGGCCAGACCGGCGACCAGGCCCATCAACAGGGTCCAAGCGCCGAACGCACCGCCCGACAGACCGGCGCCCATGGCACAGAACAGGACGACGTGGACAAGGCCGCCGGCAGCCAGGTCGAAGAGCGCGCCAAAGCGAGAGGTCTGGTTGGTCATGCGGGCCAGTTCGCCGTCCATGTGATCTATGAAAGTGGACAGCACGAAAAGCGCCGCACCCAAGTGGATCGCACTGCCGCCCTGGGCGAAGAACCAGCCGCCAAGCAGACCGACGAACAGGAACAGGGAGGTCACATGATTCGGCGTCAATCCGGTTCCGGCAAAGGGCCGGATCAGGACACGCGCGAGTTGTTGATCCCAGGGAACTCGGGGGTCCAAGCGACCTAAGGTTGGAAATCTATCAGCAGGATACACCTAACCCTCCATTTCACTCTGTAGCCATCTGGTGAACCCCCGCTTAACATTCCAGTAACTATATCTCACGAGCCCGGGATGTCATGTGGTCGTTTTGTAGCCTTTTCGTCAGAATACTGAATCTCTTGGCAGTTTTATTGTCCGGCTGGCCTGATGCCAAAGATCATTGTCAATGACCATTGGCATGGATCGATCGAGCGAAGCCCGGGCCGGTGAGCGGCAGAAAGGTGAACAGCCTTGCATTACGACCCGCTGAAGGCGCCCCACCCGGGCCAGGGCCTCGGCCATGCCGATAGCTACTGGGCGGCGACGGCAGGGGCCGACCCGGAAGACGATGGGCCGCTCGCTGGCGACCGCGAGACCCGGGTCGCCATCATCGGTGGCGGCTACACGGGACTGAGCTGCGCCCTGCATCTGGCGCGGGATTTCGGCGTGAATCCGGTGGTGCTCGAGGCCAATCGCTGTGGCTGGGGTTGCAGCGGGCGCAACGGCAGCTTCGCACGGCCGGCCCTGGGCCGGTTGAAGTACGCCGACTGGATCGACCGCTGGGGTGAGGTGCGGTCCCGCGCGCTGTTCGCCGAGGCCATGGCGGCGATCGATACGCTGCGCGGTCTGATTCGGGACGGCGGGATCGACTGCGACGTACAGCCGGACGGCTGCTTGAAGATCGCACATCGGGCCAACCGGGTCGCCGTGCTGGAACGCGACCACAAGGTCTTGCGCGAGGTCTTTGGCCACCCCAGCGAACTGCTCGATCGCCCGGCCATCGAAGCCGATCACTTCAAGGGCGAGGAGGCCTACGCTGCACTGCGCATGGTCGATTCCTTCGCCCTGCACCCCTTGAAGCTGGCCCAGGGCGTGCTGCGCATGGCCCGTGGCGCCGGCGCCGTCGTGCAGGGCGGGAGCCCGGTCACCGGATGGTCGAAGGATGCGAGCGGGCACATACTGCACACACCGGGCGGCCGCCTGCGCGCGGAGTCCGTCGTGCTGGCGACCAACGGCTATGGGCCGGAGCACCTGCACCGCTGCCTGGCGAGCCGCCTGCTGCCCATGCTGTCCAACATCATCGTGACACGGCCCATGACGGCGGCGGAGAAGGCTGCGTGCAACCTGGTCACGACCGATATCATGTTCGACACCCGTGCCATGCTGAACTACTTCCGCCGGCTGCCGGATGACCGCCTGATGCTCGGCAACCGCGGGCCGATCACGGCCGACCCGGCCGTCATGACCGCGCACCGTGAGGTCTTGCTCGGCAATCTGAAGCGGAAGTTCCCGGCCTTGAAGGAGATGACCGTCGATTACTTCTGGGGCGGCTGGGTCGCGGTCACCCGGGACATGATGCCGCACGTCCATCAGGCCGAGGACGACTCCACGGTGCACTACGCGCTCGGCTACTGCGGCAGCGGGGTCTCAGCAGCGCTGCACGCGGGGCGGCGGCTAGCCGAACGGATCGGTGGCGGCGCCGCGGTCCTGGCGCTGCTCGACCGGCCCTTGCCGCGCATCCCCCTTGGCGCCTTGCGTCGTCTGGTGCAGCGGGCGATGTTTAGTTGGTATCGTTTTCAGGACGAGCGGCTGTGACCTAGCGGCCGCGGCGGCACAGCATCGGGGAAAGCGGCGGCTATTTCACAATTGGCGGACATAGGAATTATCGGTCTGGGCGTCATGGGCCGGAATCTGGCGCTCAATCTCGCCGATCACGGCAGTCGCGTGGCGCTCCACGACCCTTGGCCGGAAGCGCGCGACGCTTTTGCCGCGTCACCGTTGGCGCAGACCGAAGATCTTGCGCTCAACGCTTCTCTGCAAGATTTCGTCGCCGCGCTCACCCTGCCCCGGCGGATCATCCTGCTGATTAAAGCCGGCGCGACGGTCGATGCGCAGATAGCGGCGCTGATGCCCCTGCTCGAAGCGGGCGACCTGATCGCCGACGCCGGCAACTCCCACCACCGCGACTCCCGGCGACGCGGCGAGCAGCTAGCGACCAAGGGCTTGCGGTTCCTCGGCGTCGGCCTGTCCGGCGGCGAGGTCGGCGCGCGCAACGGGCCCAGTCTCATGGTCGGCGGGTCGCCGGAGGCCCATGCGTTGGTAGAGAATACGTTCAGGCAGGTCGCGGCAAAGGCCGATGGTGAGCCGTGCTGCGCGCTGTTGGGCGGCGATGGCGCCGGGCACTTCGTGAAGATGCTGCACAACGGTATCGAGTACGCAGCCATGCAGTTGATCGGCGAGACCTACCTGGTGCTGCGGGGGCACTTGGGCCTCGAGCCGGCGAAAATCGGCGCGGTCTTCGCGCGCTGGAACCAGGGCGATCTGGATTCCTATCTGACACGGATCACGGCCGAGATCCTATCCCGCGATGACCCGGCCGGCGGCGGCCCCCTGGTCGATGTGATTCTGGACAAGGCCGGTCAAAAGGGAACCGGGCTCTGGGCCGCAACAGCGGCCCTCGAGCTCGGCGTGCCCGCGCCGACGCTGCTCGAAGCCGTCTCGGCCCGCGCGCTCTCGATGTTGAAGGACGAACGCGTGGCAGCGGCGGGACGCTTGGCGGCAGCTTCTCCGCTTGAGGCTCCAGAGGCTCGGGATCGTCTGGTGAGCGACCTCGAACAGGCGCTGCTGGCCTCGATGATCTGCGTCTACGCGCAGGGCTTCGCCGTCATGGCCGGGGGCGCCAGGGAATACGGCTGGGATCTCGACCTCGGGCGTTGCGCCTCGGTCTGGCGCGAGGGATCGATCCTGAAGGCGCGCCTGCTCGGTCGCATCGTCGCGGCCTACGGCGCGGACCCGGCGCTCCCGAATCTGCTGATCGCGCCGGTCTTAAACGACTTGCTGGCGCGTGCCCAGGACGGCTGGCGCCGCGCCGTCGCCGCCGTCGCCCTGCACGGGCTTCCGGCACCGGCGCATTGTTCGGCGCTGGCCTACTACGACTCCTACCGGTGCGGCCGCTTGCCGGCCAATCTGATCCAGGCCCAGCGCGATTTTTTCGGCGCTCACGGCTTCGCGCGGATCGACCGACCCGGCTGCTTCCATGGCAACTGGGGCGGGAAGCGGAGCGGCGGTCCATGATCGTCGTCGTCATGGGGGTCGCGGGTTCCGGGAAATCGACCGTCGGGTGCATGCTGGCCGAACACTTGGGCTTCGCCTTCGCCGAGGGCGATTCCTATCACCCGGCCGCCAACCTCGAGAAGATGAGCCGCGGGATGCCGCTCGAAGATACCGACCGCTGGCCTTGGCTCGACCGGATAGCGGCGGAAATCGAACGCTGGGACAGGCAAGGACGCGACGTTGTGCTGACCTGCTCGGCGCTCAAGCGGGCCTACCGGAAGCGGCTGATCGGCGAGCGTCCCGAGGTCCGCCTGGTCTTTCTGCATGGCGCGCCGGCGGTGATAGCGGCGCGTCTCGAGCGGCGGCGTGACCACTTCATGCCGGCCGATCTGTTGGCCAGCCAGTTCGACGCCTTGGAGCCGCCGGATACCGACGAGGCGCCTATCGCGGCCGACGTGGTCGACCCGCCCGACGCACTTGTCTTGACGATCGCCCGTGCTCTCGGGCATGTGGGGGCGGTACGGCAGGACGTGGGACAATGATCACAACAGAGGACAACGGTCCATGAACGACATCGATTTGGCCGGCCGCTGTGCCGTGGTGACCGGCGCGGCCCAGGGAATCGGCAACGCGATTGCCGCGCGGTTACTCGCCAGCGGCGCCACGGTGGCGCTGTGGGACAACGACGCCCAGCTGCTCGAACTGGCCCGCTCCCAACTGGCACAGAAGGGCGACGTGCTGGCGGTCAAGGTCGACGTGACCGACCCGGCTGAAATCGAAACGGCGGTCGGCAGCACCGAATCGGTGCTGGGGTCGCTCGACATCCTGGTCAACAACGCAGGCATCGCGGGGCCGACCGATGTAACCTGGGACTACCCGATCGAGGAATGGCGGAAAGTGCTCGACCTCGACCTGACCGGCGTCTTCCTGTGCTGCCGCGCCATCGTGCCTTCGATGATCAGCCGCAACTACGGTCGCATCGTCAACATCGCCTCGATCGCCGGCAAGGAGGGCAACCCGAACGCCTCGGCCTACAGCGCCGCAAAGGCGGGGGTCATCGCGCTCACCAAGTCGCTCGGCAAGGAGCTGGCCGACTACGAGATCGCCGTGAACTGCGTCACCCCGGCGGCGGCCAAGACCCGCATCTTCGAGCAGATCAGCCAGCAGCACATTGACTACATGCTGTCCAAGATCCCGCGCGGCCGCTTCGTCAAGGTCGAGGAAATCGCCGCCCTGGTCGCCTGGCTGGCCTCGGAGGAATGCTCTTTCACCACCGGCGGGGTATTCGATATTTCGGGCGGCCGGGCGACCTATTGAGCTTCGCACAGCCATGCAGGGATAGTGCCCCTAGAGCTTCACCCGCCGGCCTTCGTCGTGGGAGCGGTAGATCGCGTCCTCGATCGCCAGGTTTCGCAGGTAGTCGCGGCCGGCGTTGACCAGCGGCGCGCCGCGCCGCAGGTGGTCGACCACGTGTTGCTGCAGTGCCTTGACGCAGTCGCCGGCGAAACCGCTGTCCTGCCATTCGTAAGGTTCCGGCTCCTCCGGCCGGCCGTGGGGTTTCCACCAGAGGCGGGCAAAGCCGTCGAGGCGCAGCACGCCCCGCTCGCCCTCGAGATGCATCTCACCCATGGTCAGGCGACAGTCGTCGGCCGCGTGGTCGTTCAGGCGGTTACCGTCGAACAGGCCGATGGCTCCGCAGTCGAACTCGAAGATCACCGTGCCGGCGTCCTCGCCGGCGATCGCCGGGTTGAGCTTGCGCAGCCGGGCGCTCACCGCGGTCACCTCGCCCATGAGCGCGCGGAAGGTGTCGATGAAGTGGATTCCGGTCTCGTGGATCAGAAAGCGCTCCATCTTCTGGAAATAGGGCTGGCGCCCCAGATAGGCTTTCGGCCCCTGGCCGTCGCCGGGGCGCAGCCGGAACTCGATCGAGTGCAGCCGGCCCAGACGGCCGGCGCGGATCATCCCGGCGGCGTGGCGAAACCAAGGCATGAAGCGGAAGTTCTCGTGCACCGCCAGGGTGATGCCGGCTTCCTCGGCAGCCTGCACCAGCGTCTCGGCCTCGGCCAGGGTCGGGGCCAGAGGCTTCTGGCAGATCACTGCGGTCCCGCGCTTGGCGGCCTCATGCACCAGGGCCAAGTGGGTCGCGGGCGGGGTCACGATGTCGAGCAAGTCAGGCCCCACGCGGTCCAGCATCTCCGCCACGTCGGCGAACACCTGGGGCACCTCATGGGTCCTGGCCGAGGCGGCGGCGCTCTCGGCGTCGGGCGAGGCGAGGGCGATCAGCGCGACCTCTTCGATCCGCCGCCAGGCATCGAAGTGGAACTGGCTGAAATAGCCGCTGCCGGCGACCGCGACGCGCAAGCTCTTGGTCACGCCGAGGGCTCCGCCGCCGCCGGGGCGGCCTCTAGCGCGCGCAGCACGGCGGCGGTCAGCTCGGCGGTGCCGTCGCCACCGCCGAGCTCGACCGGCCGCAGGGCCCCCTCTGCGAAAGCCGTCTCCACGGCGCCGGACAACCGCTTGGCCGCCCGCGTGCAGGCTGCAACTTCGTGCTGCCGGCCGAGCCATTCCAGCATCATGGCGGCGGACAGGAACATGGCTGTCGGGTTGGCCTTGCTCTGGCCTGCGATGTCTGGCGCGCTGCCGTGGCAGGGCTGAAACACCGCGTGGCCCCGGCCGATGTCGGCCGACGGCGCCAATCCCATGCCGCCCATGATGCCGGCGCCCAGGTCCGACAGGATGTCACCGAACATGTTCTCGGTCACCAGCACGTCGTAGGCCCAGGGCTGGCGCACCAGGTTGAGCGCCATGGCGTCGATGTAGCAGTGCTCGGCGGCGATATCGGGGAACGCGGCGGCGCGCTCGTCGAAGATCTGCCGGAAGAAGGCGAAGGAGCGAAAGACGTTGGCCTTGTCGATGCAGGTGACGCGGCCTGGGTGGCCGGCCGCCTTGCGCTGGCGCGCCAACTGAAAGGCGAAGTCGAACAGCCGCTCGGAGGCGGTCCGGGTGATGACCATGGTGTCGCGCGCCACGGCGTCGTCGGTCACCGTGCCGCTGCCCCGGCCGGCGAATAGCCCCTCGGTCGATTCGCGGATCAGCACCAAATCGAGATCGCGCGCGCGGGGATTGCCGAGCGGCAGGGCGAGGCCGGGCAGGGTGCGAATCGGCCGCACGCCGGCGAACAGCTCGAAGCGCTCGCGCAAGTCCAGTTGCGGTGCGATTTCACGGCCGTCGGGATAGCGGATGTGCGGCAGACCCATGGCGCCCAGCAGAATCGCGTCGGCCCGGCCGGCGGTCTCCAGCGTCGCTTCGGGAAGCGCTTCTCCGGTCAATCGATAGTGATTGGCGCCGGCCTCGAGCGTCTCGAAATCGAGCTTGAAGGCGGTCTCGTTGGCCAACAGCATGTTCAGCACCTCGAGGCAGACGTCCATTACCTCCGGTCCGATACCGTCGCCCGGCATCACGGCGATATGAAAAGCCCGATCGCTGGGCATCGGGGCCTCCTTCATTTCGACGAAATACGGTGCAAGACGGTGACCGACTTGGCCTCGACCCAATCCGCCGTCTTGTCGTTGAATGCGCGGAAATGCGCCGTCTCCAAATGGGCTTTGAAGGCGGCCTCGTTCTCGTAGACCTCGTAGAGGAAGACATGCCCCTTGTCGTCCGGTGCGGTGCAGACGTCGAACTGCAGGCAGGCGTCCTCGCGATTCAGGGAGGTCTTCGCCTGATCGCGCATGGCGGCGAGGAACATCGCCTCTTGGCCGCTACCAATCCGGAAATCCACCGTGATGACGTACATGCAGTCGGTTCCTCCCGTTAGCGGGCCTATGAGGGAAAGGCTTCACGCAGCTCGGCAAGCTGCGTCTCGTTCAGGCAGTGGAACTTCTGGTTTTTCAGCAGCAGGAAGAGCTTGGCCGTCTCCTCCAGCTCCTCGGCGCCGTAGACGGCCGCCTCGAGCGACTTGCCGGAGACCACGGGCCCGTGATTGGCCAGCAGCATTGCGTGATGCTCCCGGGCGACCTTGGCCACCGCATCGGCCAGCGCGAGATCGCCGGGTCGGTGATAGGGCACCAGGGGCAGGGCGCCGATCCGCATGACATAGTACGCCGTGATCGGCGGCAGCACGTTTTGCGGATCGATATCCTCGAGGCAGGAAACCGCGACCGAATGGGTCGCATGGAGATGGACAACGGCCTGGTCAGCCGGTCGTTCCTGGTACATGGCGAGATGCAGGAATGCCTCCTTCGAGGGCGGATCGCCCGAGAGGTGCCGCCCATCCCAGTCCAGCTTGGAGATTCTCTCGGGCGCCAACAAGCCCAGGCAGCTGTTGGTCGGCGTGACCAACATGCCGTCCTCGAAGCGAACCGAGATGTTGCCCGAGCTGCCGCAGCCGTAACCGCGTCGGAACAGCGATTCGCCGAGGACGGCGATCCTCTCGCGCAAGGCCGTCTCGCTCATGGCAACACCTCGAAGGCACGGGTCAGGAAATCGGGGCCGCCGAAGTTGCCGGACTTGAGCGCCAGGGCGATCCGTGGCTCACCGCCGCTTACGGTCCAGGGCACACCGGGGTCGATTTCCGGGCCGATGACCAGGCTGCCGATCTCGAGCGCGGCGACCACGGCACCCGAGGTCTCGCCGCCGGCGACGACCAGGCGCCGCACGCCCAGGTCCACCAAGCCCCGTGCGATCCGCCCCATGGCGGTCTCGATCAGCTCGCTGGCCCGTGCCTGGCCGAGCGCCGCTTTGACCGACGCCAGCTCATCGGGCGGCGCCGTGGAGTAGATCAGGATCGGACCGGATGCCAACTGCGACCCGGCCCACATGAGCACCTCCTCGATCATCTCGTCGCCTCGGGCCAGCGCGCCGGGGTCGAGTTGAAAGCTCGGGTGCGTGGCGCGCATACGCGCGACCTGCAGGTTGGTGGCCTGGGAGCAGCTGCCGGCGAGCACGGCGGCCAAGCGGTCCGTGGCGGGCAGGGACGCCGTCCTTGCTGAAGCGCCGTCTCGTTGAAACAGCGCCGGCAAGCCGAGCGCCAGACCGGAGCCGCCGGTGACAAGCGGCAGGTCGTCGCTCGCGGCCGCTATGTCGCGCAGGTGGTTTGCCGACAGGGCGTCAACGATGGCGTGCCGGCAACCCTGCTGCCTGAGCGCCGCGATCCGGCGCCTAATGGCGGCCGCGCCCTGGTCGACGACATCATAGGGGACCAAGCCGACCTTGCCGCGGGTCTGCCGCTGGAGCACGCGGACTAGATTGCTGTCGGTCATGGGGTTCAGTGGGTGGTCGCGCATGCCACTCTCGGCCAAGGGGGTCCGGCCGATGAAAAGATGCCCCTGATAGACGCTGCGCCCGTTCTCCGGCACGGCGGGGCAAAACACCGTGAAATCCGTATCCAGCGCCGCCATCAGGGCTTCGGCGACCGGGCCGATATTGCCTTCGTCCGTGGAATCGAAGGTCGAACAATATTTGAAGAAGAAGCGGCGGCAGCCGGCCTGCACCAGCCAGTGCAGGGCTGTTAGAGACTGAGCAACCGCTTCCGGTGCGGCAATGCTACGGGTCTTGAGCGCTATGACGGCCGCCTCGGCTGCAGCGGCAGGGCCCACCTGAGGGTTGCCATTGTATTGGACGCAGGCCATGCCCTCGCGCGTCAAGCTGTTGGCCAGGTCCGTGGCGCCGGTGAAGTCGTCCGCGATACAGCCCAACAACAAGCCGCATTCCTCCCAAGAAAGCCAAAGCGGACGCCGGGCCCTGCCGCAAGCCTCGCCGTTGGTGCGGCAGATCGTCCCCGAAGCCTCAAGTTTACCGCGTCTCGAAGCTCTGCTATAACGTATACATTAAATTTCACTGGGGTTCAAAGCCGCATATGGCAGGCGGCTGCCATATGTGGCCGGTGTCGGGGAGGGGCGTAGCACATGTTCGACAGGGTGGGATTCGTCGGTCTTGGCGCCATGGGATTGCCGATGTCCGGAATGCTGGCCCGGCACGGTATCCGCATGACGGTTTTCGACGCCGATCCAGGGGCGTGCGATCGCGCCCGGAACCTCGCGGGTGTCGAAATCGCGGACTCGAGCGAAACGGTCGCCGGCGCCGTTCAGGCGCTCTTCACCTGTCTGCCGAACGACGCCATTGTCCGGCAGGTTTACCTGGGCGAGGGCGGCATCGCAGGCGCCATCGGCCCGGGCGCCGTGACCGTCGATTGCTCGACCATCGGCCCCGGCGTAACCGGCGAAGTTGCCGCGGCGGTGGCCGCCAAGGGTGCGTCGCACCTGGATGCGGCCATGCTCGGCTCGACACCGCAGGCGGAGAGTGGCGAGATCGGCTTCGTGGTCGGCGGCGAGCGGGCGGCGTTCGATCGGGCCGGGCCTCTGCTCGACATTCTCGGGCGCTTTCGCACCTATGCCGGCCCGTCCGGGGCCGGTCACCGGGTCAAGCTGATCCACCAGATCCTGGTTGCGACCTATGCGGCGGTGGTGGCCGAGGCCACCGCCCTCTGCCTGGCCAGTGACACCGATCTCGACTGTTTCTTCGACGTGGTCTGCAACGGCGGCGGCTTTGCCCATTGCCGCTTTTTCGAGAAGCGGGTGCCGCGGATGCGCGACGGCGATTTTTCGCCGCTTTTCATGCTCGAGCTCATGACCAAGGACGTCACCCTGGCCCAGGGCTTGGCCCGGGAGTTCGGGATGGCCACGCCGGTGCTCGACCGGGTGCTCGAGCTGTTCGACAAGGCGAAGGGCGAAGGCTGGGGCAGGGAGGACTTTTCGGCCGTGGCGCACCTCTACGAGGTGGCGATCGGCCGCGGATTCGGTGAACGTCGATCAATGGGCGGAGCGCGAAAACCTTGACGGCGGCACTTCAAGACAAGCTGCAACGCGTGTCGCTGGTCGACCGGACCTATCGGGAGATCAAGCGGCGGATCATGGGGAACGTCTATCCGCCGAACCTGCGGGTGCTGGAGCAGGACTTGGCGCACCAGTTGGGGGTCAGCAGGACACCGGTACGCGAGGCTCTGATCCGGCTGCAGAACGAAGGCTTGGTCGAGGTTCAGCCGCGCCGCGGCATGCGAGTGATACCGATTTCCCCGGACGACATGCGCGACGTCTACGAAGTCCTGATGTGCCTCGAGTCCCGGGCCGCCGAACGCCTGGCCGAGCGCCGGCCATCCAAAACGGAACTGAGGCCGCTGATCGGCGCGGTCGAGGACATGGAACGGGCGCTGGAGAGCGGCGATCTCGATTCCTGGGCCGAGTCCGACGAGCGCTTTCACCGCCTGCTGCTGGAGCTGGCGGGCAACAGCCGGCTCGCCGCCATGGCGCTCACGGTGTTCGACCAGGTCCACCGGGCCCGCATGGTGACCTTGAGGATCCGCCCGTTGCCCCGGCAATCGAACCGGGACCATCGGGCCCTGGTCGAGGCGATTTTGGAAGGCGACGGGCGCAAGGCCGCCGAGATCCACCGCGCGCACCGCCACCGCGCGATGCTTCTGCTGACCGAGTTGCTCAAGCGCTACAACCTCTCGGAGCTGTGACCGTTCCGCTACTCCTTGACCGCTCCGGTCATCGAGGAGACGTAGTGCTCGACGAAGAAGGAGTAGAGGATGGCGACCGGCAGCGAGCCCAGCATGGCGCCGGCCATGAGGCCGCCCCAGTTGTAGAC
>JBFJPL010000003.1:0-85176 GCA_041617155.1 Kiloniellales bacterium
ACATCGCCGCCGGCCGCCATGACCAGGATCAGCTCCGCTCCGGTGGCCTGGGCCGCATCGCCGAGCCGTTCTAGCTCGCGCCGGTCGAGCGGATTGCACCCGGCCGTGTCGATCACGGTCGGGTCGCCACCGGAATTGTCTCGAATCAGCCGCTCCAGGGTCGCGAGGTCCGCCGCCTGAACCAGTCGGGCGCCCAGAGCCTCGGCGAATGTGGTGGCCTGGGCCAAGGCACCGGCCTTCAGCGTGTCCATGGTCACCAGCCGGCTCTCGTGCCCGGCCAGCCGCGCCTGGGCGCAGAGTTTCGCGGCGGTCGCGGTCTTGCCGCAGCCCGGCGGGCCGGCCAGCATGACCGGGCGGCTGTCGCCGAGCAGGGGCGGCGCGCGAAAAGCCAGCACCTGGTCGAGTGCGCCCGCCAAGGCCATCAAGTCGTCGCCGGTCGCCAGACCCGCGGCGGCGTCGGTCAGGCGATCGGCCAGTCCGGCCGGTATCCGGTGGAAATCGAGCGCCCGGCTGAGGCCCTCGAGGATGTCCAGAGTTTTGGCGTCATCGCGCCAAAGCGCCTCGTCGAGTGGTGAGTCCTCGAGGGCTGCGGTCACTTTGACCCGGCCGTTGGCCCGATTCGGCTGGGTCGAGAGGATGACCGCATCCGGGCCAAGCTGCTCGCGCACCAACGCCATAGCTGCCGGCACGTTGTCTGCGATGAAGCTCTTGAGCCGCATGCCGCCGACCTCTTAGACCTGCCCCAGGGTCTTGATCTTGACCTTCGGGTGGATTTCGTTTTGCGACAGCACGACGGTCGAGGGGCGGAAACGCTCCACGATCGAACGCACGTAGGGACGGATGCCTGGCGAGGTGAGCAACGCCGGGCTGTCGCCCATCATGGCGTAGCGCTCGAAGATGTCGCGGACACTGGCGATGAACTCCTGCAACACGGACGGCGCCATCGACAACTGCCGGTCTTCGCCCTCGCCGACGATGGCCTCGGCGAAGGACTGCTCCCACCTCGCGGACAGGGTGACCAGGGGGATGAATCCCTGCTCGTTGGTCTCGTTGTTCGAGATCTGACGGGCCAGGCGGGAACGTACGTGTTCGGTGATCGCGGTGACGTTCCGGGTATAGCTGCAGGCCTCTGAGATGCCCTCCAGTATGGCCGGCAGATCCCGGATCGAGATGCGCTCGGCCAGCAGGTTCTGCAGGACCCGCTGGACGCCGCCCAGGGCGATCTGGGTGGGGATCATGTCGGCAATCAGCTTCTGCTGTTCCTGGTTCAACTCGTCGAGCAGCTTCTGGGTTTCGGCATAGGACAGGAGCTCTGGCATGTTGTCCCTGATGATCTCGGTCAAGTGGGTGGTGATCACCGTCTGCGGGTCGACCACCGTGTAGCCTCGGAACAGAGCCTCCTCGCGCATCGTTTGGTCGATCCACAAGGCAGGCAGGCCGAAGGTGGGCTCGACCGTGTCCTCGCCCGGTAGGCCAATCTTCTCGCCCTTGGGGTCCATCACCAGCAGCATGTTGGGACGCAGGTCACCGCGTCCGGACTCGATCTCCTTGATCCGGATGATGTAGGTATTGGCCGGCAGTTGCAGGTTGTCCTGGATCCGAACCGATGGCAGGACGAAGCCCATGTCCTGCGCCAGCTGGCGGCGCAGCGCCTTGATCTGGTCGGTGATTTTCTGGCCGCCCTGCTCATTGATCAGATTGAGTAGGCCATAGCCGAGCTCGAGCCGGACGTAGTCGATCTGCAGTGCGCTGGCGATCGGCTCCTCGGCCGCCTTGGCCGGTTCGGCGGCGATGCGCGCGGCCTCGTTCTCGGCGGCCTCGGCAGCGTCATTGCGCTTAGTGCTCATCCAGGCCAATCCGCCCGACGCGCCGGCCAACATCAGGAACGGCAAGAGCGGAATACCGGGCAGCAGGGCGAGCACCAGCATCAGGAAGGATGACACACCCAGGGCGCGCGGATAGCCGCCGAGCTGGCCGAACAGCGCCTTGTCGGTGGAGCCCACCGTGGCCGACTTGGAGACCAGCAGACCCGCCGCGGTCGAGACGATGATCGCCGGAACCTGCGTCACCAGCCCGTCGCCGACGGTCAGTAGCGTGTAGCTGCGCCCCGCTTCGGCCATCGACAGGTCATTCTGCGCCACACCGATGATGATGCCGCCGATGATGTTGATGAAGGTGATCAGAAGACCGGCGATGGCGTCGCCGCGCACGAACTTGGCCGCGCCGTCCATGGCGCCGAAGAAATTGCTTTCGTCCTCCAGGGCCTTGCGGCGGCTCCGCGCCTCGTTCTCGTCGATCAAACCGGCCGAAAGGTCGGCGTCGATCGCCATCTGCTTGCCCGGCATGGCATCCAGGCTGAAGCGGGCGGAAACCTCGGCGATACGGCCCGAGCCCTTGGTGATGACCACGAAGTTGACGATCACCAGGATGCCGAACACGATGATCCCGATCACGTAGTTGCCGCCCATCACGAAATTGCCGAAGGCCTGGATCACTTGGCCGGCGGCATCGGTGCCTTCATGGCCGTGGGCCAGGATCAATCGGGTCGAGGCCAGGTTCAGCGACAGCCTGAGCATGGTGGCGATCAGCAAGATCGTTGGAAAGGAGCTGAAATCCAACGCCCGGTTGATGAACAGCACGGTCATCAGGATCAGGACCGAGAGCGTCATCGACATGGCCAGGGATATGTCGAGCATCCAGCTCGGCATGGGTAGGATCAGCACCATGAGGATGCAGACGATACCGAGCGCGAGCGCGATGTCGCCCCGCTTCAGCGATTCGCCCAGGCGGACGATCACGTCGCCGTTTCCGGCCGTTTCAATGCCGTCCCGAGTGGTGCTTTCCGCCATCTATCGGTCCTGCCTGCCGTCTGGCCAGAGCTTGTGGTTCAAGCCGGCGCCCGGTCGGACTCACCGGGGGCGGGAACCGGTATGCCTTCCTGGCTGTAGAGCTTCAGCTTGTTGCGCAGGGTGCGGATCGATATGCCGAGAATATTCGCGGCATGGGTCCGGTTGCCAAGGCAGTGCTGCAGGGTATCCAGGATCAGGTCGCGCTCGACGTCGGCGACGGTCCGGCCGACCAGCTCGCGCACGCCGCCGGGAGCTGTCGCGGCCGGGTCTTGCCGCGGCGCCGCGCCGTCGCTGTCCGCCGATCGGGTGGCGCCCAGCCGATCACCGGTCGGGAGCACCGATTCGGCGGTGATCCGATTGTCGCGCGCCAGCAGGACCGCTCGGTGCATGGTGTTTTCCAGCTCGCGCACGTTGCCCCGCCAATGGTGACCGAGCAGTACGGCCATGGCTTCCGGCTCAAGCACCGGCTTGGCCACGCCGTTGGCCGCGGCGTACTTCTTGATGAAATGACCGGACAGCACCTCGATGTCCTTGGGGCGCTTGCGCAGCGGCAGCAGGCTGATGTTGACCACGTTCAGCCGGAAATAGAGGTCTTCGCGGAAATTGCCCTTGCGAACCTCGTCCTCCAGATCGCGGTTGGAGGTGGCGATCAGCCTGAGGTCCACCTTGATCGGCTGGGTGCCGCCGACCCGGTCGATTTCCCACTCCTGTATGGCGCGCAACAGCTTGGCCTGCAGGCGGCGGTCCATTTCGGATATCTCGTCGAGCAGCAAGGTGCCGCCGCTGGCTTCCTCGAATTTGCCGATGCGCCGGGCGATGGCGCCGGTGAAGGCGCCCTTTTCATGGCCGAACAGTTCGGACTCCAACAGGTTATCGGGGATCGCCGCACAGTTGACCGAAACGAACGGTTTTTGGGCCCGCTTAGATTTGCCGTGGATATAGCGGGCCATGACTTCCTTGCCGGTGCCCGATTCGCCGGTGATCAGAACGCTGGCATTGGAAGGCGCGATCTGTTCGGCGAGCTTAACGATTTCGGCCATCGCCGGGTCGCGCGTGATGAAGGCATCGGTTTCCTCGGTCACCGCCGCCAGAACCGCGGCGATCAGTTCGGCGTCCGGTGGCAGGGGCACGTACTCCTTGGCGCCGGCGCGGATCGCCTTGACCGCCAGCGCGGAGTCGGTGCCGATTCCGCAGGCCACGACGGGGACGGCGATCCGCTCGGTTTTCAGGCTGGCGATCAGCTCGCCGATATCCAGCGCCACATCGGCCATGATCAGATCCGCGCCCTGGCCGGACCTGAGCGCATTCAGCGCGGCCTCGATCTCGTCCACGTGGGCGACCTTGGCGCCGCGTTCCAGCGCGATCTTGCCCGCGGTCGTGATGTGGCCGTCCAATGTGCCTACGATAAGAAGCCGCATGAAAGGTCTCCGCTTTTCTCTGGTCAGTCGAAATGACGCACGCGCTCGGCGGGCGGCAGCATGGTGTTGAGGATCGTTTCGAGCCGCCGGGGGTTTTCCTGGCGGCTGATCGACATGACGCCGATGGCATAGATCTGGTTGATCACGCCTTCGGCCTGCGAGTTGCGTTCCAGCTTGCTGGCCAGTGGGTTGAAAACCATGTTCGCCAGCACGGCGCCATAGAAGGTGGTCAAGAGCGCCACGGCCATGGCGGGGCCGATCGTCGTCGGGTCGTCTAGGCCGCCCAGCATCTGAACCAGGCCAACCAGGGTGCCGATCAGGCCCATGGCCGGCGCCACTTCGCCGGCGCGCCGCAAGACGCTGGCTGATCTCAGATGGCGCTGTGTGGTCTCCTTGACCTCGCTGGTCAGAACCCGTTCGACCTCATCGGCCGGCAGACCGTCGATCACCATGTTGAGGGCACGGTGGAGGATACGGTTATGAGTCAGCTCGGCGGTGCGGCCCTGAAGCATAAGCGGGCCCTTGCGCCGCGCCAGCTCGGCCAACTCGATCACCAGTAGGGCGGCCTTGCTCGGTCGTTCGGCGTGGTAGGCCACGGCGCGCAGCATGACCCGCTGGGCGCGCAGCACCTCCGGCAGCGTGAAGGAGATGGTGGTTACCAGGAAAGTGCCGCCGAGCACGATTAGAAGCCCGGGAAGGTTGACGAAGCTGGTCGCTCGGCCGCCCAGCGCCATGGCGAGTCCGATCATGGCGAAGCTGCCCGCCACGCCGAGCAAGGTGGCATAGTCGATGCGGCGCTTGAGCCGAGGGTTGCTCGCCCCGCGCGGCAGGCCGGCGCGCAGGGTTTTCCCGGCCGGTCGCCGCCTGCTGCGTCTCGTCTGCGTGTTGTCGACACTTGCCATGACCGCTGTGCTTTCGGGCTCCTAGGAGCGATCCGCCTTGATGATCTCGGTCATGGTCACGCCTAGACGGTCTTCCACGACGACCACCTCGCCACGTGCGACCAGGCGATTGTTGACATAGATATCGATCGGTTCGCCGACCTTGCGGTCCAGCTCGACGACGGCGCCGCGCCCGAGCTTCAGGAGCTGGCTGACCTGCATGTTGGCCTTGCCGAGTACGGCGGCGACTTGAACCGGGATGTCGTAAACCGCTTCCAATTCCTTGGCGTTGGTCGGCGGCTCGCCATGGTTGACCAGGGCGACGCTGCCAGGCTCCTCCGGCGGTAGCGCTTGGTTGTTGTCGGTCAGGTCGGCCAGGTCGAGGTTTTCTTCTTCGCTCATCGCTGGTCTCCATTTTCGGCCGGTCCGTTCACGTCACGGTCTCGGCAACGTTGTGGTCGGTGGCGGGGGTCGCGGCCTTGCCGTCCGCGTCGGCGTTATCCATGGCCGCAGGGTCGTTGGACGCAGCCCCTGCAGCGGCGTTGTCTTCGGCGCTAGGATCTTCGACCCCGGCCTCGGCAATGGCGCTGTCTTCCATGTTTGCTTTGCGCGGCGGCGTTGGCTCGGCTGCAGACCCGGTCTCCGCGGGCCGGGGGGCCAGGGCGTCCGCCAGGATCTGATCGACTTCCTGCCACAGGCGTCCGGTGTCCCGCTCGGCACCGCCATCTGCCCACTCGATGCGCACCTCGCTCAATGACAAGGCGTCGTCGGAGAGCAGAACCACCTTGCCCGCGAAGCCGCAGGCCTCGGCTATGGGATCGATCCGTTCGGCCAAACGATCCAGCAAGGAGTCGGCGGTGCGGATCACCACGCGGGGCTCGTCGTGCAGACGTTCCAGGCACGCGGCGATCGCTGCCTCGATCTCATCGAGGCCGTGCCGGCGGGCCAGTTCAGGGAAGAGCTTGCGCAGGATGGTGACCGCGGCTTGAAGGCTCTGGCGACCGCGCCGCTCGTTGACTTCGGCGAGTTCCGCCGCAACCGCTTCCAGCCGCGCTGCGATGGCGCTCAAGGCTGCAGCGGTGGTTTGCTCGATGCCCTCCAGCGCCGTTTCCTGGCCCTGCGCCTTGCCTTTAGCGAAACTTTCGCTCTGCGCGACGGCCAGCTCCTCTTCGCTGTAGACGGGAGGTTCGAACGCTTGCTCCGCCGGTGTTAGCGGCGGATCAACATCGAACGAGTTTTCGAACAGGTATTTTTCCATTTGTGCCTTATCGCCCTATTTCGTCGGTCAATAGACCAACTCGTCGTCGCCCTTGTTTTCGGAGATCACGATTTCGTTGCGCGCGGCCAGGTCCTTGGCGACCTGCACCACATACATCTGCGCCTCGTCGACGTCGCGCAGACGAACCGGTCCCATGGCCTGCATGTCCTCGCGCATGATCTTTCCGGCGCGTTCGGACATGTTCGAGAAGAACAGGTTGCGCAGCGGGTCCGAGGCGCCCTTGAGCGCCAACGACAGCTTGTCGTTCTCGGCCGAGCGCAGCAGGGTCTGGATACCGCTGGGGTCGAGCTTGCTGAGGTCCTCGAAGGTGAACATCAGAGCTTTGATCTTGTCGGCGGCGTCCTGGTTGCGTGTTTCCAGCTCGGTGACGAAGCGTGCTTCGGTGGCGCGATCCAGGTGATTGAAGATGTCGGCCATGAGCTCGTGGGCGTCGCGCCGGCTGGTGCGCGCCAGGTTGGACATGAACTCGGTGCGCAGCGTCCGCTCGACGTCGTCAAGCACCTCCTTCTGGACCGCCTCCATGCGCAGCATGCGCATGACCACTTCCATCGCGAATGTCTCGGGCAGCAGGGTCAGCACCCGTGCGGCGTGCTCGGGCTTGACCTTGGACAGGACAACGGCAACGGTCTGCGGATATTCGTTCTTGAGATAGTTGGCCAGCACCTCTTCGTTGACGTTGCCCAGCTTGTCCCACATGGTGCGACCGGCCGGCCCCCGGATCTCGTCCATGATGACGTCGACCTTTTCCTGGTCCAAAACCTTGGACAGAAGGCGTTCGGTGCTGTCGTAGTTGCCGATCACCGACCCGGTGCTGGAAATCTGATCGGCGAATTCCACGAGCAGGCGCTCGACCAGCTGCGAACTGACGTTGCCGAGGTTCGCCATGGTCTGTGAGAGTTCCTTGATCTCCTCTTCGTCCATCAGGGAGAAGAGCTTCAGGGCGTGCTCCTCGCCGACCGACATCATCAGCAAGGAGGCCTTTTCGGGGCCGGTCAGATTGCGATAGTCCTCGCGAACGCGCATGGCGGATCGGGCTCCTCTCAACTCTCCTGGTAGAGCCAGGTGCGCACGATGGAGACGGCCTCTTCGGGGTGCTTTTCGACGATCTCGCCGATCTTGCGAATTGACGAGGCGCGCACACGGCCCTCAACCCGGTTCAAGTCGATCATCGTTTCCATTTCCGAGTCCGATTCGTCGGTCGGCGTGGTGGCGAGCTGCTGGGCCACGGTGGTGCCACCCTCGGGACCGCCCAAGGCAGATGTCGCCCCCGGGGGCAGTCCCGACATGGTCTCCGAATCCGGGCTGGCGAGCACCGGCTGTGCCCCGACCAGATCCGGTAGCAGGCCAGGTCCCCCTTCGCCTTGGGCCGGCTGCATTTCCATCAAACGTTTCATGAGCGGCCGAACCACCAAGAGCAGGACCAGAATCCCGACCAGGCCAAGCACCAGGATCTCGGCGGCCTTGGTGACCTCGACGAAGGCGAGGCCGAGGAAGCCGGTCTCGCCGTCGCTGCCCGTGTCGGTCGCCACTTCGGCGAAGCGCAGGTTGGCGATCTCGAGCGTATCGCCGCGCTCCTCGTTCAGGCCGACGGCGGAGCGGACCAGGGCGGCGATCTGCGCCATCTCTTCGGCGCTGCGCGGCTCGTAGGCCGCTTCGCCGCCCGGGTTCGGAATTACCTTGCCGTTGACCAAGACCGCCACGGAGAGCCGCCGGACCAAACCGGACTCCCGTACGTGGGTCTTGACCGTACGGGTGATTTCGTAGTTGACCGTCTCCTCGACCCGCGAGGTCTGGCTGCGGCTGGTCGAACCTTCGCCGAGCTGAGGCAGGCCGGCGTCGGGCAGGTTGTTGCCGACGGTGACCGGCGGGTTCTGATCGTTGTCGCTCGAGTTGCCGGTCTCCTCGACCGTCTGCGTCGATCTCACCACCTGGCCGTCCGGATCGTAGATCTCGGCGTTCTCGGTGACGCGGTCGAAATCCATTTGCGCCGAAACTTCGGCGCGTACGTTGCCGCGGCCGACCGAGCGCTCGATCAGTTCCTCGATCGTGCGCGCCAGGCGGGACTCGTAGCCGCGCCGCATCTCCTCGGCGGAGCTGGCGGTTTCCTGAAGCTCGTCTCCGCTGCCGCCGCGGGCCAATAGCGTACCCTTGTTGTCGACGATGGAGACCAGGTTGGGCTGCAGTCCCGGCACCGCCGCCGCCACCAGGTGCTGAATCGCCAGGACCTGGGGCCGCTCGAGCACTCGGCTGCCGCGCATCGTCAGGACGATAGAGGCGCTGGGCTCCTGGCGGTCGCGACTGAAGAGTTCGCGCTTGGGCAGCACCAGGTGTACGCGCGCCAGCCTGACCTGGCCGATCGAACGGATGGTGCGGGCGAGCTCGCCCTCGAGCGCCCGCAGGTGGTTGACGCTTTGAACGAAGTTGGTCGAGCCCAGGCCGTCGGCGCGGTCGAAGATCTCATAACCCATGGAGCCGCCACTTGGCAGGCCGTCTTCGGCCATGGCGACCCGCAGCCGCCCGACCTGGTCCGACGGAACGAAGATCTGGCTGCCGTCGCCGCTCAGGCGATAGGGCAGGTTCATCTGTTCCAGCCGGGATACGATCTGGCCGCTATCCGGGCTGTCGAGCTCCGCGTAGAGCAGGGACATGTCCGGCGTGGCCAGCCGGCTGGTCAGGAAGATGAAGAACGCCACGATGCCCGCGGCGACCAATGCCATGGCGGCCAGTCGGGTCGGACCAAGGTTGCGGAGGGTGTCGAGGAGTGTGTTCACGCCCGGCCAATCTGGAGTTCTCTATGGGGGATCGGCCGGCGCCCAACGCCCGCAGGACGCGGCTGCCCGTGCCGATCTCGTTTACATAATCTATATGGATTGGGTAAAACAGCGGTTAATACAGGCAAGAATTGCCTAGTAATTTTATGTTATTTACGCTCGCCCACGGTACGCCGAACGCTAGGCCGGCGGTACGCCTGGCGCACCCCCGGGCCTGGACAAGACAGGCGGGGCGGTGGGCCGCGGGCATGCCGATCGCGCCGGTCTGGACCGACCCGGCCGTGCGCGGATTGCGAATTCGAGGGTGGTTCGGGTTTAGGAGGTGGTGCCGCCCGGCTGCTCGCCGACCAGGACGTTGGCGCCGTTGGCCGAGCGGCGATACTGCTGGAGCCGTGTGGTGCGCAGGCCGCGCATGCCGTGCCGGTCGATCAGCCGCTGCCAAGACAGGAACTCCTCGACGGACAGGCGATAGCGCTCGCAGGCCTCTTCCAGGCTTATCAGGCCGGCACGCACCGCCGCCACCACCTCGGCCTTGCGCCGGATGACCCAGCGCTCGGTGTTGGGCGGCGGCAGGTCGTCAACGGAAAGCGGCTTACCTGCCGGTCCGATGACATTGCTCGGCCTACCTGGGCTCTCTGACACCATTATAACGAAACTCCATCCTTCCCAAGGCGGTAGTTCAACGGGAAGAATACTCGCGGCGCCTTTACAAATCGCTAAATCGCTGAGTTAAACAAAGCTTAAATAGAGTAATCATCTCGTTAATTTCTTGCTGCGCGTGACAAAGGACCCGGTGCGGGGCCACCGCCGCGCACCGGGTCCGAAAGGGGGTCTGGCGCCGCTTATCGAGTCACGCGAATCAGCTCTTCAAGCATCTCGTCCGCCGTGTTGATCACCTTGGCGCTGGCCGAATAGGCCCGTTGCGTGATGATCATGTTGGTGAACTGCTCGGCCAGGTCGACGGTAGAGCCCTCGAGGGTCGAGGCGGCGATCTGGCCGGCGCCGCCGGTCCGGGCCTGGTTCAGCAGCACGGCGCCCGAGTCCTGAGTCTGCAGGTAGGCGTTGCCGTTGCGCGGCTGCAGGCCGTTGGGGTTGGCGAAGCGGGCGACCGGCAACTGGAACACGTCGAGCGTCTGGCCGTTGTCGAACAGGGCCGTGACGATGCCGTTCTCGCCGATCGAGAGGTTGGTGAAGGCACCGAACTGCAGACCGTCCTGGTTGAGGAAGGAGACCGCGAAGCCGCCGGCGAACTGGGTCACGCCGTCGGTCAGGCCGGCGGTGCCCAGGTTGCCCGTGATCGTGCTCGGGCTGGCGGTGGTGGCGGTCCAGGTGATGTCGATGTCCGGGAAGGTGATGGTGTTGGGCGTGCCGTTGCCGTTGAAGGTGATCGAGCGGACCGCCGCCGTGACCGTGCCGCTGGCCGCGCCGGTCGAAGCCAGCGTCGGGTTCTGGACGGTGATGTCCCACTCGGGCGTCGCCGAGTCGTAGACGAAGTCGATCTGCAGGTTGTGCGCGGCGCCGAGCGAGTCGAACACCTGCACCGTGGCGCTGTGGGTGTCGCCGTTGGCGGCGGTGGCCGGCAGGTTCAAGCCGAGATCGATCTGCGTGGTCGGCAGGGCGGTGCTGCCGAGGCTGGCGGTATTGACCGTCTGCAGGCTGGACAGCACGGTGGTGTTGGCCGGCAGGGCGCCGGTGCTGCTCAAGGGCCAGCCCTGGAGGAAGTAGCCGGCGGCGTTGACCAGATCGCCGTTGGCGTCGGTCCGGAACGAGCCGGCGCGGGTGAAGAGGTAGTCGCCGCCGGAACTGGGCAACGCGGCTTCGTTGACCACCAGCAGGCCGTTGCCGACGATCGCGATGTCGGTCGGCGAGGTGGTCGCCTGCAGCAGGCCCTGTTGATCGACGTGCTGCGTCGGCCGGGTACGCACGCCGCCCGGCGAGAAGGAGTTCACGGTCGCCGGCGCGGTCACCAGGGTGGCGAAGTGGGCGCGGTGCTCCTTGTAGCCGACCGTGCTGACGTTCGAGATGTTGTTCGAGATGATGCCCAGGGCCTGACCCTGGGCCGCAAGGCCGGAAACCCCGGAGAACAGTGCTCCGTTGATGCTCATGATCGCTTCTCCGTCTGCTTCGCCCGGGCGCTGGATCTTCTGAACCCGCCGCACGGCGTTCAACTAGGATGCCGGCCCTTCGTGGGCCGGTCGATTTCGAGGCGGTCGGCGCCGTCAGGCCGTATCCGCGCCGCCCTCGTTGTCCCTGATGGCCGTCACCTGGCCGAGCGTCACCTTCAGCGGGCCGATCGAAAGCACGACCTCGCCGTTCTCCAGCTCGATGCCGGTGACCCGGCCGATCGTGCCCTGCGCGGCCAGCAGGCTTGCCCCATTGCCGTCTGTCGCCGAGACGCGCGCGCTGTAGAGGCCGTCGGGCAGGTCGTTGCCCAGGTTGTCCTTGCCGTCCCACAGCAGCTCGTGGTGGCCGGCGGCGCTGGCGCCCGAGAGGGTACGCACCGTTCGGCCGCTCGGGTCGAGGATCTCGATCGTGGTTTGATCGGCGTTGGCCGAAAGGTCGTAGGTGAGGCCGGCCGAGCCGCCGCTCAGATGGAGGCCGGGGCTGTCGGCCGCCACCGTCTTGCCGATGTAGCCGAGCGCGCCGGTCAGCTGGCTGTTGCCCTGCAGGGCGATCAGCTCGTCCAGCTTGCTGTTGGTCTTGATCGACTGCTCGACGCTGCTGAACTGTACCAGTTGTTCGGTGAACTGGTTGGTGTCCAGCGGCGACAGCGGGTCCTGGTACTGTAGCTGGGTGGTCAGCAGCACCAGGAAGCTGTCGAAGGTGTCGGCGACGTCGACCGCGCCGGTTTGCCCTGCGCCGGAGACGGGTTGCACTGGAACGCCGTTGATTTCCATCGTTGGATCTCCTTTTCCGCCGGTTCCTAGACGCTCAGGTCCAGCAGGCCGCGGTGCAGCCTGTGACTTGCCGCAGGCGGCGGAGCACCCTCGACCGACTCGGCCTCGTCGCCCTCGGCCGCGTTGCTATCGGCGGATTGCGGTGCCCGGTCGTCGGACGCTTCGCCGCGGCCGTCCCGGCCGCGCAGGTCGAAGCTCAGGCTCCCCGAATCGGTCTTGATGCCGGCGTCCTGGAGGGTTCGCTCCAGGGCCCGCGAATCGCGCTGCAAGAGCTCCAGAGTTTCGCCCTTGTCGGCCGAGATCATGGCCCGCACCAGTCCCTCGTCGGACCACGCCAGCTTGACCTCGATGCGGCCCAGTTCGGCCGGGTGCAGCTTGATGCTGATGCGCTCCTGACCACCGGCGGCCGCCTTGCGGATGCGCAGGGCGACCTGCTCGGTCGCGCCGCCGGGCGGTGCGGAAGGCGGGGCGGCCGGGCGCGCCTCGGCCGGGCCCGGTGTGCCGTGTGCGGCGCTCTGGCCGGGACCGAGCGTTGGCACCGCCGTGCCGGGCTGCTGGGCCGGCACGCCGCCGGTGCCGGCTCCCGGCCCGGCGGCCGTGAGACCCGGCTGGGCGCCGAAGCTTTGCTGCAGGTTTGGCGCGACGCGCGGGGCTTGGCCATCGGCGCTCGCCTTGGCGCGCGCGGTTGCGGTCTTCGCCATGGCCGGGTCTTTCCGGCGGGTGGCCGAGCGCTCGCTGGCGCCGGACGGTTTGGCCGACGGCTCGTCGCCCGGACCTTGGCGCCGGTTTTCGATCCGCGGTTTGATTCGCAGGTGCGGCGGTGGCGCTGCCGCCGTGGCCGAAGCGCCGGGTTTGGCCACGGTATCCGGGTTGGGGGCGCTGACCGGTGACGGTGCGACGCTGTTGCCGGCCGGTGCGGCCGCTTTGGCGGCGACCGGCGTCGCGGTCGGCTGCGGCCCGTCGTGGGTGGCCTTCTCGGCCGGCGCGGCGGCGGTGAGTTGGGCGCCCTGCCGAGCCCCGGCCCGTTTTTCGGGCGCCGATCGCGCCGGCGGCACCTTCGCCGCGGGCCGGCTCGAAACAACCTCGCGCCGCGCCGGCGAACTTTCGAGGACGGCTGTCGCGGCGGACTGGTTGGCCGGTTGCTCGGGATGCGTGGCAAGATCGCCGGGGATCTCGGTGTCCTTGTCGCCGGCCGGCGGCGGCGCGGAGCCGCGGTCATCGGCCGGCCGATCCTTCGCGGCGGATCGATCCGGCTCGGGCGCGTGCCTGGTCTCCGGCTCGCGGAATTCCGCGCGCTCGTCGCTCGCCTGTAGCAGCGTGCCGAACCAGCCGTCCTTGGCCTCGTCCGCCGCCGGCGTGCCGATCTGCTCGGCGCGCGGCGCGGCGATCGTGATGGGAAGAATGTCCATGGCTCGGCGGTCCCGACCTCTCCTGTCTGCCCGGATTCCGGCAGGCAGTTGCAAATTGCAGGCCACAGGGCGGGCAGAACAGGCTATTGAAAACAAATAATTTTTTTAGTGCCCCCGAGGCGCCGCCGCAGGCCGGCGGCAGATTCTTTCGGCCTAAGCGGTAGAATCTGCCGGGACCGCCGCGCTGCTCCTTTCTCGCCTCGGGGAGAGGGAAGGGCTCGGCCCCTTTGCTTTGGAGCTCTCATGGGGGGATCGGTCATTTTTCCGCCCCTGCGGCTCATGGCGTCACTCGCCATCGCAGTGGGCGGCGAATTCGCCGAGATCGCGCTTTTGGTCCCTGGCAGGGCGATGATGCAGATCAATGACAATAGCGGCCGCCATGGCGCTAAGTCGACGACCTATCCAAATCATCCAAATTACGTCATCGGGACGTTCCCCGATGATGTCCTTCAAAATTCTGAAATGGGGGTTAGATTATGAACTGATTATTGCTTCGATCGTCAGCGTTCGCCATGGCGCTATTGCTAGGCCTAGCACTGGAGACCGGCGCCTTCGCGGCGAACGGCGATCCCTAAGAGAAGAGCCTGCCGAACGGGCGGCCCTTCCAGATGCTGCAGTCCCAAATCGATGCGCTGAACCAGGATCTCGACGCGGCCGTCGCCGACCTGCAGGCCAAGATCGACGCTCTCTGGGCCTCGCAGGCCGAGCAGGACGAGCTGATAGTGGCGATCCAGACCGCCGCCGGCCTGTTGCAGGAGCGGGTCGCGGCCAACGAGCAAGACATCGCGGCGCTGCAGGCGGCGATCGAGTTTCAGAGTCAACTCATAGAGGTCTTGCGCACCCGCCTCATGGACCTGGAGGCTCGGGTGGCGGTCAACGAGAGCGATATCGCCGCCATCATCCAGGCCGATCAGATCACCCAAGAGCTGATCGCTGCCATCCAGACCCAGATTGCCAACCTGACCACGCGCGTTGACGCGCACGACGGCGATATCGCCGCGCTCCAGGACGAGGTCGCGTCGTTGGCAGGAGAGCTTGCCGACCTGCAGGCGCAGTTGGCGCTGACACAGCGCCGCGTGAGCGGCGTGTGCCCGCCCGGCAGCTCGATCCGGGTGATCAACGCCAACGGCACCGTCGTCTGCGAGTCCGATAGCATCGGCACCGGGACCGGGACCTTCCAGTCGATTCGGGTGGAGGAGACGGCGGAGATCCCCTCGGCCGGCCTAGTCGTCGGAAGGCTCATTCTGTCCGCCACCTGCCCGGCGAGCTATGACGTCACCGGCGGCGGCTATGCGATCGTGCCCAGGAGCCTCCTGATCACGGCAGATGTCCGGCTGACCGAGGTGGCCTTCTCCCTGGATAACGGCGCCAATGGCTGGGTGGTCGGAGTCCTGAACGACAATGTGGTGGTGCTCGGCTGCTGCAGGATCGACCTGACCGTCTACGCGACCTGCGGCCGGGTCCAGTGAGCGCCTGATATCGGCGGCGTCGGCCCCGGCCGGGCCCGGACTCGGCCGGATCCTGCGCGGGTGGCCGGGGCAAGACCACCCCGGTCACCCGCCCGCCGTTGGCAGCGGTCGACGCGAGTTTTCCAGCATGCGGTGGAACAGTTCGACGTCCTCGACGGCCTGCAGGCGGCGGTCGGCGCCATTGCAGGGAGCGCCAAGGTCATTTCCGAGTCGGGGACGGATCGGCTGCTGGACATCAAATCCGCAAGTTCCTCAACGACCCTGGGCCAAGCGAGCGGTGGCACCGTCACGCTGGGTGTCGAGCTTGAATTCATAAGGGAAGCGAGGCCGCCGGCCCTGCCGTTCAACTTCAAGAACCCGGTTTCGGCCGTGCCGGATCCGGCAAGTCGCCTGCTGCCGGCGAGTTAGCCTCCTACTGAGCTGCTTCTTCAAAAAGTGAGGAGCGTTCTGGGTCAGACCCGGAAGTTCCCGCCAGTCGTTACGAATGACCGTTCTTTGAAAAGAAGCAGATCTTCCACATTGCCGCGACAAACGGCTAGACCTGGCTGATCTGAGCCGTCCGTGGCCAATGACCGCTGGAGGTCAGATCGAGAAGCCTTCCGGCTTGGTCGGTGGGGCGGCGTCGCCGGCGCTTTCTTCTTGCTTGTCCGTCTGGGCTTGATCGGCCCTGGTCAGCAGCCCGGCGGCGATCTGGCGGTTGACGTTGATCAGGACGTCGACCAAGTCCGGCGCCGGCTTGGCCAGGAGGGCGACCGTGCGCTTGTCGACGAAATTGCACAGATTGAGCATGTTGGTGCGGATTTCCACCGGCATCGGGCAGTCCGGGGCGCTGAGCTCGGCCTGGAATATGGTCCAGAGCCGCCAGTTCAACCGCGCCGCCTCGCGCAGGCCGTGCTTGTCCTCAGGCTTCTGCTGGGCGTCTGCCAGGCGCCGGGCCGCCTCGAGCAGGGCCCGGCCCTCGGTTTCCCGGGGTGCGCCGCCGTGCCTGCGGGGGGTGTCGTAGGATTTGACCGCCCCCTCATTGGACATGAGTGAACACCTCGTGCTCGTGACTGAGCAGCTTCGCGCAGGCTTTCAGGCCGTTGTAAAGCTGGTCCTTGCCGACCAGCCCGCGGATTTCCTCGGCGATCGGCTGGGCACTGGGCGCGGCCTCGATGTAGTCGTTCAGGAGGTTCTGGAAGTCGGTCAGATGGGCCACCGCCTTGTCCGGGAACAGATAGGCGCACTGCAGGGCGAGGTAGACCCGGGCCGCTGGCGTGCTGGCGGTCTCCGGCGTCAGGATGTCCTTCTGGCGCAGGATCTGGGCCTGGTTCTCGAACAGAAGGCTGATGCCGTCGCCGTCGTTCCGGATCACGGCGCCGTTGACGATGAATTTCTCGCCTTTGCTAACCGAAAGCTTCAGTGGCATGACCTGGCCGCCCATAAAAATTAGAGACTAGATGTAAAATATTAATATTGCTCTTAAGGAACGGTTAATCATGACTTTGCGGCCTGAAAGTCCCCGAGGGTTTGACTCCGACACTTGATGGCCCGCTGCTGTCATTGCCGGGCTTGATCCGGCAATCCAGGAGCGGCCGGCAGCCCTGGATGCCCGGGTTTATAGCCCGGGCACGACAAGGCAAGTGACGTCCAAAGCCTTGTTACGCATATGTCGGCACCGATCCACTAGGCGTCCTCGAGCATTCGTTCCAGGCCGACAGCGTCGAGCCATTCGTGATTGGAGTCGCTGGTATAGCGAAAGCCCTCGGCGACCGGGTTGGCGCCGTCGTCGGCATAGGCCTTGCCGTTCCACCAGGCGAAGCTCGGCTTGATGACATAGCAATCCGACAGCTCCACTGTGTTGCGGGCATCGTCTTCGGTGACCATGACCTCGTGCAGTTTTTCGCCGGGCCGGATGCCGCTGACGTGGTGCGGCATCTGCGGCGCCAGGGTCTTGGCCAGCTCCAGGATCTTCATGCTGGGGATCTTGGGGACGAAGATCTCGCCGCCGTGCATCCTTTGCAGCGACGAAAGCACGAAGTCCACCCCTTCGATCAGCGTGATCCAGAAGCGGGTCATGCGCTCGTCGGTGATTGGCAGGCTCTCCGCCCGCTCGGCGATCAGGCGCTTGAAGAAGGGCACGATGCTGCCGCGCGAGCCGATCACGTTGCCGTAGCGGACGACGGAAAAGCGGGTGCCGGCCGAGCCGCTCAAATGGTTCGCGGCGACGAAGATCTTGTCGGAAGCCAGCTTGCTGGCGCCGTAGAGGTTGATCGGGTTGGCCGCCTTGTCGGTCGACAGCGCGATCACCCGCTTGACCCGGTTTCTGATCGCAGCCTGAACCACGTTTTCCGCCCCCATCACGTTGGTACGGATGCATTCGAAGGGATTGTATTCCGCGGTCGGCACCTGCTTCAGGGCGGCGGCGTGGATCACGGTGTCAACGTCGCGCATGGCCATCTCCAGGCGGCTCAGGTCGCGCACGTCGCCGATGAAGTAGCGCAGCTCGCGGCGCCCGTCGAAGCCGGGCGCGTGCTGCATCTCGAACTGCTTGAGCTCGTCGCGCGAGAAAACCACCAGGCGCGCCGGCGCGGCCAGCTCCAGGACGCGTCGGACGAACGACTTGCCGAACGACCCTGTGCCGCCGGTAACCAGGATGTTCGCGCCCTTCAATTGCCGCAGCAACTCGTCGCGGGCCTCGCCTCGGGGCGTAAACTTGGTCAGACGCGCGGCGCCACAGGTCGCAGATTTCTGATCCAGCATCTCACTCGAACTCTTACCCCGGTGTGGTTTGGCCTGATGTGCTTTCGGTGTTTCGACCTGTGGCGGGCCAAGCAAATTCCGTAAGAAAAGATTAGATGATAAGTAATAGGCACTCTCCTTTAAGGAACGGTTAAACATAATTCCGCTACCACTGCTTGACTTGACCGGACCGCGCGCGGCCGCATCGGCGATCGGGCGGCGGGAGACGGTCATATCGGTGTGTGCAGGGCTATAGACGATGGTGATGCTAGACAGCGCCGGGCCCGATCGGGCGACGGAATTCTTCCAGGCGAACCTGGAGGCCTTCAAGCGCTGGGCACCCCGTCTCCATGGCCGCTTGGCCGCCGTCAAGGCGCCAAGCTCGCAACTGGTGGTCGATCCCGCCGGCCGTGTCGACATGGCTTTCCTCGGGCAGGGCTTCTATGGCGGCGACGCGGCCGCCGACACCGCCAAGCAGATCGACCGCTATTTCACCAAGCCCCAGCGCCAAACGATCGGCGAACCGAATCCCGGCAACCTGACCGGCAGCTGCGGCGACCTTTGTATCGCCCTGACCGATCGCCTGGCCGAAGAAGGCATCGCCTATGACGGCGCCAACGCGCCCGAGGACAGCGAGTTCCTGCTGGTTTTCGGCGTCGGCCTGGGGCTGCATGTGGGACCCCTGATCGAGCGCACGACGCCCCGGCTGCTCGTCCTGATCGAGCCGAACCTCGAGTTCATCTACCACTCGCTCTTCGTGGTTGATTGGCACGCCGTGCTGGCGGCCGCGGAGGCGGCGGGGCGCAAGATCTCCTTCGTCGTGGAGCGGGAGCCGACCGCGATCGCCAACATGGTGGCCCAGACGCTGCGCGCCAACAACCCGGCCCTGCTAGACGGTCTCTATCTCTATACCCACTATCCCTCGGTGATCCTGGAGCAGTCCAAGGATCGGATCCGCCAGCATATGTTTCTGGCCCTCGCCGGGCTCGGCTTCTTCGAAGACGAGCTGGTCATGACCCGCAACGCGGCGTCGAACCTGGCCCGCGCGCCGGTCGGCATCCTCAGCGACTATCACGCGGTCCGCCCGGAGCCGGTCTTCATCGTCGGCTCGGGCCCCTCGGTCCAGGGCGACCTGGACTTTCTGGCGGCCCATGCCGGGCGGGCCGTGGTCATCTCCATCGGCACCGGCCTGCGGGTGCTGCTGAACCGGGGCGTTCGGCCGGCTTTTCACGTCGAGCTGGAGAACGCCGAGCCGACCGTGCGCCATCTGTCCGAGACCGCCGCGACGTTCGGGCTCGAAGGCATCACGCTGATCGCCTCGGCGACGGTTCAGCCCGCGGTGCCGGAGATGTTCGACGACACGATCTTCTTTTTCCGCGAGGTGGTCAGCTCGACCGCCCTGTTCGGGCGGTTTTTCCAGATCCTCAAGCCGGCCGGACCGACGGTCGCCAACACGGCCTTGATCGCCGCCATCCGGCTCGGATTTCGCGAGATCTATGCCTTCGGGGTCGACATGGGATCGAAGAGCGACGGCCGCTTCCATGCCGACGGCAGCGTTTATTCGACCGGCCTGATCGACGACTACGCCACCGCGACCCTGAGCTTCCCGGGCAACTTCGGCGGCCAGGCGAGCGGCGAGGCGATCCTCAACTGGTCGCGCAGCGTTCTGGAAAACGTGCTCGCCTCGCACCGCAGCGTGCGGGTCTACAACTGCAGCGACGGCGTTCGCATCGCCGGCGCCTTGCCCAAGGTGGCGCGCGCGATCGAGTTGCCGGCCGATCCGGTCGACGCCGCGGCGCTCAAGCGGAGCATCGCCGGGTCTTTGCGCGTCTTTACCGCCAAGTTGCTGCAAGACATGTGGGACGGCGACGCCCGGCTGGCCGAGGTCGAGGCGGTCTTCGATCGCCTGGAAGCCGACCTACGGGACAACGAGGACGGTGCGGAGCAGGGCATCGGCTGGATCCACGCGCTGTTCGAGACCGTCGGCCGGGCCGGCGAACAGAGCGCGGTCACCAAGGCCTACTTGACCGGCACGACGCTGCTGATCATCGGCTGTGTCCGCTGGTACGACCGGCGGCTCGCCGACGCCAAGGACCGGACGCGCTATCGCGAAATCGCCGCGCAACTGGTGCGTGAGACCTTCCGCGATATGAGGCGGCAGTTGACCGAGCTGGTCCGGGAAACCGACCAGCGCCTGCGCGCGGTCGGCTAGACGCCGGGTTTACGTGAGGGCCCCCGCGGGGCTCCGGTGGCGCAGTGGTCGCGCCACATGGCCCGGTAGGCCTGTTCCAGAGCCCGCGCGAAACCGGCGACGTCGGCCAGCGGCGAGCGGCTCACCGCCTCGCGCAGGCCGGCCCGCAGCTCGGCCAGACGGCCAAGGTCGGCCGACAGGTCAGCGGCCAGGGCGGCGAGCGCCGCTGCGGATTCGGCGGCCCAGCCGGGATGGCCCGCCGCGGCGACCAGACTTGCCCCCAGTCTCGTGCCGTGCCGGTCGCCGCTCAGGACCAGCAGCGGTACGCCCATCCACAAGGCCCGGCAGTTGTCCGCCAGCTCGCCCAGCGACCCGTTGGAGAGCGCCAAGTCGACGTGCTGGTAGAAATCGAACTCGGTCTGGAAGTTGTCGGCCATGTTGACGACATCGACACGGTTGCGCAGACCCAAGTGCGCGAACAGTTCCAACGGCCGGTCGATGCAGGACTGGTCCTGGTCGAAGCGGTTGCAGATCAATAGCCTGGCCCGGTCGAGCGACCGCAGCAGCCCGGCCCAGTGCGCCACGGTCCGCGGGCCGATCGCGCCCAGCTCGCCCGAGACGCCAAGCGTCAGGTGCCCGTGCGCCGGCGCGGGCAGGGGGCCGACCGGCGGCAGCAGGCTCGGCGCGCCGTAGGCGAAAGCGGCGCGTGGCAGGCGCCACACGGCCTCGCCGGTCGCGGGCGGCGGACAGTCGGCGGGCCAGGCCAGCTCGTCGGTGACGAAGTGGTCGATGGCGGCGACGCCGGTCGGATGCGGCGTGCCGAACCAGCTGAGCGCCACGGGCGCCGGGCGCCGGGCGAAGACCAGCGGTCGGCCGCCCTGTTCGTGGCCCGACAGATCGACCGCGATGTCGATCTGGTCGCCACGCAGGATTTGCCAGACCGTCTCGTCGTCGACTCCGGTGATGTCGGTCCACTTGTCGGACCGGCGCATCAGTCCCTCGGAGGTCACGTCGCTGCGGGTGCCGTCGCTGTAGCAGAAGAGCTCGACCGCCGTGCGGTCGTGCGCCTCGAGGATCGGCTTGAGCAGGCGCATCAGGTCATTGTCGTAGAACCCGCCCGAGAGGTAGGCGACGCGCAGCCGGCGCTCCGGTTCGGCATCTGCGCCTGCCGCCGGCCGCCAGGGCTCGATCCCGCCCGCGTGGCGCTGCTGCCATTCCCGATGGGCCGCGGTGAGGGCCGCGCTGGGGGTCTCCGGATCGCGCGCCAAATCCGCCAGCCAGAGGGAGTGCAGATCGGCGCGCTCCGGCGCCAGGTCGACGGCGGTCCGGTGGCAGGCGTCGGCCTCCGCCACCCGGCCGGCGGCGCTCAGGGTTCGAGCCAGGCCACTGACGTCCTCGGCCAGCGCCACGCCGTCATGGAGCACCGCGTGGAACGCTGCCATCGACCGTTCGAGCTGGCCGTTGCCGTAGCCGGCGCGGGCCATGAGCCGCAGGGTCGGAACATCGCCGGGCGTCAGCTCGAGCTGTTTCCCGCTGTCGGCGGCCGCGCCGGCGAAATCGCCGGCTTCGAGCTTGCGCCGCGCCCGGTCGCGATAAACATGGCGATGGGTCGTCTCCAGGTTCCTGAAGAAGCTGCCGAAGCGCGCCGGCAGCAGACCCGTGATGGTCGGATGGGGCGCCAAGGCGGTCGCCACCTTGGCATGGAACAGCCCGTCGGCGACCTTGCCCAGGCGCGCGTAGGTCGCGGCCAGCGCCTCGGCGAATTCCTGAACGCCGGGATCGATCTCGTGCGCCTTTTCCAGCAGCTTGAGCGCCTGAGTCGGTTCATCGAGATCGAGCGTGACCAGGCCGAGCAGAAAGAACGCCTCGGCACATGCCGAATGCTGTTTCAGGGCGCTTTCGCAGGCCAGGATGGCGTCGTCGTGCAGCTCGGATTCCAGGCAGGCGGCCGCCTGTCGGATGGCCGCCGCAACCGCGCTCTCGTCCCGGTCCATGCCGGTCGGTTCCATGTCGGCGTTATCCGGCTTGCTCGTGGTCGCCCATGCCACGCCTACCTGAAGAGCTGCAGCACCGCCTGCTCGCTCTGGCCGGCGAAGGCCAGGGCGCTGATGCCCAGCTGCTGGCGGGTCTGCAGGGCCACCAGGTTGGCGCCCTCCTCGGTAATGTCGGCCAGGGTCAGCTTGTCGGCGCCGGCTTCGAGCACGTTGACGTAGCTTTCGTTGAAGTCGAGCCGGGTCTGCAGCAGCGCGATGTTGGAGCCCAGCGTCTGGGCCTCGCCGCTGAGCGTTTCGATGGCGCTGGTGATCTCGGCCAGGGCGGCGGTGATCACGCTGGCCAGGCTGAAGTTGGCCGCCGAGGTCAGGGCGAGCCCCGTGCTGCCCGCCCGGACGTCGATCGAATCGATGTTGAGCACGCTCGTGGTATCTGTGCTGAACGACACCTCGAGGGTCTCGCCGGTGCCGTTCACCAGGTTCAGGCCCTGGTAGTTGGCGTCGCCGGTCAGGTTGTCGATCTGGGTGCGCAGCTCGTTGTACTGGTCGACCAGGCTGGTCAGCTCGTTGCCGGTCGCGGTCTTGGCGGCGATCGCCAGGCCCTTCATCTGCTGCACGATGGCGTCGACCGACTCGATAGCTTCCAGCGCCGTGGTGACCGAGGAGATCGACTGGTCGATGCCCTCCTTCTTCTCGTCCATGTCGCGCGCCCGGTCGCTGATCGCCTTCGATTCGAAGAAGATGCGGGCGTCGTCGATCGGGCTGGCAACCCGGAGCCCGGACGACAGCCGGTTCTGGGTGCGCGAGATCAGACGCTCGGTGCTCAACAGCGCGAGCAGGTTCTCGCGCACGGCGGCGGAAAGGGAAATCTCGGAGGCCATCGTCCCGTCTCCATACTGGAAGGGTTGCTACGAACGGTCTTGTTCTTCGATGGCCTGGTTGCAATCGCTGTACCACAAGAAGTATGCAATTAAAACAGATAGTTAAAGATATCTGGTGAATTTCGTGGCGGTCATGCTTGCCGGTCGGGAGGCAGGCATTGCCGGGACCGATGGCAAAAGTTACCGGCGCCGCGGGGCGGCGCAGGGGCAAAAAAAGGGGGGCGCTTGCGCGCCCCCCGAAAGGACCGATGGTCGGTGGGTCGTGCTGTCTCCTATCGGAACAGCGCCAACACCGACTGCTCGCTCTGGCCGGCGAAGGCCAGGGCGCTGATGCCCAACTGCTGGCGAGTCTGCAATGCCACCAGGTTGGCGCCTTCCTCGGTGATGTCGGCCAAGGTCAGCTTGCCGGCGCCTTCCTCGAGAACGTTGACGTAGTTCACGGTGAAGTCGAGGCGGGTCTGTAACAAGGCCACGTTCGAACCGATCTCCTGGCCCTCGCCTTCGAGGGTCTCGACCGCGGCATCGAGTTCCACGATCGCCGCATCGATGTTCGAGGTGAGGCTGAAGTTCGCCGCCGAGGTGATGTCGAGGCCGGTCGTGTCGGTGGTCAGGTCGACCGAATCGATGGCCAGCTGGCTCGAGGTCAGGTTGCTGAACTCGACGGTCAGCGTCTCGCCGGTGCCGTTGACCAGGTTGAGGCCCTGGAAGGTGGCGTCGGCCGCCAGGTTGTCGATCTGGGTCAACAGCTCGTTGTACTGCGAGACCAGCGATGCCAGCTCGGTGCCGGTCGCCGATTTGGCGGCGATCGCCAGACCCTTGGCCTGACGGACGACCGAGTCGATCGTCTCGACCGCCTCGAGGGCGGCGCTGACCGAAGAGATCGCCTGATCGATGCCGCTCTTCTTTTCGTCGAGCGCGCTGGCCCGGTCGCTGAGCGACTTGGCCTCGAAGAAGACACGCGCATCGTCGACCGGGCTCGCGATGCGCAGGCCGGACGACAGACGGTTGTTGGTGCGGTTGATCAGGTCGCTGGTGTTGCCCAGCGCGAGCACGCTGGCGCGTGCGGCTGCGGAAAGGGTGATTTCACTTGCCATTCTGGATCTCCATTCTGAAGCGTTATGTCATGGACCTTCTGGTCCCCGGGCCGTTCTGACCCACCCCTTCAGACGCAATGGCCGTGCCACCCGAGGCGCGGCGGACCGCCCCAGGCGGCCCGCTGGCGCCTATACTTAATGCCGTTTAACCACGTGCTTCGACCCGGCAGAACTTACCGGGTTGCGCGGCAATTCTTGCCCAACGGGGCAGTTGTTGCCGGGCTGTCGATCGTTGGATTTCGAGGGGGCGCCGATCAGGCGAAGAGGTTGAGCACCGAGCCCGGTTCGACTTCCCGGGGCAGGAGCGTGCTCTCGGCCAGCGAGTCGGTGAGCGCCTGGGCGGCTTCGAAGGCGAAGGATATATTGGTCAGGATCTGCGCGGTGCGGTCGCGCAGCGCCTGGATCTCGTCGATCTGCTTCTTGCGCTCGGCGATCTCGATGTCGTCGATCTTGAGCTTGGCCTGGTCCAGGCTGCGGTCCACGGTTTTGATCAGGTTGACCGACAGCGTGTTGTTGATTTCGATGATCGCGAGCGATCCGTCGAGGTCGCTCCTGACGGCGTCGATCGCATCCTGCGCGGCCTGAACGTCCGCCGCCGAGGCGAAGTCGTTGGTGACGATGGCCTCGATCGCCGCCAGGCCGTCGGCCTTGGTCGCCGCCAGCCCGTCCGGCGCGCCCAAGCGGCCGGGGGTGGCGCTCAGCAGCTTGTCCAGCGACTGCAGCACCTCGGCCCGCTTGCTGTCGAACTCGGCCACGGTCGTGGGATCGGCTAGCGCGCGCAGCTCATCGAGCTGATTCTGCAGGTCCTTCACGGTCAGCCGGTTGGTCTTGACCGTGGCGCTATAGGCTTTGACCTCCTCGAGTTCGCGTTCCAGGCGGCTTGCCTTGACCCGCAGCAAGGCGGTCTTGCCCTGCCCGAAGTCGGACTCCTGGAATTCCGCGATCTTCGCATCGAGGCGGGCCAGCTCGACGTTCTGGGCGATGTTGAACTGCAGCTCGAAGTTCGGGCGCGCCGCCGCCTGCGCCAGCCGCACCAGGGAGGTGGCGATGCTGTTGACGATGGTGTTATTGGTCGGAAACGTCAGCATGGTCGATCCAACAAATTAGAGCCCGGACCAGTTTACACCGATGCCCGTTAAGTTCGTCCTAATGGACTAGCTAAACGGTCATATGAAATCCAGAAGCGTGAGCGACTGAAGCCTGGCGAGCGAGGCGTAGGATGCCTCGAGCACCTGCTGATTGCTTTGCAGCCGGACGACGACTTCGTTGCGGTCGATGTGCTCGATGTCGTGGATCACGCCCTCGGCGTAGGCCGAGAGGCTTTCGTGTCGTTCGCGCGCGAACTTCAGGTTGTCGCGCGCCCGGCTCAGTTCGATGCGCAACTGGTCCAGAGTGTCGATACCGCTGCCGTTCAGGGCATCCAGGGCGCCGTTCAGCATGTCGCGCGCCTTGGCGACGACCGCCCGTTGGAAGGGGTCGCCGGTGTCGCCGTCCGGCAGGTTGGCGACCGCGTCGAGCGCGCTCAGAACCTGCTGGAAGGCGGTCAGGTCGGCGCGCACGTCGAAGGTCACGTCCAGGTCGTCGTCGGCCCGTACGGTGGTCGCCTGGGTGTCGCCCTGATAGTAGTCCAACTTCGGGTTGGCCAGCAGGGCGGCCGCGTCCAGGCGGTCGACGTAGTACTGCCACAGCGCCGGGTCCTCGGCGACGAACTCGCTCAAGGTCGGGTTGTCCAGGTCGGCCGGCAGCGGCCCGGCCGGCAGCGCGCCGTTCTTGTCGAAAAAAATCTGCTGGTAGAAGGACCCCTGGGCGAAGGGCAGGGTGTTGCCTTGGACCTGGGTATAGTCGGCCTCGTAGTAGGTGCTGTCGACCGTCACCCCGTCGGCCTCGATCAGCGTCACGCTGGTGTAGCCCGGCGCGGACAGGTCGACCGGCGGCCGGTCGACCCGCGCGCCGGCGAAGAGAAAGCGCGCGCCGTCGCGCGAGTTGAGCAGGTCCGCGACCATGGCCCGCCGGTCCGCCGCCAGCTGGACCAGGTCGCTGCCCAAGGCGTCGGGGCCGTTGAGCGCCGTTTCCAGGATGGCGCGGAAATCACGGCTGACCTCCTCGATCGAGGCGACACTGAGATCGAGCAGTTCGAGGCGCTGCTCCCCGGTCGCGATGTTGCTGGTGAACTGTGTGATCTCCAGGCGCGTGATCTCCAGCGAGACCAGGCGCAACGCGTCCTTGTCGATGCCGGCGTAGTCCTGGGATTTCTTGTCGCTGGCGAGCTGGATTTGCAGGTCCTGCGCGCGCGACAAAGTGTTGAGCGTGTGGAACAGCGTCAGATTGTTCTGCGCGAGAGTGCCGACACGGATCATGGCCTTGGTTCCTTATTTCCTGCTTTGAGTCATCAGACGATCTCGATCAGCAGGTCGAGCAGTTCGGAGATCGTGGTGGTCAAGCGCGCCGAGGCGGCATAGGCGTTTTGCAGCACCACGAGCTGGGCCAGTTCCTCGTCCAGGTTGACCTGGCTGATCGCGGCCGACTGGGTCTCCAGCGCGATGGCGAAGCTCTCGCCGAAGGCGATTTCGTCGCCGAGGACGCTGGCGTTCGCGGCATTGAGCGAAAGAATGTTGGCGGCATAGCCGGCCAGCGTGGTGACGCTGACCGGCAAGCCGCCGGCCGCGGCGAAGCTTCGGTCCGTGGTGAAAGCATCGGCCATGGCCCGCGCGATCGATCCGTCGCCGGCGGAGATCGCGATGTCGCCGACGGCGAGGGTGACAGCCGACGACAGCTCGCCGCGCGCGACCAGGTTGGGATCGGCCAGCACCGCCGGGCGTACTTCCAGGAGGCCGGCCGTGCCGGCCTGGCCCGCGCGCAGATTCAGCTGTCCGCTCAGGGTCCCGGTGTCGGACAGGAAGAAGTTGTCGCCGTCGCCGTCGCGAATCTCCAACCGGAAGCCGCTGCCCTCGTTCACCACCGTGGCCGCGATGTTGGCGCCGCCGAGCGCGGCGTTGATCGCCGTCGCGATGTCGGTCAGGCTGTCGCCGGCGGCGTAGGCCACGCTGGTGGTCGCGCCGGCAACGGAAAAGTCGAGCGAGCCGGCGAGGCCCAGTACGGCGGTGGCGCTGGCGCTGCGGTCGCTCTGATAGACGTCGAAGTCGCTGCCGCTGACGAACAGGTCGTTGAGTCCCAGGAAGTGGGCCAGACCCTGGGTGGTGTTTCCCGTGGCGACCGCGCTATCGCTTTCGTTGACCGCGATGCCGTTGCCGCCGGCTGCGGTCAGCACCAACTGCCCGTTGGCGTTGATGCTGGCGCTGGCATTGGCCATGGCGTTGATCTGGGCGACCAACTGGCCGACGTTGGGCGGCGCCAGGGCGGTCAGGTCGATGTCCAGCGCCTCGACCACCAGGCCGGCGGCATCGACCACCGCGACGCGGAAGTTGCCGCCGAAGGCCGGTGCGTCGGTCGCCGCGACGCTGCGGCTGCCGGTCAGGCTGCCGGGCGCCGGGAAGGCGGTGCCGTCGTTGTGCAGGGCGTTGATGCCGTCCCTCAGGGCCTCGGCCAAGCGGTCGATCTCGGCCTGCAGGTCGACCAGGGTTTCGTCGCGCAGGGTCAGCAGGCCGTCCAGGCGGCCGGAGCGAATCTCGCCGGTGATGTCCAAACCGGCCGTCCCGTAGGTGATGCCGGCCAGGCCGTTCTGCAGGGTGGCGCCGGCGGCGACCTGGGCCGAGGGCGTGAATCCCAGATTGGTCGGCAGGCTGTCGAGCAGGGTCCGCCCGGAGCTCGTGGTGATGACCACTTCGCCGCTGGTTCGCTCGAAATAGTGGATATCGATCTCGGCGGCGAGCTGGTCGATCAGGAGGTCGCGCCTGTCCCGCAGATCGCCGACCGGCCGGCCGATCGCGAGGCCGCTGGCGATCTCCACGTTCACGTCGTCGATGTCGGGCAGCAGGCCGTTGATCCGGTCGATCGAGGCGGCGATCTCACGGTCGGTCGAGGCCCGCATCCGTTGCAGGTTGTCGGTCATGAAGTTCAGCTGGTCGGCCAGACGGCGGGCGGTGTCCACGACGCCGTTGCGCGCAACCACGCTTTCCGGCGCGTTCGCCATGGCTTCGATCGCCGATCCGAACTCGGTCAGGCCGTGGCTGACCGAGCTGTTGTCGGCCAGCGAGCCGAACAGGTTTTGGGTCTGGTCGAGGATGCCGCTCTGAACCTGCTGTCCGGTCAGCTTGGCGATATGGTCGCGGATCTGGCGCAGCAGCTGTTCGTCGACCGTGCGCTGCACCGCGGCCAGCTCGACGCCGACCGCCTGGCCGGCCACCACCAGGGTCTGTGGCTGGCTGACCTTGCGCGTGTAGCCCTCGGTGTTGACGTTGGCGATGTTGTTGGAAACGGTCTGCAAGGCGGCCTGCATCGTCTGCAGGCCGGACAGCGCGGTATTGAGCGAACCGATAAGCGACATCTCGTGGGATCTCCCGTTGGCCCGCCCTAGAGAACCTGGTTGACCGATACCGCTGGCAGCGTGTCCACCGGTCCGCCTTCGCTCAATCCGCCGTTCGCCTGGTAGCGGTTGCCGCCGCGCTGCTCGTCACGCACCGCGTGGGCGATGGCTCTCACCAGGCGGCCGTTGACCTCGATCCCGGCCCTGAGCGCAAGCGCATTTGCTTCGGTCGCGGCGGCCAGATCTTGCGCCGCCGCCTTGATCGCGGTCTTTGCCTCGGAGTCGAGGTCCCGCAGCAGTTCCGGACGGTCGGCCAGCTGGCCGAGCAGGTCCCGGTAGGTCTTCGTCGCGGCCTGCTTATCGGGCAACAGGGATTCGATCTCCCCGGTGCGCATGGTCTCGAGCAGCCGAACTTCGTCCTGCATCAGCGCCGTCAGGCGGCCGACGGTCCGGGTCAGTTGTTCGGCAATCCGGGGGGCCGTCGTCTCAGTGGTGTTCTCGGTCACGGCTGGCTCTCCTGTAGCCTAAGGATTTCACGTTGCACGGCATCGGCGATGCCGACACCGCCGGAGCGGGCGATCGCCTTGCCGTATTCTTGCACCATCATGGAGCGATAGACCTCTTCGCCGGGGCCGCCGCCGAACAGCGGGTCGGTCCCCAGCTGCTCGAAGATCGGCGCCAACATTTGCGCGAGAAAAAGCGCTTCGAATTCCTCGGCGGTCCGGTGCGCTTTCTCGAGATCCGCCGATCGCGAACCGGCCGCTTGCCCGATGGCGTGCGGACCAGGTCCTGCCAGCTCGGCGACGATCTGTTTCGGCCCCATCACAGCACCTCGATTTCGGCCTGCAGGGCGCCGGCCGCCTTGATCGCCTGCAGGATCGTGATCATGTCGCGCGGTCCGATGCCCAGGGCGTTCAGGCCGTTGACCAGCTCCTGCAGGCTGACGCCGGCCGGCAGGACCGCCAGGCGCTGGTCGCCGTTCTCGTCGACCTGGACGTTGGTGCGGTCGACGGTTTCCGTGTTGCCGGTGGCCGACAGCGGATTGGGTTGGCTGACCTGCGGCGTTTCGGTGATGCGGATGGTCAGGTTGCCCTGGGCGATCGCGACCGTGCTGATCCGAACGCTTTCGCCCATGACGATGACGCCTGACTGCTCGTCGATCACCACGCGGGCGGTCTGGTCGGCGGCGATACGCAACTGCTCGATCTCGCTCAGCAGCCCGACCGTGCCGCCGGGGTACTCGGGCGGCACCTGGACGAGTACGGTGGCCGAATCGAGTTGTTGGGCGATCGGCGCTTTGACGGCGCCGTTGACCGCGGCGGCGAGGCGGCGCGCGGTGGTGAAATCCGGGTTCCTGAGGCTGACCTTCACGCTCACCATGCGCTGCAGGTCGAATTCGACCTCGCGCTCGATGATCGCGCCGTTGGGAATGCGGCCGGTGGTCGGGACCCCCTTGCTGACCTCCTCGGCCGCGCCGCCGGCGCTGAAGCCGGCCACGGTGACGGCACCCTGGGCGACGGCGTAGATCTCGCCGTCCGCGCCCATCAGCGGGCTGACCACAAGGGTGCCGCCCAGCAGGCTCTTGGCGTCGCCCAGGGTCGAGATCGTTACGTCGATGCGCTGGCCCTGGCGGGCGAAGGGCGGCAGGTGGGCGGTGACCATGACCGCGGCCACGTTGTCGGTCTCGAGGTCGTCGCTGCGGGCGTTGACGCCGAGGCGCTCGAGCATGCCGATCAGGCTTTCCCGGGTGAAGACGGCGCTGTCCAGGTCGTCGCCGGTGCCGTTCAGGCCGACCACCAGCCCATAGCCGATCAGCTGGTTGTCGCGCACGCCCTCGAATTCGGCGATATCCTTGATGCGCGCCTGGGCCTGGGCGAGCTCCGGCCGCAGGGCCGCGGCCAGGAACAGCGCGGCGAACAGCGCGGTCCAGCGAAACCGGCTGCGGGTCGCGGCAGCTCTTGGTTCTGGCGTGCTTCCGGCCATGGCTTGCCTGTTCTCCCGACGATTTCCGGACCCGAAAGCGGGCGGGCCGCCCAACGGCAATGCGAAAGGCGTGCCACTCTCAGGGCTGTGGAAAAGCTCAGGAAATCAGGTATATAGGTTTCCCAAGACAATGCGTAGGCGGCCAGCCGCCAAGCACCCGGCAAGGATGAACCGGCAACAATTACCCGCGGACGGCTGCTGATGGACCTTGGAATTTCAGCGCGAGAAGATCGGCGCGTCGGGCAGGCTCAGACGACCCGGTCCAAGACCAGGCCTGAATCGTCGACTTCGCCATTGGCCGCGGCGACGATGCTGTCGATGTGCTTGACCAGTTCTTCCGGCGGGAAGCGCTGAACCACTTCACCGGATTCGGGGTCGACGATCTCGACGAAAACCCGGCTGAGCTCCTGGTCGTAGGTCAAGCGCGATCGCGAAGACTGCGCGGCCTGAAACGACCGGGCAGATCGCTCGGCGTTCTGGTTGGGCTCCACGCGCTCCTTGCGCACCACGGGCTCCGCGGGGCGGTTGGCGGCTGGGGCCGGTAGCCTCTGGCGAGGCGGTTCGGCGGACAGCGCTATATTTGTGATCGCGACCAACATCAGGGTACAGTTTGCCTATTATCACTAATATATAGCACATAGCATCATGATGCAAATGTATTAATAAAAACTTTACTGCACACTACTATTCCGATGCCTGGTTTCATCTGGGAAAGCCACACGAATCTGCGTTTTATGATTAACGGATTGTTAACCCCGGCGCTCCCAGTCTGGTCGATGGATGCGAGCCATGAGCAGGTAGTGAGCAGCTAGAATGAAGATCGATCCTCTTGCCAAACAGCGCCTGTCACCGACCCGGCGCAGCGAGCGCGCCAAGCAGCCGGAGGCGGGCGGTTTTGCCGAGGAACTGAGCGGCGAGGCCCCGGCCGGCGGCTCGGTCGGCGGCGCCACGGCGCCCAGTCCGGTCGACGGCCTGCTTGCCCTGCAGGAGGTGTCGGACGGCTTGGCGCGCCATGCCAAGGCGCGGCAGCGCGGCGAGGCCCTGCTCGAAGAGCTCGATAGACTGCGCCTGGATCTCCTGACCGGGACACTATCCAAGGCCCGGCTGGAGCATCTGGCGGCTTTGACGGCGGCGCAGCGGGAGCGGATCGATGATCCACACTTGGCGCAGATCATCGAGGAGATCGAGCTGCGGGCGGCGGTCGAACTGGCCAAACTCGACCACTAGGGCGCGGAAACAACAACCGAACATTTTTTACCTGATATCAACGTCATGAAGTGACCATGACGATGCATTCTTGTGCTTGAAGGGTCGCGGGAAATTCATATACTCCGCGACAATCTGGAGGACTCAGGCAGGGGTGAGGCATGGCGAATGGGACTAGGTTAGCGATCGGTTACCGTCCGTCCGACGATGAGCCGTTCATGAATTCCCGTATGAGGGATTATTTTCGGCAGAAACTGCTCGCCTGGAAGCAGGAACTGCTCGAGGAGTCGACCGAAACGCTCCAGCATCTCCAGGAAGGCGGTCTGGCCGAGCCGGATATCGCCGACCGGGCCTCGCTGGAGACCGACCGCTCGCTCGAACTGCGCACCCGAGACCGGGAGCGCAAGCTGATTGCCAAGATCGAGGACGCCCTGCGCCGGATCGACGAGGGCTCCTATGGCTATTGCGAGGAAACCGCCGAGCCGATCAGCCTGAGACGGCTCGAGGCGCGGCCCATCGCGACCCTCTCGATCGAGGCCCAGGAGCGTCACGAGCGCATGGAGCGCACCCACCGCGACGATTGAACCCGCCCAAGGGGGAAAATCAAACCGCCGGAGCCCGTGGCCGCGATTCGGACAGGCTGCTAGAACGGCCAGAGAATATCGAAGATCTGCTGCCCGTAGCGCGGCTGCTGGAGATCGCTGATCTGGCCGCGTCCGCCGTAGGCGATGCGCGCCTCGGCGATCTGGTCGAACTGGATCGTGTTGGTCGAGGCGATGTCCTCGGGCCTGATGATGCCGGCCACCTGCAGCTCGCGCATTTCGAAGTTGACCCGCACCTCCTGGCGCCCGGCGACCACCAGATTGCCGTTGGGCAGCACCTGGATGACCAGGGCGGCGACGCTCAGATCGATGGCTTCGTCGCGCTGGATGCTGCCGACCCCTTGGGTGCTGCCGGAGCTGTCCAGGTCGATCAGGCTGGTCGGATCGATCGCGGTCGGCAGGATCTGGCTGAGACTAGCCTCGTAGCCGAGGATCGAGCTGGCCGAGGAGTCCTCCGCCGCGGTCCGGCTGCGGTTGGTCGTGTTGGAGATCGCGGCGCTGTCCTGGATCGAGATGTTGATGGTTACGATGTCGCCCACCGTGGCTGCGCGCTGGTCCTGCAGGAAATGTTGCGAGCCCGGCCGCCACAGCGAATTGGCCTGGTGCGTGACCAAGGCCGGTGCCGGCTGCGGTACCTGCACCGGCTGCCGGCCGATGATCCGCTGCGGGTTCTCGATGCCGCTCATCGGCGGCGGCCGGCCGATTTCGGCGATCCGCTGCAGCGCGTTGCAGGCGCTCAGGGACGCGGCGATCAGCAGGGTTCCGGCCAGGCGGAGCGGGCGGGCGAGGGAGGTGCGATGCTGCGGGGCCAAGGGAGCCTCCTTCAGTTGACGGTCGCGATGGTGGCGGGCAGCACCCGGACGGTACCGGCCCGCACCACCACGCCATTGATCACGGCATTTGACTTGGTGTTCATGACCCGGATGACCTGACCGCTGGCACCGTCTTCCAGGGCACGGCCCTGGGCGGTCAGGACCATGCGGTCGGTTTCCAGCCGCAGGATCACCAGGCTCTTGCGGGGCACCAGCACGGGTTCCCGCAGGTTGCCGGTGCGGATCGCTTCGCCGGCCCGGATCGGTCGGCGCGGGCTCTTGCCGATCAGACGCTGTGCGTCGAGCACCACGTTGCCTGCCAGACGATCGCTGCGTTGGCGCAGCCAGTCGACATCCGCGTGGCTGATGATCTCACCCGGCAAGGCGCGCCGGCGCAGCACCGGAACCTCGGTCATCTGGACCGCACGACCGGTGACCGTGCCGCGGGCCAGGGGCGCCGCGCCGGCTGGTGCCTGGAGATGGGCCATGAAGCGGCCGCTGGCCGGGTCGTGGGCGAGGCTGGTCAGGGCCAGGGTCGGCTCGGCGTCGACCGGCAACTCCAGGTGCAGCGTCGGGTTGTCCAGAACCAGCGAGACGTCACCGCTGACGCCGCGCTCGGCCAAGGCCGCCTGCAGCGCGGCTTTGATGTGCGCGGCGCCGATGACATGGCTGGCGCGGGTCACCACGACACTGTCGAGCGCCGAGGCGGGTCGCCAGTCGATACCGTAGCCGCTGGCCACGGCGGCGAGCCAGCGGGCGTCCAGCTCTACTCGGCGGCCCGGGGCGGGCGCGCGCGCGACCGCGGTGTCGGCAGCATCCGTCAGCCCCTCGAACAGGTCGCCCAGGCGCAGGATCGCGCCGTCGATGACGACCGACTTCTTGAGCAGGACCGGCGTCTGGCCGGCCTGGGCGGGCAGGGCGAGCAGGAGGCCGAAAATCAGGGCCAGGCAGCGGGTTCTCATGGAGTCACCTCGGTTCTATGGCGCCGCCTAGCGCAGCTGGGTCACGCTCGACATCATCTCGTCAGACGCCTGGATCACCTTGGAGTTCATCTCGTAGGCCCGCTGGGCGGTGATCAGGTTGGTGATCTCCGACACCACGTTGACGTTCGAGGCCTCCAGCGCGCCCTGCTCCATCGAGCCGAAGCCGGTCGAGGCCGGCGTACCGACGGTTGGCGTGCCGGATGCCGGAGTCTCCAGCAGCAGGTTGTCGCCGATCGGCTCCAGGCCCGCCTGATTGAGGAAGGTGGCCAGTTCGAGCTGGCCGACCTGCTGCGGCGCGACCTGGCCGGCGATGGTCACGAAGACCTGGCCGCTGGCGTTGATCGTCACCGTGCTGGCGTTGTTCGGAATGGTGATGCCGGGCTGCACGACAAGACCGTCGGGGGTGACCAGGTCGCCGTCCGCCGAGAGCTGGAATGCGCCGGCGCGGGTGTAGCCGGTCTCTCCGCTCGGCAGCTCGACCTGGAAATAGCCGCGGCCGCTGATCGCCAGGTCGAAGGGGTTGTCGGTGATGTTCATGCTGCCCTGTTCGGCGATCCGGTAGACCGCGGCCGGCTGCACGCCGAGCCCGAGCTGCACGCCGGCGGGCACGATGGTGCCGGCTTCCGACGAGGTCGAGCCGACCCGCAGCTGGTTCTGGTACAGCAGATCCTGAAACTCCGCGCGGCGGCGCTTGAAGCCGGTCGTGTTCATGTTGGCGATGTTGTTCGAGATGACCTCGACGTTGAGCTGCTGAGCCAGCATGCCGGTCGCGGCGATATCGAGCGATTTCATGGTACTGCTCCCCGGGTCTCTAGCTTCTTGCGGTTGCCAGGGCGTCGATCGCCCGGCGTTGGCGTTCGTGTTCGTTGTTGGCCAGCTTGGCGGCCGCCTCGTAGCTGCGCACCGTGGCGACCAGCCTGGTCATCTCGACCACGCCGGCAACGTTGGAGCTCTCCAGCTTGCCTTGCTGGACGTCCGGCTGTTCGACCGGCAGGGCGGCCTGACCGGCGGCGTCATAGAGGCTGTTGGCCTGCCGCTTCAGTGCCTGCTGGTTATCGAAGCGGACCACCTGGACCCGGCCCAGCTCGCCCTGATCGGTCGAGATCGTGCCGTCACGCGCGACCGCGACGGAAAGCGCGTCGACCGGGATGGTAATCGGCGCTCCGCCGTCGTCCAGCAGGGCAAAGCCCTGTGCGCTGACGATCCGGCCGTCGGGGTCGGGGGTGAAGCCGCCGGCGCGGGTATAGCGTGTGCCTTCCGGCGTCTCGATCGCGAAGTATCCCTCGCCGCGTATTGCCAAGTCGAAGGGGCTGCCGGTTTCGGTCATCGGCCCGGCCTTCAGGTCGCGGATCGTGGCGATGTCGCGAACGAAGCTGATCTTCTCGCGCGGCTCCGTGCGGGCGAGGTGCTCGACAAAGAGCATGCTCTCGCCCTTGAATCCGGGCGTGGTCAGGTTGGCCAGGTTGTTGGCCACCATGTCCATCTGGCGCCTGAGCACCATCTGACGCGAGAGTGCGATGTAGCCGGGATTTTCCACCTGAGCGTCCGCTTCGCTGTGATCTTTCGCGCTGCCACCGGGCAGCACGGCACGGACTTGCAGTTTGCATGCCAGCGGCAAGGGCTCGCAGAATCAAAGACTTATCAGTTAGAATATATTAACTAGCGAACTCATATCATCGATTCCGGCAGGGCTTGCCCGGCAGTTGTTGCCGCAGGCCGCTTCGAGGCCGCTGCCGGACGCAGTCTCAACCAGATGTTAACCACGGCAGCGTAGCTTAGAGCCGGTCTAAACCCTTGGGTAACCGTAAAAAGGACTAGGTATGTCGGATCAAGCGGCGACCGAAGACATTGGCGGCGGCATGGACGCCGAGTCGAAGCCCGACGCGGGCGGGACGAACGGCAAGTCGATTGTGCTTTTCGTCGTGCTGCCGATCCTTTTGCTGTTCGGCGCGGTGCTCGGCGCCTACTTCATGGGCATGCTCGACCCGCTCCTGGGCGTACCGCCCAAACAGCCGAAGGCCGAGCAGGCCGCGGCACCCATGCCCGAGGTGAACCAGTCGGCGGTGTTCTACGATCTGCCGGAAATGCTGGTGAACCTCAACGCCGGCGGACGCAAGGCCTCCTACCTGAAGATTTCGGTCAGCCTGGAGCTGCAAAGCGAGGCCGCCATGGAGCAGGTCAAGCAGGTGCTGCCGCGCGTCATCGACAACTTCCAGGTCTATCTGCGCGAGCTGCGGATCGAGGATCTGCGCGGCTCGGCCGGCCTGCAGCGCCTGCGCGAAGAGCTGCTGCTGCGCGTCAACGCCGCGGTCCGGCCGGTCGTGGTCAAGGACGTGCTGTTCAAGGAAATGCTCGTCCAATAGGGATCGAAGCAACACGGGCTGAACGGCGGAGCGGGCAAAGCAAATGGCTGAACCAGAGGCGGCGACGGACAAAGACGCCGGTGGCTCGACCAAGATCCTCAACCAGGCCGAGATCGACAGCCTGCTCGGCGGCCACGACGGCCTGGACGCGCGTTCGGGTATCGCGGCGATCGTCGATTCGGCGCTCGTCTCCTACGAGCGCCTGCCCATGCTCGAGGTCGTATTCGACCGCCTCGTGCGCATGATGTCGACCTCGCTGCGCAACTTCACGTCCGACAACGTCGAGGTCCACCTGGAGTCGATCTCCTCCTCGCGCTTCGGCGACTACCTCGATTCGATTCCTCTGCCCGCCATGCTGACGGTGTTCAAGGCGGAGGAATGGGACAACTTCGGCCTCATGGCGGTCGACTCCTCGCTGATCTATTCGATTGTCGACGTTCTGTTGGGCGGCCGGCGCGGCTCCGCCGCCGTACGCATGGAAGGCCGGCCCTACACCACGATCGAGCGCAACCTGGTCGAGCGCATGGTGCACGTCGTCCTGGCCGACCTATCGGCCGCTTTCGACCCCTTGTCGCCGGTCACCTTCCGTTTCGAGCGGCTGGAATCCAACCCGCGCTTTGCCACCATTGCTCGGCCGGCCAACGCCACCGTCGTCGCCCAGCTGCGGGTCGAGATGGAGGATCGTGGCGGCCGCTTCGAGCTGATGCTGCCCTACGCCACCCTGGAGCCGGTCCGCGAGCTCTTGCTGCAGATGTTCATCGGCGAGAAGTTCGGCCATGACTCCATTTGGGAAAGCCATCTGACCACCGAGCTGTGGCAGACCGAGCTGCCGATCCAGGCGGTGCTCGACGAAGTCGAGGTGCACTTGGGCGAAGTCATCGGCTGGACCGAAGGCAGCCGCCTCGAACTCAACTGCGGCCCGAATTCGAAGGTCGAGCTGCGGTGCGGCGACATCGCCATGTTCGAGGGCCAAATGGGACGAAAGGGATCGAACATCGCAGTGCGGGTCGCCGGCAAGCTGACCGGCAACGGGGAGTCCACCTGATGGATCTGTTGCCGTTCGAACACTGGAGCCTATTGGCCGACGCGGTTCTCGCGGTCCTCCTGGTCGCGACCATCGCCTATGCCGCGATACTCGAGCGCAAGCTCTCGGGCCTGCGCGCCGCGAAGCAGGAAATGGCGGAGCTGGTCGGCCGCTTCACCGAGGCGACCAAGCGCGCGGAGAACGGCTTGGCCGAGATCAGGCAGACCGCGGAGGAAACCGGCCGAACCCTGCAGCAGGCCCTGGAGAAGGGCAACAGCTTGGCCGACGACCTGGTTTTTCTGGTTGAACGCGGCGATGCCGTTGCCGGCCGGCTCGAGCGGGGCGCCGCAAAGGGCCGTGGCCGAGCGACCGCCGAGCCACCGCCGGCCGGCCCACGGTCGGTCGCCAAAGGCCCCGGGGGAACCGCTGCAAAGGCGCCCGCTCCGGCGGCCGCCGAGGACGACGCCACATCGAGCCGCAAGCGCACGCCGGAGCAGTCCGCTCTGATGGCGGCCCTGCGGGCCATGCGCTAGGAGCCCGAGGAAGCGGACATGAAGCTACGCCTTCTGCCTTTGCTGATCTTTGCGGCCGGCACCGGAGTCCTGTTCCACCTGGGCGATTTGTGGCGGGGCTTCGGCCCCTTGGCCCAGGTCGCGGCGGCGGAGGGCGAAGCGAAGCCCGCCAAGGCGGCGAAAGCCGGCGCTCGCTACGAGCCAGCCGGGCCGAAAACGGCCGGCGAGATGTCGCCTCGGACCGCCACCTTGGCCAGCGACCCCTTCAATCTGACCGATGAAGAGATCGACCTGCTGCAGAAACTGGCCGAGCGCCGGTCAGAACTCGAGAGCCGTGCGGCGGAGTTGGAACAGCGCCGTACTCTCTTGGAAGCGGCCGAGCGCCGCATCGACGAGAAGATCGGCGAGCTGGAGGCGATCCGGAAAAACATCGAGGGCCTGCTGGTGCGCCACGACGAGCAGGAAGAGGCGCAACTCAACAGCCTGGTCAAGATCTACGAGAGCATGAAACCCAAGGATGCCGCGCGGATTTTCGAAGAGCTCGACATGGTGGTGCTGCTCGATGTGATCGAGCGCATGAAGGAACGCAAGACCGCGCCGATCCTGGCCAAGATGAACCCGCGGCGCGCCAAGGCGATCACCTTGGAGCTGGCTCAGCGCCGCGGCCTGCCGGGCTCCTAGTCCGGATGGAGCGCGCCGGGCAAACCTCACCGGCCGAGCGTGGCGACCCGAACATCGTCGCCTTGCTCGGGCTCAAACTGCTGCTTTTGGGGTTTTTCATTCTGTTGAACGCGCTGTCCCACTATGAGGAGGACCGGACTCGACGGGTTCTGCAAAGCGTCGACCAGGCCTTCAACGGCCGCATCGAAGCCTTGAAAAGCGAGGCTGAACATTCCGCTGCCCTGGGGCCGCTGAACGGAACCGAGGCGATGATCGACTCGGTGGGGGCGCTCTTTACTTCGCTGATACCGGCGGTTGAGCGAGAGCTATCGGCCGCCGGCACGCGCCTGCGCCTGGAGCTGCCGGTCGCTGCCCTGTTCCGACAGGACAGCGTCGCCCTGCAGTCGGGTCGCGGCGTGCTGATGAAACGCTTCGCCGAAGCCTTGACCCAAAACGGCCGCGGCCGACTCAACTATGAGGTCGAGCTCTTGCACGGCATAAGGCGCGAGGCGATCTCGGACCTGACCGAAGCCGGCGCCGACTCGCTGGAAGTTCGGCGCATCGCCGCCCTGGTCCTTGCCCTGACCAAACGCGGCGTGCCCGCGGACAAGCTGTCCGTCGGCGTCATCCCCGGCCGGCCCGGCAAGGTCCAGATGGTGGTGCAAACCTACCAGCGGGCGGGCCCGGCATTCGACTACGGGGAGCTGGCGCGATGACGGAGCCAGGGAGTGTCGAAGCGGACGGCGCCGAACCGGGGGCCGCCAATCGCGCTTGGTGGCTCGCGCTATCGAACCATGCAGCGGCCGCGCAGCGTGAAGCGCCTTTGGCGCGCGGCTCTGCCTGGATGCTCACCTTTACCGACCTGGTCGCCCTGATGCTGACCTTCTTCGTCATGCTCTTCGCCATGTCCAAGGTGGAAAAGCGCGAATGGGAGAACCTGACCGACGCTCTGGCGCCGAAGCTGAACGTCGTGAGCAAGCTGTCCATCGCCCTGCCGACAGAGTCGCGCGATGTCGACGCGGTCGAGACCTTGCCGTCGGTCGATTTGAACTATCTGGCGGCCTTGTTGAAACAGGACATGGCCGATGATCCCCTGCTCGGCCTGGGCATCCTGCGCCGCTTGGAGCGGCGTGTCCTGATCGCGCTGCCGGGCGATCTGCTCTTTGCGCCCGGATCGACCGAGCTCGCCACGACCGGGCGGCAAGCCTTGACCGGCTTCGTCGGCCTGCTGCGCCACGTGAACAACCGGATCGAAGTCATGGGCCACGCCGATCCGCGCCAACCGATTGCCGGCTTTGCCTCCAATTGGGAACTCTCCCTGGCGCGGGCCCTGCGGGTCGCCCAGGTGTTGCGCGATTCCGGGTACCGGGGCCAGGTGGTCGCACGCGGCTTCGGCCATTCACGCTTCGAGTCGCTTTCGCCGCGGCTCCGGCCGGCGCAGCGCTTGACCTTGGGACGCCGGGTCGAACTGGTGATACACGACGACGCCGGAGAAGCACGCTGATGGCTCGGCGGCAGGCAAAGATCGCCGCGCTTCTCGGCGGGTTTCTGGTCGCGGCGCTGCCGGTCCCGGCGGCCGTGGCCGAACCGCCGGACCAAACGGCGCCCGCGCTCAACCTGCGCAGCGGCGAACACGAAGGTTTCAGCCGCCTGGTGTTCGATTGGGATGCGCCGGTGACCTACAGCATCGAGGAGACGCCGAGCGGTGCCACGGTGTCTTTCGACCGGCCGGCCCGACTCGACCTGAAGAGCTACCGAAAAGATCCCTCGCCGGGCATTCTGGACCTCACCTTGGGCCCAGGCGACGACGGCCTCACGGTTGCCCTGCGGTTGCCCGAGGGCGCCAACCTGCGCCATTTTCTCAGCGGCCCCAAGGTGGTCATCGACGTGCTCGCCCCGGGCGCCGGCGCGGCCGAAGCGCAGGCCGATCAGGAAAGCGCCGCCGCCGGGGCGGCGCCCGAATCGCTCGGCAATTCCATCCTGAGCGATGCCGTGGAAGCCGCCGTGGCCCTGACCGGTGACACGCGGGCGAACCGCGCCGGCACCCGCCCGACCCGGCTCGGCGTTGCACCCAAGGCCGCCGAACCGAAAGCGCCGCCGCGCCGCGCCGCGCCGCGTCCGGCGACCTCAAGCAAGGCATCGAGACGAAAACTGGTCGTCACCTACGAGCGGCCGCCCCTGCCGGCGGCAATGCCGGTGCCCGGTATGACGGCGCCGCGCTACCGCCCTCTGGCGATCCGCCTGAAGGGCATCGCCGGCGTAGCCGCCGCCGCCTTTCGCCGTGGCCAGCACCTATGGCTGGTGTTCGATTTGCCGGCCCGGGTCAACATCGCCAGGCAGATTCAGCGGATCGCGCCAGAACTGGCGCCGGTGTTGCAGCTCGAGCGACCAGACATCGTGGCCCTGCGCTTGACTGTGCCGCTGGGTGTGGCGCCGAAGCTGCGGCGCGACGGCACCGACTGGCTGGTCGACCTGCGGCCGCGCCTGATCCGGCCGGAAAAGCCGGCGACCCTCGACCTTCGCGCCGGCCATGACGGCCCTCGGCTTGTCTTTCCGGTTACCGGCGCGGGCCGGCTGATCCAGCTGGACGACCCGGATATGGGCGACCGGGTTCACGTGCTGCCGGTTTCGCTTGCCGATTTCGGCCTGGCAACGGCCCGCGATTTCCCACAGTTCCAGGCGCTCGCCACCTATCAAGGACTGGCCATCGTGCCGCGGTCCGACAGGCTGTGGATCACGCTCGACAAGGACGCCTTGAAGATCACCTCGTCGGCCGGCCTTCTGGTCACCGCGGGATTGGACACCGACGCCGAGCCGAACGAGGAGGAGACGGTCGCGGGCAAGCGACGGCTGTTCGACCTGGCGGCCTGGCGCGAGGTCGACGGCGACGACTTCGAAACCAATCGAAAACTGCTGCAGCGCGCGATTATCGCGCCGGGCGACGCCCGGAGTCTCGATCTCGCGCGGCTCCGGCTGGCACGATTCTTTTTCGCCCATGGCTTGGCCACCGAGACCTTGTCGGTGATCAGGCTGATGGCGCGTGAGCGCGGGCGTTTCGCCGCCGATCCGGAGATGATCCTGCTCGAGGGCGCCGCTGCTTTCCTGGCGCAGGACTTTCACGCCGCAGCGGCCAGCCTTTCCCACCCGGCCCTGGAGGGCGAGGCCGAGGCCGTGATCTGGCGCGCCGCCATGTCGGCGGCGGCCCAGGACTGGCCCTATGCCGCGGAGCTGTTCGAGCAAGGCAAGGCGACGATCCAGGACTACCCGCGCGCGGTGCGCGTCCGGCTGCATCTCTTGGCGGCCGAGGCGCGCCTGGCGATCGGCGACACCGGCGGCGCCAGCTTCTACCTGAAACAGGCGCTTGAGGCTCAATCGACCGATTTCGAGCGGGCCCAGATCGATTTCCTCGAAGGCCGGCGCCTGCTGGCAGACCAGCGTCCGGAGCGCGCGCTGCCCCTGTGGCGGCGTGTCGCCGCCTCGACGCACCGGCCGTCCCAGGCAAGGGCGCGCCTGGCCCTGGTCAACCAAGGCCTGAAAGCGGGCACGCTCGAACCGGCCTCCGCGATCGCCGAACTGGAGCGTCTGCGCTTTGTCTGGCGGGGCGACGAGTTCGAGGCGGCGCTGCTTGAACGCCTGGGCCGGCTCTACGCCGACGCGGGCGACTACCGGGATGCCCTGGTCGCCCTGCGTCAGGCGGCTTCCCACTTCCCCGGTTCGGTCCGCGCCGAAGCGGCGGCGCGCCATATGCGCAAGCTCTTCGCCTCGCTTTACCTGGGCGACAAGCGCGCGAGCCTGTCGCCGCTGGCGGCCTTGGCGCTATACCGCGAGTTCGAGGAACTGACGCCTGCCGCGCAGGACGGCAACCGCCTGATCGACAACCTGGTCGACCGGCTGGTCGAGATCGATCTTCTGGGCCAGGCGGCGGAACTGCTGGAAGACCAGATCGCCCGCCGCCTGGCCGGCGAAAAGCGGGCGCGGGCCGGCGCGCGTCTGGCGCTGGTCCGGCTGCTCGACCGCCAGCCTGGGCACGCGCTCGAGGCGCTGAACTCGAGCGCCGCCAAGAAACTGCCCAGCGCCGTCGAGCGCCGGCGCCGCCACCTCAGGGCGCGCGCGCTTGCCGGGCTGCACCGCGGGCGCGACGGGCTGGCCGTGCTGGCCGGCGACGAGAGCGAGGATGCACGCAAGCTGCGCGCGGAGATCCTGTGGCAGCTGCGCGACTGGCCGGCGGCGGCCGTCGCGCTGGCCCGGCTGATCCCGAGAGATCCGCCCAAGGAGCGAGCGCTCGATGCCGTCGAAACCCAGACCGTGATCGACCTGGCGACCGCCTATACCCTGGCAGGCGACCGCCGGGCGCTCGACGATCTGGCGCGGCGCTTCGGCAAGGCCATGGCCGAGAGCGGCAAGGCCGACAGCTTTACCCTGCTGACCAGCGACTTCGGCAAGGCCAACTTGGCCGCGGTGGCCGACGAGCTGGCCGGGGTCGAACGGATCCAAGCCTTCATCGCGAGCTATCGCGCGCGGGTCCGCAAGGACGGCCTCAGCAACCTGAACTAGGAGCTTTCGCGGCCCGCTAGGTGCCGTAGCTTTGCACCAGGGAGCCGGCGACCAGGTACCAGCCGTCGACCAGCACGAAGAAGATCAGCTTGAAGGGCAGGGAGATCATGATCGGCGGCAGCATCATCATGCCCATGGACATGAGGATCGAGGCCACCACCATGTCGATCACCAGGAACGGCAGGAACAAAAGGAAACCGATCTCGAAGGCGCGCTTCAGCTCGCTGATCATGAAGGCCGGGATGAGCGCACGCATCGGCGTCTCCTCCGGCGCCGATATCGCGTCGATCTCGGCCATGTCCATGAACAGCTTGAGGTCCTGCTCGCGCACGTGGGCCAGCATGAAACTGCGCACCGGACCGGTCGCGAGGTCGAGCGCCTGCATCTCGGTCACGTCCTCGGCCACCAGGGGTGCGATGGCCTCATCATAGATCAGTTCCAGAGTCGGCATCATGACGAAGGCCGTGAGGAACAGCGCAAGGCTGATCAACACCGAATTGGGCGGCGTTTGCTGGATGCCGAGCGCGCTGCGCAGAAACGACAGGACAACGACGATCCGGGTGAACGAGGTCATCATCACCAGGATCGACGGCGCCAGGCTGAGGATGGTGATAAGTGCGACCAGCTGGATGATCCGGCCGGTTGCCGAGCCGCCTTCGGTGCCGAGGTCCAGATTGAGGCTTTGCGCCGCCGCCGGCTCGGCGCCCGCCAGGAGCGCGGCGATCAGCCCGCCGAGCAGCCAGAGGAGAGGTCTCATCGGGCTTCGCTCCCCGCCGGCAGCGGCTTCTCGTCGCTCAGGGCTTGCCGCCCGGCGGTCATGCGCTCCAGGTGCAGGTCAGCGCCGCCGCCCAGCAGCACCAAGTGTTCGGTGTCGTCGCGGCGCAGCAACACCAGGCGGCGGCGCGCGTCGAGCGGCATCACCTCGACCACCGAAAGGCGCCGCGCCTTGCCGGTGTTGGGCGTCAGCCGGCCGGCCAGCCCGAAGCGCCGCGCCGCCCAGGCCAGGCAGCCGATCAGGCCGAGCACGAAGATCAGGGCCAGCAGGAACTTGAAGTAGACGGCGAAGTCCATCGCGCGCCGTCAGGGCTGATTCTCTGGCTGCCCGCCGGCCTGGTTCAGCAGTTCGAGGACGGCGGCGGCCAGGCGGTCGAGCGCGTCGCGCAGATCCCACAGCTTGGGCGCCAGTGCCACGGCCTGCTCCCGCGGCTGGTTTTCGAGGTTCGTGCAGATATCTCGGACCCGCTGGCCGAAGCCGGACAGCTCCACCAGGCGGCCGGCGCTGATCTCGGCGTGGGCCGCGGCAACCGCCTGGCCGAGCCGGTCGATCTCCGCCGCGATCGCGGTGGTGGGGGTCACGGCGCGGCCTCGCCGGCGGCGGCCTGAGAGGCGCGATAGACGTAGGTCAGGATCTCGGCCACGGCGGCCAAGGCGGGCAGCGGCACTTCGCTGTCGATCTCCACCGCCGCCAGAATCTCCGCCAGATCGGCGTCGGTCCGCACCTTGACGCCCCGGTCGAAGGCGATCGCGAGTATCTGCTCGGCCAGGCGGCCTTGCCCCTTGGCGACGACGCGCGGCCCCTGGGCGGCGCCGGGGTCCTGCTGCAGGGCGATGGCCAGCGGACGGGGCCCGCCGGAATCTGGTGTCGAAGAGATCGGCTTGTCGGCCACGGCTGGCACCCGGTCCTCGGCTGTCATGGGTCCGGTCCCGACAAAAAGACTATCGCCGACACCGAGGCGATAATCATTATCTGTTAACCTTAAAGAATTATTTACGGCGAGCGCGCGAGGCTGCCCAGTCGGGTCGGGAGAGGTGCGGGACCGTGGCTCAGTCGGTCGGTTTCTTGCCCTTCTCCTGCTCGGTCACCTGACCTGCCTGCTGGGTCGCGGCGGCCGCCCGGTTTTCGGCCTGTATGCGCTCGTGGATCTCGCGACGCAGCACGGTGGCGGTCGGCGGAAAGGTAAAGCCCAGTTTGATCGACTTGCCCCGAATGTCGATGACGGTGACTTCGATGTCGTCGTTTATGATGACTGACTCGCCGATCTTGCGTGTCAGATAGAGCATGAGCTGCTTGCGCCTTTTCCAATTCGGCGGCGCCCCACGGCGCAACCCCCAGCATTTATCATGCAATTAAATCACTTTTTACGGATCATTAATAGGCCGCGCGTGATAGTGCGCTGGGTCGGTCTGTCGGCACCGACCGATCGAAGCTCGAAAGATCGGCCCCGGGAGACCCCATGGACGGCAAGCTGAACATCTTCGAAGCGATCGCCCGGCGCATGGTCTGGCTCGGCCAGCGGCAACAGGTCCTGGCCCAGAACATCGCCAATTCGGACACGCCCGACTACGTTCCGCAGGACCTCAAGCACGGTCCATTCCAGCGCGTGCTGGCGAAGAGCGTCGCGCTCGTGCGCCCGGCCGCGACCCACGCCAAACACATGGCGGGCCCGGCCGGCCTGGCCGCCCGCCCGGCCGAGAGCGCGGATCAGCGCGAGCGTTTCGAGACCGCGCCATCGGGCAACGCGGTGGTGCTCGACGAGCAGCTGATCAAGGTCGCCGAGACCCAGATGGACTATCAGACCATGACCAACCTGTACCGCAAGCACGCCCAGATGATCCGCGCGGCGCTCGGCCGCGGCGGCAACTAGACGGTCTAGCTAGGAGGAGGACAAGCTGTGTCGGATTTGGTCAAGGCGCTGAACATCTCGGCGGCCGGGCTCGAGGCCCAGGGCACGCGGCTTCGGGTGATCGCGGAAAACGTCGCCAACGCCGACTCGGCGGCGCAAAGCCCGGGTGCCGAGCCCTACCGCCGCAAGGTCGTCACCTTCAGCAACGCGCTCGACCGCGAGCTCGGGGTCGCGCGGGTCGAGGTCAAGGGCATCACCCTGGACCGCAGCGATTTCGGACGCCGTTTCGAGCCCGGCCACCCGGCGGCCGACCCGCAGGGCTACATCCGCACGCCGAACGTCAACAGCCTGCTCGAGGTGGCCGATATGCGCGAGGCGCAGCGCAGCTACGAGGCCAACCTCAAGGCGATCCAGTCGGCCCGCACCATGTTGCAACAGACCATCGACATTCTGCGCTGACCCGCGCCCGGACCGCCACAAGGGCGGCCGGTTTCACGCCAGAACGGCACACCCCGAGAGCGTACCGCACCCGCAAGGAGCATAGCTCATGACCGTCAATCTCGCCGATGCCGTATCCGCCTATCAGCGCCTGGTCCGAAGCGAGGCGGAGACCGGATTGGAGGCGCGCGACGGCGCGCGCGACGGCGATTTCGCCGGCGCCCTGCGCGCGGCCACCGAGACCGCCGTCGAGTCGCTGCGCACGGGCGAGACGGAATCGCTGAAGGCGGCCGCCGGAAAGGCCGACATCAACGAGGTGGTGCTGGCCGTCAGCCAGGCGGAGATCACACTGCAGACCGTGGTCGCGGTGCGCGATCGGGTGATCCAGGCCTATCAGGAGATCCTGCGCATGCCGATCTAGGCCAGGAGGCGGCCCGCCGGCACCAGCGCAGTTCCCCAATTCACTGCAGAAGCTCAAGTACCATGAACCCTACCGACGTCCTCGAGGTCTCGCGCCAGGCGGTCATCGTGATGCTGAAGATCGGCTCGCCGATCCTTGGTCTGGCACTGGCGGTCGGCCTCGTCGTGTCGCTGTTCCAGGCGCTGACCCAGATCCAGGAGATGACCTTGTCCTTCGTGCCGAAGATCATGGTGATCTTCGTCTCGCTGCTGGTGCTGCTGCCGTTCATGATGTCCACGCTGGTGACCTTCGGTCATAGCCTGATGGACCGGATCGTCGCCCTCGGTTAGGACAGGGCAAGCATGCTCGACGCCCTGCTGCCGAAGGAGCTCTTCGCGGTCCTGCTCGTTTTCGTTCGAATCGGCGCCGCCATGATGCTGCTGCCCGGCGTCGGCGAGCCCTATGTCTCGCCGCGGGTCCGCTTGCTTCTTGCGCTGATGATCGCGCTGCTGCTGACCCCGGTGTTGTCCGGCACGCTGCCGGCCCTGCCCGATAGCCTGGCGCTGCTTGCCCTGCTGGTCTTGGGCGAGGTCGTGATCGGGCTCTTCATCGGCACGATCACCCGTTTCTTCATGGCGGCGCTGACCACCGCGGGCATGATGATCGCCTACTCCACGGCGCTCGCCAACGCGCTGACCAACGATCCAAGCGCGGCCCAGCAGGGTTCGATCTCCGGGTCATTTCTGACGCTGGTCGCCTTGCTGACCATCTTTGCACTCAACCTCCATCACCTGATGCTCCAGGCGCTGGTCGAGAGCTACCACCTGTTCGTGCCCGGCCAGGCGCTGCCGCTCGGCGATTTCTCCGACATGGTGGCGCGCGTGATGGCCCGGACCTTCCTGCTGTCGTTTCAGCTCGCGGCGCCGTTCGTTGCGGTGGCGATGATCTTCTTCCTGGGCATCGGCCTGCTGGCGCGGCTCATGCCCCAGGTGCAGATCTTCTTTGTCGCCATGCCGGTACAGATCGCCCTGGGCCTGGTCGTCCTGTCGCTGGCCGTGCCCTTCATCATCCGATGGTTTGCCGGCGGTCTGGAACAGACCGTGCTGAGCTTGGGCGGGTAGACCTTAAGCCATGGCAGACGAACGTCCCGACGAGTCGCAAAAGACCGAGGAGCCGACCCAAAAGCGCCTGCTGGAGGCGCAGCAGAAGGGCCAGGTGGCCAAGTCCCAGGAGGTCGGCCACTGGTTCATGATCCTGGCCTTCGCGATCATGGTCGGATTCCTGGCGCCCGGTGTCGCCCGGGACATCGCCGATGCGCTTTACGGCTTGGTCGCGCGGCCCCATGCGATCCGGGTCGACGGCGCCGGCATCCAGGACCTGCTCGGCGAACTGACGGCCAACCTGGGCCTGGCGCTCGCCGTCCTGGTCCTGCTGGCCATGGTCGCCGCTCTGGCATCGGGCATGCTGCAGACCGGGTTCATCCTGACCACCGAACCGATCAAGCCCAAACTGGAACGGATCTCGCCGGCCAGCGGATTGAATCGGATGTTCTCCGCGCGCGCCCTGGTCGAGTTCCTGAAAGGCGTTGCAAAGCTTTCGATCGTCGGCTGCGTCATCGCCTTGTTGCTGTGGCCGGAGCGGCGCCTGATCGCCGACCTGGTGACCATGGACCTGGTCCAGTTCCTGGCGGTGATCCAATCTCTGGCTTTCCGGGTCCTGCTTGCCGTGTTGGCCGTCATGACGGTGATTGCCGGACTGGATTTCCTGTTCCAGAAGCAGCAGCACGCCAAACAGATGCGCATGTCGAAGCAGGAAGTGAAGGACGAGTTCAAGCAGACCGAAGGCGATCCCATGGTCAAGGCTCGGCTGCGGCAGATTCGCATGGAGCGCGCCCGGCAACGTATGATGGCCGCCGTGCCGGAGGCCGATGTGGTGATCGCCAATCCGACCCACTTCGCGGTCGCGCTTGCTTACGAACTCGGCTCCGCCGGGGCGCCGAAGGTGACGGCCAAAGGCGCCGATACGCTTGCCCTGCGCATGCGCGAGCTGGCCGAGGAGTACGCTGTGCCGGTGGTCGAAAACCCGCCCCTGGCGCGCGCGCTCTACGGCTCGGTCGAGCTCGATCAGGAGATCCCGCCCGAACATTATAAGGCGGTCGCCGAAATCATCGGGTATGTCATGCGCCTAAAGGGTAAGCTACCCCAGCAGCGGGCCGGCTTGCAGCGGGGCCGTGAGTGATGGATAAAGGGGTTCGCAAATCAGTACCTATCATCCTCCTGTGAGGGTGGGGACTGTTACGCTTGGGAGTGTTTTGACACGATGCGCGAAGAGCGCCTCCGAATCCTGCCGACCGCCGCAGCGGTCGTACCGCTAACCGCCGGGCCTGCCGCCGCGGCGGAGGGCGGCGGTTTCGGGGTCGTCGAGGTGTCGTTGCTGGTGCTTCTGGGGCTGCTTCTGGGCGGTGTCGGGGCCTATATCTGGGGCACCCGCAAGGTCTCCATCTTCCGTGATGTCATCGCCTCGGTGCCGCGCCCCCGTCAGGTGGTCGGGCCGAGCGGCGAGGTGTTCTATGCGACGCCGGCCTTTCGCGACCTTTTCGGTGACGACCAGCGGCCGGCGCCCGAGTACCTGGCCGAACAGGCCGCCGACCAGGATGCGCTCGACCAGATTCGTCGCCTGGCCGGCAACGCCCGCAATGGCATACCCGGATACGCCGAGATCCGCGTCCACGCGCTAAAGCCCGTCGGCGCGGCGCGCGCCGGCTCGCGGCTGAAGTTCGACGACGAGTTCGAATGGCGCCACGTCGCCGCCTATCCGGTCAAGAACTGGCCGGGCTATGTGCTCTGGTTCATCGACGACGTGAAGCCCCGGCGGCAGATGGAGCAGGTCATCCTGGACGAGCAGCAACGCTTCGTGAACCTGCTTCGCCACACCGAAATCGGTTACTATTCGGTCGACGCGGAAGGACGATTCATCGCCGTGAACCAGGCCTTCGCCGATTGGCTGGGCGTGTCGCCCAAGGACCTCAAAGGCGGCCAGATACTGCTGCATGAGATCGTGGCGCGAAAGCTGCCGGCCGGGACCTTGCCCTGCGATCCATTCGGCGCCGATGCCGAACAGGGCAACGTCATCCTGCGCAACAGCGACGGCATCGAGTTCGAGGCGTTTATCGGCCAGAACGTGGAGCGTAACGACGAGGGCTGGGTCCAGCGCACCCAATCGGTGGTCCGCAACCTGTCCCGGGAGCGCTCGATGGCCGAGGCGCTGGCCTCCGCGGAACGGCGCTTCGACAGCTTCTTCGAGCGGGCACCGGTCGGGATCGCCGTGGTAGACAGCAAGGGCATGGTCACCGAGTGCAACCGGGCGGCGCGCGCGATGGCGGGGGTCTCGGGCGAGCTGCCGGACAAGCTGTCGCTGATCGATCTGGTGGCCAAATCGAGCCAGCCTCTGGTCGAGGACATGCTCCAGCGCGCCGCCCTGGACGACGGCGCCGAGGCCGCCGGCGCACCGATCGAAGTCAAGCTGGCGGGCGAGGGTGAAACGGTCTGCGCGCTCTTCATCACCCGGATGGAGCAGGAAGTCGACCGGTCGTCGGGCTTTATCGCCCACTTTATCGATACCACGGAGCAAAAGACCCTCGAGCTGCAGTTCGTGCAGTCCCAGAAGATGCAGGCCGTGGGCCAGCTCGCCGGCGGCATCGCCCACGACTTCAACAATCTGCTGACCGCGATGATCGGGTTTTCCGATCTGCTGCTGCTGCGCCACCGGCCGGGCGATCAGTCCTTTGCCGACATCATGCAAATCAAGCAGAACGCCAACCGCGCCGCCAATCTGGTGCGCCAGTTGCTGGCCTTCTCACGGCAGCAGACGCTGCAGTCAAAGGTGCTGGACATCACCGACATCCTGGCCGAACTATCCCACCTGCTGCGCCGCCTGATCGGCGAGAACATCGAGCTCAAGATGGTGCACGGGCGCGACCTGGGAAAGGTCAAGTCCGACCAGGGGCAGCTCGAACAGGTCATCATCAATCTGGCGGTCAATGCCCGCGACGCCATGCCGGAAGGCGGCACCCTGACGATCCGCACCGACAACGTCAGCCTCTCGCGGGTCACCAAGCGTGACGGCGAGACGGTGCCGGCCGGCAACTATACCCGGATCGAGACGATGGACAGCGGCTGCGGCGTGGCGCAGGAGAACCTGGACCGGATTTTCGATCCCTTCTTCACCACCAAGGAGGTCGGCGCCGGCACCGGGCTTGGGCTGTCGACGGTCTACGGCATCGTCAAACAGACCGGCGGCTTCATCTTCGTCGACAGCGAGAAAGGCAAGGGCACCAGTTTCACGATCCTGCTGCCGCACCACCTCGAGAGCGCGAGCGAGGCGGCCGAGCGCGAGACCGCGGTCGAGACCAACCGTGACCTGTCCGGCATCGGCACTCTGCTCCTGGTCGAGGACGAGGACGCGGTGCGGGCGTTCAGCGCGCGCGCCCTGCGCAACAAGGGCTATAACGTGCTGGAGGCGCGCTCCGGCGAAGCCGCGCTGGAACTGTTGAGCGAGCAGCAGGATCCGATCGACCTGCTGATCACCGATGTGGTCATGCCGCGGATTGACGGGCCGACCCTGGTGCGCGAGGTGCGCGGCGAGCGACCCGACCTCAAGGTGATCTTTATCTCCGGCTATGCCGAGGATGCCTTCCGCAAGCGGCTCGACCAGGACGCCGGCATCCACTTTCTGCCCAAGCCGTTCAGCCTGAAACAGCTGGCCGGCAAGGTCAAAGAGGTCATGCACGAGAGTGCCGCGTGAGCGATAGGCGGCCAGTCCCCTGAGCTTTCGGCCGAAATCAGCCGAGGCCTTCGTACTCCACCGTCGTCATCGTGCCCGCTTGCATGTGGTCGGGGTTGTGGCAGTGGAACACCCAGTTGCCCGGATTGTCGGCGTCGAAGGCGAGGGTCGTGCTGCTTGCCCGGTGGCACCTGGAGCGTGTCGCGCAGGGCGCCGGAAAAACGCTGGCGATTCAGCGCCACCACCTGGAAGCTGTGGCCGTGCAGGTGCATGGGTTGGGCCATCGAGGTGCGGTTGACCAGTTCGATCTCGACCCGCTCGCCAGGCGCGACACGCAACGGCTTGTGGCTGCCGTAAACGTCGCCGTTGAGGCTCCAGCGATAGTCCGCGCCGCCACCGGTCAAGGCCACTTCATAGCGCCGATTGGCCGCCTTGGCGGACAGCGGCGCGGCCGCCCGTAACCGACTCTCGAGCGCGTTGCCGTCCGCGGGTACGGCGGCCTCCGCCACCGACGCCAGACGCCGGACCTGGGCGGTCTTGGTCGCCAGGACGATGCCGGCGCGCCGGCGGTCGCCTTCGCGCCGCGCGAAGACCGGGGTAGGCGCCCGGCCGGCGAGCCCCGGGTTGCGGCCGGAAAAGCGGCCGTCTTTTCTGTTCTCTTTTCATTCCGCTTTTTCGCTTGTTTTCATGAGAACAAAACGAGTACACTCGCATCCATTGCAGTCGCCCCGCACGTGAGATAAGAAAGGACCGGTCATGTCGCAAAACGCCTTGCGTCTCGTCGAGAGGGAATCAGTGGATAAAACGAAGGCCTTGGAAGCCGCTTTGGGCCAGATCGAAAGGGCTTTCGGCAAGGGTTCGATCATGCGTCTCGGCGACGAGAAGGCGGTCGAGACCGAGGTTGTGCCGACTGGGTCGCTGGGCCTGGATATCGCGCTCGGCATCGGTGGCCTGCCGCGCGGGCGGGTGGTCGAGGTCTATGGGCCGGAAAGCTCCGGCAAGACGACGCTGGCGCTCCATGTGATCGCCGAGGCGCAGAAGCTCGGTGGCACCTGCGCCTTCGTCGATGCCGAGCACGCGCTCGATCCGGTTTACGCCGGCAAGCTGGGGGTCGATGTCGGCGAGCTCTTGATCTCGCAGCCCGATGCCGGCGAACAGGCTCTGGAGATTGCCGATACCCTGGTGCGATCCGGCGCGATCGACGTTCTGGTGATCGATTCCGTGGCCGCCCTGGTGCCGCGTGCCGAGCTGGAGGGGGAGATGGGCGACCAGCTCCCGGGGCTCCAGGCCCGGCTGATGAGCCAGGCCCTGCGCAAGCTGACCAGTTCGATCTCGAAGTCCAACACCATGGTGCTGTTCATCAACCAGATACGCTACAAGATCGGCGTGATGTTCGGCAGCCCGGAGACCACGACCGGCGGCAACGCCTTGAAGTTCTACGCCTCGGTCCGGCTCGACATTCGGCGCATCGGGGCGATCAAGGACCGCGACGTCGTGGTCGGCAACCAGACCCGGGTCAAGGTGGTCAAGAACAAGATGGCGCCACCCTTCCGAGTGGTCGAGTTCGACATCATGTACGGCGAAGGCGTGTCCAAGACCGGCGAGCTGATCGATCTCGGCGTTCAGGCCGGGATCGTCGAGAAGTCCGGTTCCTGGTTCTCCTTCAACGGCCAGAGGGTCGGACAGGGGCGCGAGAACGCCAAGAATTTCTTCAAGGAAAACCCGGAAATCGCCGCGAGCGTGGAACAGAAGATTCGCGAGAACGCCGGCTTGGTGGCGGCGGTCATGCTCGAAGGGCCGGAGCCCGGCGAATCGGACGCGGATCCGGAGACCGGCGCGGCCGGCTGAATCGCCGGTCTCCCTCGGACCATAGCTTGGTCGGCGGACGACCGGCTGATCATCGGATTTCAAGTGCGCTTGGCGAGGCCCCGGAGGCCTCGCCTTCCGCCGTCTTGGTGGCGGTTTTAGGGCGACCCGCGATCTGGACAGGCCGGGGCCGGCACGCTACATACTCCTGGCCGGTGGGCCAGCCATTCGGGGCCAAGAATGGAGCGATTCCAGCTTGGTCCGGGCGCGGCCCTAGCCGCCGCCGGAGTGGACAACGACATGACAACCGCCAACGAGATACGCAGCGCGTTTCTGCACTACTTCGCGCGCCACGGACATGAGATCGTGGCCTCGTCGCCGCTGGTGCCGCACAATGACCCGACCCTCCTGTTCACCAACGCCGGCATGGTGCAGTTCAAGAACGTCTTCACCGGGGCCGAGACGCGGCCCTATCAGCGGGCGGTCACATCGCAGAAATGCGTGCGCGCGGGCGGCAAGCACAACGACCTGGAGAACGTCGGCTACACGGCGCGGCATCACACCTTCTTCGAGATGCTCGGCAATTTCTCCTTTGGCGACTACTTCAAGGACCTGGCGATCGAGCTGGCCTGGAATCTGGTGACCAAAGAGTACGGCCTCGATCCCAAGCGCCTGCTGGTCACGGTCTATGCCGAGGACGAGGAGGCGGCCAAGCTGTGGCACAAGATCGCCGGCCTGCCGGAAAAGCGGATCATCCGCATCGCGACCTCCGACAACTTCTGGGCCATGGGCGAGACCGGGCCCTGCGGGCCCTGTTCCGAGATCTTCTACGACCATGGACCGGAGATCGCCGGCGGCCCGCCGGGCAGCTCGGACCAGGACGGCGACCGCTTCGTCGAGATCTGGAATCTGGTGTTCATGCAGTTCGAGCAGCGCGCGCCCGGCGAGCGGGTCGAGCTGCCCAAGCCCTCGATCGACACCGGCATGGGCCTGGAGCGGATCGCCGCGGTCCTGCAGGGCAAGCACGACAACTACGACACCGATCTGATGCGCGCGCTGATCGAGGCCTCGGCCGAGGCTTCCGGCCAGGCGCCCGACGGGCCGCACGCGGTCTCCCACCGGGTGATCGCCGACCATCTGCGGGCGACCGCCTTCCTGATCGCGGACGGTGTCCAACCGTCCAACGAGGGGCGCGGCTACGTGCTGCGCCGGATTATGCGCCGGGCCATGCGCCACGTGCACAAGCTGGGCGTCAAGGACACCATGATCTGGCGCCTGGTGCCGGTTCTGGTGGCGCAGATGGGCCAACACTTCGGTGAGCTGCAGCGCGCCGAGGCACACGTTACCGCGACGCTCAGGCAGGAGGAGAGCAACTTCAACCGCACGCTCGACCGCGGCCTCAAGCTGCTCGGCGAGGAGACCGCGAAGCTGGGCAAGGGCAAGGCGCTGCCCGGCGAGGTCGCCTTCAAGCTCTATGACACCTTCGGCTTCCCGCTCGACCTGACCCAGGACATCCTGCGCGGGCAGGGCGGCAGCGTCGACACCGCCGGCTTCGATGCCGCCATGAAGCGTCAGAAGGAGCAGGCCAAGAAGGCCTGGGCCGGATCCGGCGACGCCGCCACCGAGTCCCAGTGGTTCGACCTGCGCGACCGCCTTGGCGCGACCGAGTTCCTGGGCTACGCCACCGAGGTGGCCGAGGGCCAGGTCCTGGCGCTATTGAAGGACGGCAAGGAGGTCAAGAAGGCCAAGGCGGGCGCCGCGGTCCAGGTGCTGGTCAACCAGACGCCCTTCTACGGCGAATCGGGTGGCCAGATCGGCGACACCGGAGTGTTCTTCAGCGCCGGCGGCGCGGAGCTCAGGATCGACGATACCCAGAAGAAGCTGGGCGATCTGCACGTCCACATGGGCGAGGTCACGGGCGGCGAAATCGCCGTCGGCGACGTGGTCGAGATGCGCATCGACGGCCGGCGCCGGGCCGGCCTGCGCGCCCACCACTCGGCGACCCACCTGCTGCACGAAGCCCTGCGCCAGCGCCTGGGCGATCACGTGACCCAGAAGGGCTCGCTGGTCGCGCCCGACCGCCTGCGTTTCGACATCTCCCACCCCAAACCATTGACCGCCGAGGACATCCGCGCGGTCGAGGAGATGGTCAACGAGCGGATCCGCGAGAACGCGGCGGTCACCACCCGATTCATGACGCCGGACGAGGCGGTCGAGGCCGGCGCTCTGGCCCTGTTCGGCGAGAAGTATGGCGAGGAGGTGCGTGTCGTCTCCATGGGCGGCCCCGACTCGAAAAAGGGCGCCGACCAGGAATTCTCGACCGAGCTGTGCGGCGGCACCCACGTCAAGCGCACCGGCGATATCGGATTGCTGAAGATCGTCGGTGAGAGCGCGCTGGCCGCCGGCGTGCGGCGCATCGAGGCGGTCGCCGGGGCGGCGGCTCTCGCCACGTTCGCGCAGATCGAGGCGCAGCTCGGCCAGGCCGCGGCGCGCCTGAAGGTGGCGCCGCAGGACCTGGCCGGCCGGATCGACGACCTGTTGGGGGAGCGCAAGCGCCTGGAGCGTGAGTTGAGCGATCTGCGCAAGAAGCTGGCGACCGGCGCCGGCGGCAACGGCGCGGCGGCGCCCGCCGAGGCGCGCGAGGTGGGCGGCGTCAAATTTGCCGCCCGCGTTCTGGCAGACGTGCCGGCGAAAGATCTGAAACCCCTGGCCGACGAGATGAAGAGTCGGATCGGCTCGGGCGTCGTGGCGCTGGTCTCGGTCAACGACAGCCGGGCCTCGCTCGTGGTTGGTGTGACCCCCGACCTGACCGGCCGGGTCTCGGCGATCGATCTGGTGCGGGTCGGCTCCCAGGCGGTCGGTGGCAAGGGCGGCGGCGGGCGGCCCGATATGGCCCAGGCCGGCGGACCGGACGGCGCGGCCGCACAAGCGGCGCTCAACGCGATTGAGGGAGCGCTCGCTGGAGCTGCCTGACCGTGCAGGCGAAAGCCTTGATTCGACCCCGGGTGATGGGAATGATGTCGCACATACTGGAATTGACAGCTTCCCGGCGGCGTGGCTAGCTAGGCCATCAGACAATTACCGACCCCGGTGCCCGATACCGGGGTCTCAGCAAAGAACAAGCAATCTCAGCTAGGGAGGCTTCAGTGAAGAGCAATGTTTTCACGGCTTCGGTCGTCGCGGCCGCAACACTGGCTTTTGCGGCGACGGCCCAGGCCAAGACCTTGGTTTACTGCTCGGAGGGCAGCCCCGAGGGTTTCAATCCGTCGCTCTATACCGCGGGCACGACATTCGACGCCTCGTCCCGCCCGATCTTCAACCGCTTGGTCGAGTTCGAGCGCGGTACCACCAAGATCGTCCCGGCGCTGGCCGAGTCCTGGACCGTCTCGAGTGACGGCCTGCAGTACACCTTCAAGCTGCGCAAGGGCGTCAAGTTCCATACGACCAAGGAGTTCACGCCGAGCCGCGACTTCAACGCGGACGACGTCATTTACAGCTTCGAGCGCCAGCTCAAGGCCGACCACCCCTACCACAAGGTCTCGGGCGGCTCCTACGAGTACTTCAACGGCATGGGCATGCCGGACCTCTTGAAGTCGATCGACAAGCTCGACGACCACACGGTCCGTTTCGTGCTGACCAAGCCGGAGGCGCCCTTCATCGCCAATCTGGGCATGGACTTCGCCTCGATCCAGTCGGCCGAGTACGCCGACAAGATGGCCAAGGCCGGCACACCCGAGCAGGTCGACCTGAAACCGGTCGGCACCGGCCCATTCCAGCTGGTCGCCTACCAGAAGGACGCGGTCATCCGCTACCAGGCGCACCCGGACTACTGGGCCGGCAGGGCCAAGATCGGTGGTCTGATCTACGCCATCACGCCGGATCCCTCGGTGCGCTACCAGAAGCTCAAGGCCGGCGAATGTCATGTCATGCCCTATCCGAATCCGGCAGATATCGAAGCCATGCGCAAGGACCCGGACGTCAAGCTGTTGGAGCAGGAAGGGCTCAACGTCGGCTACCTGGCCTTCAACACCGAGAAGAAGCCGTTCACCGACAAGCGCGTGCGCCAGGCCCTCAACATGGCGATCGACAAGGGCGCGATCATCGACGTCGTGTTCCAGGGCGCCGGCAAGGCGGCCAAGAACCCGATCCCGCCGACCATCTGGTCCTACAACGACGCGACCCGAGACTATCCCTACGACCCGAACAAGGCGAAAGCCCTGCTCGCCGAGGCCGGAGTCAAGAACCTCAAGACCAACATCTGGGCCATGCCCGTGCAGCGGCCCTACAATCCCAACGCCAAGCGCATGGCGGAGCTGATCCAGGCCGACTGGGCCAAGGTTGGCGTCGAGGCCGAAATCGTCACCTTCGAGTGGGGTGAGTACCTCAAGCGCTCGAAGCAGGGCGAGCACGAGACCGTGCTGCTCGGCTGGACCGGCGACAACGGCGATCCGGACAACTTCCTCTACGTGCTGCTGAGCTGCGATGCCGCTTCGGGCGCCAATCGGGCGCGCTGGTGCTACAAGCCGTTCGACGATTTGCTGCGCAAGGCCAAGCAGATTTCCGACGTGGCCGAGCGCACCAAGCTTTACGAGCAGGCCCAGCTGATCTTCAAGGAGGAGGCGCCCTGGGTGACGATCGCCCACTCGGTGGTCTTCATGCCGGTGCGCAACGAGGTCGTCGACTACAAGATCGATCCCTTCGGCGGCCACGTCTTCTACGGTGTGGACCTCAAGTAAAGGCCATGCTGCCGGAATGAACTGACGACGCGGGAGAGGCCCGCCTTGCCTCTCCCGCGCCCGGTTCCCGAGGGGTCCGGAGATGCTGCGCTTCATCCTGTCCCGCGTCGGCCTGCTGATTCCGACCTTTATCGGGGTCACGCTGATCGCGTTTTCCTTCATCCGCCTGGTGCCCGGCGACCCGATCGAGCTCCTGGTCGGCGAGCGCGGAATCGATCCGGAGCGTCATGCCCAACTGTTGCACGAAATGGGCTTCGACCGGCCGTGGTACGTCCAGTATGGCGATTTTCTCGGCAGCGTGCTGCAGGGCGACCTGGGCCGTTCGATCGTCACCAAGAAGCCGGTCTTCACCGAGTTCCTCGAGCTCTTTCCGGCGACCATCGAGCTGTCGATCTTCGCCCTGGCCTTCGCCATCCTGATCGGCTTGCCGATCGGCATCCTGGCCGGGGTGAAGCGCGGCACGGCCTTCGACCACACCTCCATGACCCTGTCGCTGACCGGCTATTCCATGCCGATCTTCTGGTGGGCCTTGCTGCTGATCATCCTGTTTTCCGGCATCTTGAAATGGACACCGGTCTCCGGGCGCATCGACGTGCTCTACTTCGTCCAGCCGGTCACCGGATTCATGCTGATCGACACGCTGTTGTCGGACGAGGAGGGGGCCTTCGCCTCGGCGCTCAGTCATCTGATTCTGCCGTCGATCGCGCTCGGCACCATCCCCATGGCGGTGATCGCCCGGCAAACCCGGTCGGCCATGCTCGAGGTGCTGGGCGAGGACTACGTGCGCACCGCGCGGGCCAAGGGGCTGCCGCCGATGCGGGTGATCGGCCTGCACGCCTTGCGCAACGCCCTCATCCCGGTGGTGACGGTGATCGGCCTGCAGACCGGCACGCTCTTGGCCGGCGCCATCCTGACCGAGACGATCTTCGCCTGGCCGGGGATCGGCAAGTGGCTGTTCGATTCGATCAGCCGGCGCGACTATCCTTCCGTGCAGGGCGGCCTGCTGCTGATCGCCGTGCTGGTCATGATGGTCAACCTTCTGGTCGACCTGCTCTATGGTTTGATCAATCCCCGAATCCGGCACGCGAGGTAACGGCGTGACCACGACCGCCGAGACAGCCCGAATCGCGGAGGCGCCGCTCTCGCCGCTGGGCGAGTTCTGGCATTATTTCAGCGAGAACAACGGCGCCGTGGCGGGGCTGTCGGTGGTTGTCATGCTGATCCTTGTGGCCGTCTTCGCCGACGTCATCGCGCCCTATTCGCCCTACGAGCAGTACCGCGATGCCCTGCTGCAGCCGCCGTTCTGGCAAGCGGGCGGCGGCTTCGACCACATTCTGGGCACCGACGCGACCGGACGCGACATCTTCTCGCGCATCATCCACGGCTCGCGGCTCTCGCTGCTGATCGGCTGCATCGCCGTCACCCTGTCGTTCTCCGTGGGCGTCTCACTGGGCCTGGTGGCCGCTTTCTTCCGGACCGTGGCGGACACGCTCATCATGCGCCTGATGGACGTCATCCTGGCGGTGCCGAGCCTGCTGCTGGCCCTGGTCATCGTTGCCATCTTGGGTCCCGGCCTGGTCAACGCCATGATCGCCGTGGCGGTCGTCTATGTTCCGGCCTTCGTGCGCCTGACCCGCGCCTCGGCGATGAACGAGCTGGCCAAGGACTACGTGACCGCCAGCCGGGTCAACGGCGCCGGGCTGTTCCGGCTGATGCTGGTCACCGTGCTGCCCAACTGCATGCCGCCGCTGATCGTCCAGGCCACGCTCAGCTTCTCGACCGCCGTTCTGGACGCCGCGGCACTCGGTTTCCTCGGCATGGGCGCCCAGCCGCCGACGCCGGAGTGGGGCGCCATGCTGGCCGATGCCCGCGAGTTCATCCTGCGCGCCTGGTGGGTCGTGACCTTCCCGGGCCTGGCCATCCTGATCACCGTGCTGGCCATCAACCTGATGGGCGACGGCCTGCGCGACGCGCTCGACCCGAAACTGAAACGGAGCTAGAGGGCCGTGGCGCTGCTCGAAATCCGCAACCTGGCGGTCGAGTTTCCGACCGCGCGCGGCCCCTTCCGCGCGGTCGACGGTGTCGACATGACCCTGAACGAGGGCGAGCTCTTGGGTGTCGTCGGCGAGTCCGGCTCGGGCAAGAGCGTGACCATGCTGGCGCTGATGGGGCTCCTACCCTGGACCGCCAAGGTGACCGCCGACCGGCTCGAGTTCGCCGGCCGCAACCTGTTCGGCCTGAGTACGGAGGAGCGGCGAGAGATCACCGGCAAGGACATGGCGATGATCTTCCAGGAGCCGATGACCAGCCTGAACCCCTGTTTCACGGTCGGCTTCCAGATCATGGAATCGCTCAAGGTGCACGAGGGCGGCACCCGGGCCGAGTGGCGCGAGCGCGCCATCGAGCTGCTCGAGCAAGTCGGCATCCCGGCGCCGGAAAGCCGCCTCTCCGCCTTCCCGCATCAGCTTTCCGGCGGCATGAACCAGCGGGTCATGATCGCCATGTCGATCGCCTGCAACCCGCGTCTGCTGATCGCCGACGAGCCGACCACGGCGCTCGACGTGACGATTCAGGCGCAGATCCTGGATCTGCTGCTCAGCCTGCAGCGGGAGCGCGGCATGGCCCTGGTATTGATCACCCACAACATGGGCGTGGTCGCCGAGACGGCGCAGCGGGTCAATGTCATGTACGCCGGCCAGCAGGTCGAATCGCGTCCGGTCGAGCTGCTGTTCAGCAAGCCGCGCCATCCCTACACCGGCGCGCTGCTCGATGCCCTGCCCGAGCGCAGCGCCGGCCGCCGGCGCCTGTCGACCATACCCGGGGTGGTGCCCGGCGCCGGCGACCGGCCAAACGGCTGCCTGTTCAATCCGCGTTGCCGCTTCGCCCAGGAACGCTGCCGCCGCGAGCAGCCGCCGCTCGAGCCGGACGGCGAGGGTCTGGTGCGCTGCTTCTATCCGCTCGACGACGCAACGCCCGGCGGCGGTGCGGAGGCGACGCCGTGAGCGCCGCGAAAGGCGAACAGGTGCTCGAGGCGGTCGATCTGGCGCGCCACTACAACGTCAAGCTCGGCCTGTTCGGCGGTCGCGCCACGGTCAAGGCGCTGGCCAACGCGAGCTTCAAGCTGGCGGCCGGCGAGACGCTTGCCGTGGTCGGCGAATCGGGCTGCGGCAAGTCGACCCTGGCCCGGCTGGTCACCTTGATCGAGCCGCCGACCTCCGGCCATTTGCTGATCGACGGCGTCGACGTGGCCAAGGCCGGCGACGAGGAGCGCCGCAGGCTGCGCCGGGCCGTCCAGATCGTCTTCCAGGACCCTTACGGCTCGCTCAACCCGCGCAAGAAGGTCGGCACCATCATCGAGGAACCGGTGCTGATCAATACCAAGCAGAGCGCTGCCGAACGGCGCGAGCGGGCCGAGGCGATGATGGCCAAGGTCGGCCTGCGGCCCGAGCACTACAGCCGCTATCCGCACATGTTCTCGGGCGGTCAGCGCCAGCGCATCGCGGTGGCGCGCGCGCTCATGCTGCAGCCGCGGATCCTGGTCGCCGACGAGCCGGTCTCGGCGCTCGACGTCTCGATCCAGGCCCAGGTGCTCAATCTGCTGATGGATCTGCAGGAGGAGTTCGCGCTGGCCTATCTCTTCATCTCTCACGACCTCGGCGTAGTCCGGCACATCGCCGACGATGTCATGGTGATGTACCTGGGCCGGCCGGTCGAACACGGCCCGCGCGAGGCCATCTTCGCCAAGCCGGCGCACCCTTACACGCGGGCGCTTCTGGCCTCCACGCCGGCGGTCGATCCCAAGCACCGCGGCGCGCGCATCGAGCTCAAGGGCGAACTGCCCTCGCCGCTCGATCCGCCGTCCGGCTGTGCCTTTCACAAGCGCTGCCCCTACGCGACCGAGATCTGCGGCCAAGAGCGCCCGAAGCTGCGGCCCTTCGAAGGCCGCGACGTCGCCTGCCACCACGCCGAAACGCTCGGGTAGACGCCAGTCACTCCCGGCGAGCGAGGGTATCCTGTTTGCTCAGGCTATTCCTTGATGTCGGCTTGGATGCGCATGCGGACGATCTTGTCCGGGTCGTCGACCGCACCGCTCTGGCGGCCCGGCGGGGCTTTCTTGATCCGGTCGACCGCATCCATGCCGTCGATCACCTTGCCCCAGACCGTATACTTTTTGTTCAGGAACTGGGCGTCGTCGAACACGATGAAGAACTGGCTGTCGGCGCTGTTGGGGCTCTGCGCGCGGGCCATGCCGACGACGCCGCGCACGAAGGGCTCGGCGGTGAACTCGGCGGGGATTTTCTGCCCCGAGCCGCCGCGTCCGGTGCCCGTGGGGTCACCGGTCTGGGCCATGAAGCCCTCCATCACGCGGTGGAACACCACGCCGTCGTAGAAGCCCTGGCGGGTCAGCTCCCGGATCCGCTCGACATGCTTCGGCGCCAGGTCCGGCAGCATCTCGATGGTCACGGTGCCGTCGGCCAGCTCCATGATCAGGACGTTTTCGGGATCGGTCTCCGACCGCGATTCGGTGGCTGCTGAGGTCATGGCGAGGCCCAATGCTATGAGGAAGGTCGAGAAGAGTTTCATGGCGGATATCCAGGCTCACGGCGATGGGGTCAACCCATGGCCTTTTGGAGGTTTTCGTCCAACTTATCCATGAACTGGCCGGTCGTCAGCCACTTCTGGTCGGGTGAGATCAACAGGGCGAGGTCCTTGGTCATGTCGCCGGACTCGACCGTGTCGACGCAGACCCGCTCGAGCAGCTTGGCGAAGTCGACCACCTCCGGCGTGCCGTCGAACTCGCCCCGGTAGGCGAGGCCGCGGGTCCAGGCGAAGATCGAGGCGATCGGGTTGGTCGAGGTGTCCCGGCCCTGCTGGTGCAGGCGATAGTGCCGGGTCACCGTGCCGTGGGCCGCTTCGGCCTCGATCGTCTTGCCGTCGGGCGTCATCAGCACCGAGGTCATCAGCCCGAGCGAGCCGAAGCCCTGGGCCACCGTGTCGGACTGGACGTCGCCGTCGTAGTTCTTACAGGCCCAGACGAAGCCGCCCGACCATTTCATCGCGGCGGCCACCATGTCGTCGATCAGCCGGTGCTCGTAGGTGATCTTCTTGGCCGCGAACTTGTCCTGGAATTCTTGGTCGAAGATCTCCTGGAAGAGGTCCTTGAAGCGGCCGTCGTAAGCCTTGAGGATGGTGTTCTTGGTCGAGAGGTAGAGCGGCCAGCCGAGCCCCAGCGCGTAGTTCATGCAGGCCCGCGCGAAGCCGCGGATCGATTCGTCGAGGTTGTACATGCCCATGGCGACGCCGGGCTCGGGAAAATCGAAGACCTCGCGGCTGATCGGCTCGCCGCCGTCCGCCGGCGTGAAGGTCAAGGTCAGCTTGCCCGGGCCCGGCACCAGGAAATCGGTCGCCCGGTACTGGTCGCCGAAGGCGTGGCGCCCGATCACGATGGGCTCGGTCCAGCCGGGCACGAGCCGCGGCACGTTCTGCATGATGATCGGCTGGCGGAACACCGTGCCGCCCAGGATGTTGCGGATCGTGCCGTTGGGCGAGCGCCACATCTTCTTCAAACCGAACTCCTCGACCCGGGCTTCGTCCGGGGTGATGGTCGCGCACTTGACGCCGACGCCGTACCGCTGGATGGCGTTGGCCGAGTCGATGGTGATCTGGTCGTCGCTCCGGTCCCGGCTCTGGATCGATAGGTCGAAGTACTTCAGGTCGACGTCGAGATAGGGCTGGATCAGCTTCTCCTTGATCATCGCCCAGATGATCCGCGTCATCTCGTCGCCGTCCAGCTCGACGATCGGATTCTTGACCTTGATCTTGGCCATCGATGCCTCCGCCACTCAGACCCGGGGTGCCGCGCTTACCGGCGCGCCTTTGCGCGGCAAGATAACAGCCTTTGCCGGCAGCGCAAGTCAGGCGCGCGGTGCGGAAAGGACCTTCGATAGAAGAGCCGTGCGGCCGGAAGCGCTAAGCCACTTTACCGGTCCGCGCGGCGATTGGAACAGTCCGGATCCAGGCGACCCACTTTACGAAAGCTGGCCCATTTTTTCGAGCAGCCGCTTATGGACATCGAGTTCCGACATTATGAAGTCTTTCAGCATCGCCCGCTTGAGCCAATGTCGGGCGAGCGACTTCTTCTTCGCATAGCTCCGCCATTCGTCGGTCTTCTCGACTTTCGTGAACAGTTTTTCGTAGAACACCAGGGCCTTCCGCGGCACGTTGAGCGGCGCCATGACGCCGCGCTGCATGTGGTAGACCAGGTCGTGTCCGAGTTCCCTGAAGGTCGGCACGTCGGGGAACATTTCCAGCCGGACCGGCGTGAAGGCGGCGATTGGCCGGGACTTGCCTTCCTGATAGAAATCCATCTGTTCGGAGGGGTTGTTGACCGTCGAGTCGATGTCCTTGGCGATCAGCGCCTTCGCCACCGCGCCGCCGCCCTTGTAGGGCTTGTAGGCGTGTTTGATGCCATAGGCCTTCTCGAGCATCGCCGTGACCAGGGAGTCCTCCTGGCCGCTACCGGTGCCGCCCATGGTCCAGCCGCCGAGCCCGGCCGTTTTGACCGCTTCCACGTAGTCCTTGATGTTCCTGATATCCGACTCCGCGTTGACCCAAAGCAGGAAGCTGTCGATCGCCAGGGTCACGACAGGCGTGAACTCGCGAATGTCGAGACTGAGCGCCGGCGTGCGCAGCGGCGTCGTATAGAGGCTGTTCAGGGTGGCCATGATCACGTTGGAGTTGCCGGCGTGCTGCTTGAGGTACAGCATGGCTTCCGCGCCGGATTGGCCGCCCTTGTTGATCGGCAGGAAGGCTTGATCGCTGAACTTGTACTTCTCGATGATCTTGATGATGTAGCGTGCCAAGCGGTCCGCACCACCGCCTTCTCCGGCCATGATCACGAACTCGATCGGCCGATTGGGGCTCCAGTTGGCTGCTGCCTCGCCGGGGCCCAGCAGGGTGCTGGTTCCAAGGCCCGTGATAAGCCCCAGGCTAAACTCTCTCCGGTCAATTTTTCTCATCGCTCCGCCCGCCATGTTCGAAGTCAGGGTGTAAAACTCCAAGGCTTCTTGATTTGCAGTAGTTCTAGGCGTTAATTTATTAATGATCGGTTATTTATTTAACAATAATAATTTGATGCTTTCAAGGTTTATTTATTTATTTCAAATATATTGGCTAATTATTAAAGGTAACATACTCTAAACTCGCGGACTGACTCCTTGGATATTCGGTTCGGGTGCGGCGTCCAGTGCGCCGAAGATTTCGTCGATCCGATTGACCACCTGGAACAGGTGGAGCTGGTCGCCGCGCACGTAGCCCGCTTCGGCCTGGTGCCGGATCAAGTCCAGCAAGGAGTCCCAGTAGCCGGCGATATTGACCAGGACTACCGGCTTGTCGTGCAGGCCAAGCTGCTTCCAGGTGATGATCTCGAAGGTCTCGTCCAGTGTGCCCAAGCCGCCGGGCAGGACGCAAAAGGCATCGGACACCTCGCACATGCGCTGCTTTCGGCTGTGCATGGAGTCGACCACCTGAAGGTCGCCGATGCCCGTGTGCCCGACCTCGCGGGCCTGCAGGTGTTCGGGTATGATTCCGGTAACTTGGCCGCCAGCTGCCAAGGCGGCGTCGGCCAGCACGCCCATCAGGCCGACACGACCGCCGCCGAATACGATACGGACCTGGCGCTCGGCGGCCAGTCTGCCCAGTTCGGCGGCCGCTTCGACGTGGCTGCCGTCGACCTGATCGGAGGCGCCGCAATAGACGCAGAGCGAACTTACATTTGCCATGGCTCCAAGTCTCCCTACTTGTAAAGCTGCATCATCGCGTAGACTTTGAACAATGCCCGATAAGGCTCCTACCGCAAGTTGCCTTTCAGGAAAAGTACCGGGCGGCGGTTCGGAAAAGGACGCGATCATTGCGCGACCTCGGTGGCCGTACTAGGGTGAGGCCGCGCGCGACGATTGGAGTCGGTTCATTGAAGCGCCTAGTGGTTATTGCCGGAGCCGTGGTGGGTATTATCCTTGCCCTGCTCCTCTTCTTGTACCTCCAGACCGGCGAGGAGACCGAGACGCCGCTCACGGCGGAGACGCCGCGCCCGACCGTCCCGGTCGAGCGGCCGAGTGGTGCGCCGGACCAGCCCGAGGTGGCGACGGTCCCGCCGACTTTCGATATCGTGCGGGTCGAGCGGACCGGCGAAGCGGTGATTGCCGGCCGCGCGACACCTGGCGCCGAGGTGACGGTGCTTGATGGCGAGAAGGTGCTGGGCAAGGTCAGGGCGAACGAGAGCGGCGAGTGGGTATTCCTGCCAGACGAACCCCTGGCGCCCGGCAGCCATGAATTGGGGCTGAGTGTGGCGACCGCCGGCGGCGAAGCTCAGTCGCCGGCCGCGGATGCCGAACCGAGCGGCGCTCCGGCGACCGGGGCGCTCGAATCCGAACAGGTGGTGGTGGTGGTCGTCCCGGAGGCGGCCGGCAGCGACCAGGCGGCGGCCCAGCCCGAGCGGGCCATCGCCGTGTTGACGCCGCGCGGCGGCGAGGGTGTTTCGAAGATCCTGCGGCAGCCGGGCGACGGCGGCTTGGCCGATCAGGACCTGGTCCTCAATGCCGTCGACTACGACGGTACCGGCTCCGTTATCATCAGCGGACAGGCGACCCCCGGCGCACTGATTATCGTCTATCTCGACAACCGTGTGATCGGGCGCGTGGTGGCCGACGGCCAGGGCGCCTGGCAACTCAAGCCGGAGGCGCCGGTCGAACCGGGCCTGCATAGCCTGCGGGTCGACCGGGTCGACGCCCAGGGCAAGGTCATCGCCCGCGTGGAAACACCCTTCTCCCGTTCGACCGTGCTCGCCGGCCTGGAAGACGAAGGTTTCGCCGTGGTTCAGCCGGGCAACAGCCTGTGGCGGATCGCGCGCCGCACCTATGGCGACGGCATGCGTTATACGGTGATCTACCAGGCGAACAAAAGCCAGATCCGCGACCCGGACCTGATCTATCCGGGGCAGATATTCGTCGTGCCGCCGACCGACTGACGGCCACCGCCGGCCCCGGTTAACCATTGGTAAAGCATAACACGGGCAGCTTGGATCGCCGGAAGGCGAGGCTTGCCTTGACTTTCACCCGGGTTATGCTGCGCGCCACAGTCGATCAGGTTAGGAGACCAGCGGGTGCTCGTTCCCATACATCGGGCCGGTTGGCCATTCGTCGCCGTCTTTTGTCTCGTCACCCTTGTGGCCGGCTATTTCTTCCAACCGCTGTTTTGGATCGGCCTCGTCCTGACGGCCTGGTGCGCCTATTTCTTCCGCGACCCGCCGCGCATGACGCCGGTGCGCGAGGGCCTGGTGGTCAGCCCGGCGGACGGCCGGGTCACCTGGGTCGCCAGGGCCAAGCCGCCGGCGGAACTCGGCCTGGGCGAGGACGAGCTGACCCGCATCAGCATCTTCCTCAACGTGTTCGACGTGCACATCAACCGGATTCCGATCGGCGGCAGGATCGCGCGCCTGGAATATCATGCCGGCAAGTTCCTCAATGCCGAGCTCGACAAGGCGTCGGAGGACAACGAACGACAGTCGGTGTTGATCGAGTTGGCGGACGGGCGCCAAATCGGTGTGGTACAAATAGCCGGGCTGGTGGCGCGGCGCATCGTGTGCGATCTGAAGCTGGACCAGCAAGTAACGACCGGCGCGCGGTTCGGGTTGATCCGCTTCGGCAGCCGGACCGACCTCTTCCTGCCGGACGGCGTGGCGCCTCTGGTCGCCGTCGGACAACGGGCGGTCGGCGGCGAGACCGTGCTGGCGGATCTCAGCTCCAGCGAAGGCCCGCGTGAGGCGAAGGAAAGGTAGACCCATGGAGATGCATCCGCAGCATCGGCTGAGAGGTCATTCGCTCAACCGGCTGATCCCCAACATTCTGACCCTGCTCGCGCTCTGTGCCGGCATAACCGCCATGCGCTACGGCCTGCAGGGGGCCTGGGAGCGCGCCGTGATCGCGATCCTGGTGGCGGCGATTCTGGACGGACTCGACGGCCGGATCGCGCGCGCGCTGGGCGCCTCGAGCCGCTTTGGCGCCGAGCTGGACTCGCTGTCGGACTTCGTGGCCTTTGGGGTCGCGCCGGCCTTTGTCATCTATCTTTGGAGCCTGCAGACCGCCGGCGGTTTCGGCTGGGCGCTGACGCTGCTGTTCGCGGTATGCTGCGGGCTGCGCTTGGCGCGCTTCAACACGGCGCTGGAATCCGAGGTCCCGAAGCCGGCCTGGACCAAGAATTTCTTTGTCGGGGTGCCGGCGCCGCTCGGCGGCCTGCTGGCCTTGATGCCGCTGATTGTGGGCCTTGAAACCGAGCACAGTGCCTTCGCCAGCCCGCTGCTCACCGGTGTGACCATGGTGCTGGTCTCCGCACTGATGGTCAGCCGGGTGCCGACCCTGGCGCTCAAGCAGGCCAAGGTGCCGGCGCGCTATGTGGTGTTCGTCCTGCTCGGGGTCGGGGCCTTCGCCGCGTTTCTGATCAGCACGCCCTGGATCACGCTCGGCATTACCGGTCTGGTCTACCTGGCCAGCATTCCCTACGCGATCACTGTCTACCGCCGCATGGAACGGAGCGAGCCGGTCGCCGCGGCGAAGGTCGAGGTGTCGGAAGACGAGGAGGCATAGCGCCCTCGCGCCGGTTACTATTCCGCCGCCTTCGGCACCTGCTCGAGGTCGACCGCGGCGGGCGGCCCCGCGGCCGGCCGCGGCCGCCGCTTCTTGCGCCACCAATCAGCCAGGTTGGCGCGCAGCATGAGTGCCGACGGCGTCACCACCAGTGTCAGCACGGTCGCGAAGGTCAGGCCGAACACGATCGCGGTCGACAGCTGGCGCCACCACTGGGTCGAGGGCGCGCCCAGCTGCACGGTCCGGGTCAGGAAGTCGATGTTCATGGCCAGCACCATGGGCATCAGCCCGAGGATCGTCGTCACCGTGGTCAACAGCACCGGGCGCAGGCGCTGGGCGCCGGTGCGCAGAATCGCCTCGCGCACGTTCGGCGTGGTTTGCTTCAGGCGGTCGAAGGTATCGATCAGCACGATGTTGTTGTTGACCACGATGCCGGCCAGCGCGATGACGCCGATGCCCGACATGACGATACCGAAGGGCTGGCCGGTGACCAGCAGTCCGATCATGACGCCGATGGTCGACATAATGACCGCCGAGAGGATCAGGAAGGCGCTGTAGAAGCTGTTGAACTGGGTCACCAGAATGATCGCCATGAGGAACAGGGCGACGATGAAGGCCTTGATCAGGAAAGCCTGCGCCTCCTGCTGTTCCTCGTCCTCGCCTTTGAAAGTGACGGTGACCCGAGGATCGAGCGCGGCGGTGGCCAGCCAGCGACGGATCTCGCCGACCTTGTCGTCGACCAGGAGACCGGGTGCGACATCGGCCTTCACGGTCATGACGCGGCTGCCGTCGATGCGGTTCAGCAGCCCGACCTTGGGCCGCGCCTTGCGCTCGACGAAGTTCGCGATCGGGATCAGCCCGGCGCCGGTCTGGACCCGTATCTCGTCCAGGTGGTCGATGCTGCGGTTCGCCTCGGGCAGGCGCACCACGATGTCGATCTCCTCGTCGCTATCGTCCGGCCGGTACTCGCCCAGCTTCATGCCGTTGGTGATCATGCGCACGTAGCTGCCGATCAGCGACACGTCGGCGCCGAACTTGGCCGCCTGGGAACGGTCGACGCTGAGCTCCCACTCGATGCCGGGGATCGGCCGGCTGTCCTCCAGGTCGACGAAACCGCCGATCCGCTTCATGGCCTCGACCACCTGTGCCACGGTCGGTTCGATCGCCGCCGGGTCGGCGGAGGCGATCTGGACCTGGACCGGCTTGCCGACCGGCGGGCCGGCTTCCTCCTTGCGCGGCTCGACGGCGATGCCGGCCAGATCGGCGGTGCGGGCGCGCACCTCGGCCAGGATCTCGTTGGCCGGCCGGCGCAGGTGCCAGTCCGTGAACTCGATTTGTATGGTGCCGATCAGGTCCTGCGGCTCGTTGTCGCGTTGGGTGCCCGACGAGGCGACGCTGCGCGCGTAGATCGCGTGGAATTCGGCCTTTTCGCGCTGCATCTGGAGGATCCGGTCCTCGACCTGACGCAGCAGGTGGTCGCGCTCGTCGATCGACAGGTTGCCGCGCCCGTGAACCTGAAGGGCGGCGTTGTCGGGCTCCACGTCGGGGAAGAACTCGACCCCCCGGCCGAAGGTGGCATAGGCGAACTGTACGCCGACCAGCACCACCAGGGCCGCCAGCAGCACCTTGGCCGGGTGTTTCAAGGCCGCCTGGAGCAGTCTTATGTAGCGTCCGGTAAAGCCCGGCACCCTGGTGAGGTCGCCGGACTCCCCGGCGGCCAGCACCTTGGCGGTCTCGCCTTTGGCGGCACCGCCCGCCCGGCCGAAGATCGAGCCCAATGTCGGCACGAAGACCAGCGCCATCAGCAGCGAGGCCGACAGCGTCGCGACCAGGGTAATCGGCAGGTATTTCATGAATTCGCCGACCGTGCCGGGCCAGAAGATCAGCGGCAGGAAGGCGGCCAGGGTGGTCGCGGTCGCCGCGGCGATCGGCCATGCCATGCGCTTGGCCGCCAGGGTGTAGGACTCCTTCTTGTCCAGGCCCTCGCTCATCTTCCGGTCGGCGTATTCGGTCACCACGATGGCGCCGTCGACCAGCATGCCGACCGCGAGGATCAGGCTGAACAGCACCACGATGTTGACTGTGAAGCCGACCACCGCCAGCACCAGAATGCCGGTCAGAAAAGAGCCCGGGATGGCAATGCCGACCATGCTGGCTGAACGCAGGCCGAGCGCGGCGACCACCACGATCATCACCAGCAGGATCGCGCTCAGCACGTTGTTCTGCAAGTCGCTCAACATGTTGCGGATGTCGGAAGACTTGTCCTGGCTGTAGGTCACGATCACATCGGCCGGCCAATTGCGGCGCTCGGCCTCGACCGCGGTGCGGACCTGCTCGATGGTCGCGATGATGTTCTCGCCGGTGCGCTTGGAAACCTCGAGCGCGATCGCCGGGCTGCCGTTGATGCGGGCGAAACCTTGGGAATCCTTGAAGGTGCGGCGCAGCACGCCGATGTCGCGAAAGCGCACGGCGGCGTCGCCGAAAACCTTCACCGGCATGTCGAGAATGTCGTCGGCGGTCTCGAACAGGCCCGGCACCTTGATGGCGAAACGGCCCTGGCCGGTGTCCAGCGAACCGGCCGCGACCAGCCGGTTGGAGCGGTTGACCGTATCTATGATGTCGCGGGCGTTCAAGTTGTAGCTTTCCAGGATCAAAGGATCGACCACCAGTTCGACCAGCTCCTCGCGGTCGCCGCCGATCTCGGCCTTGAGCACGCTGGAGATGCCTTCGATCCGGTCCTGCAGGTCGCGGGCCAGGCGCAGAAGCGTGCGCTCCGGCACGTCGCCCGATAGGGTCACCACCAGCACCGGGAAGAGGCTCAGGTTGATCTCGTGGACCGTCGGCTCGTCGCTGTCCTCCGGCAGTTCCGGCTTGGCCAGGTCGACCTTCTCGCGAACATCGGCCATGGCGATGTCGACGTCGAACCCGGCGTCGAACTCGAGCACCACGTTGGCGCCGCCGAGGAAGGCGGTCGAGCGCATCTCCTTGGCGCCCTCGATGTCGCGCAGCTGTTTTTCCAGCGGCTTGATCAAGAGACGCTCGGCGTCTTCCGGCGAAATGCCCTCGTGGTTGGCGTTGACGTAGAGTATCGGAATGTTGATGTCCGGTTCGGCCTCCTTGGGCACGGCGACATAGGCATAGGTGCCGGCGATCAGCACCAGCACCAGCGTGGCCAGGACCGTACGCGAATGGCCGATGGCGGCTTCGATCAGGCTGTTCAAGACTCACCGCCCGCGACCGCCGGCCTTTCCAGGCTGCCTTCCTCGACCGGCCGCACCGTCTGGCCGACCGTGACGAACTCCTGGCCCACGGTGATGAAGGTGACCCGCTCCGGCGGCCCGCCGATCCACATGCCCTTGGCGCCGCTCTCGAGGATCTTGACCGGGAGGAAGCCGACCGTGTTGTCCGCCTCCAGGGTCTTGACACCGATTTCGCCGCTGTCGGTCAATGTCAGGATGGCCGGTGATACCAGGTGCGCGAGCGCGCTTTCCAGGGGAATGCGCAGCTCAGCCGTGACGCCGTCGGGAATCGCGCCCTTCGGGTTGGCGACTTCCAGCTCGACCCGGAAGGTGCGGGTCGCCGGGTCGGCCATGGCGCCGATGAAGCGCAGCCTGCCGCGCACCTCGACACCGGTGATCAGGCGCGCCCGGGCATCGGCGCCGATCGTCAAGCGGCCGACGTCGCGCTCGCTCACCTGGGCGACCACCAGGATCGGATCGAGATCGATCACCCGGGCGATCGGATTGCCGGTTTCGACGAAATCGCCGATCTCGATCATGCGTTCGTCGACCAGGCCGTCGAACGGCGCCCGGATGCTGAGGTTTTCCAGCTCCACTTCGGCGCGGCTGACCGCGGCTTCCGCGGCATTCAGGGCGGCCTTGGCGGCGGCCAGCTGGGTTTCGGCGCGGAAGCCTTTTTTCGACAGGCGCCTGGCGGCGTCGTACTCGATGCGCCGCTGCTCGAGCAGCGAGCGCGCCTCCTTGAGCTGTGCCGGTCGGTCTTCCGGGGCCAGGCCGGCGATGACCTGGTTGCCCTCGACCCGGTCACCGCGTGCGATCGGCAGCGTTACCACCCGGCCATAAGTCTCGGCCTTGACCTGAACGGTGCGCACCGCTTCGGTCCGGCCGCGCAGAATGATCTTCGCCTGGCGCATCTCGGCCACTTGGCTGCGCACCCGTACCAGCGGCACCTTACTGGCGCCGGCCAGATCGGCCGGCGGTTTGCGCGCTTCCGGCTCGTTGCCGCCCTCGGCGATCAGGCCCGAAGCGATCCACCCGGCGGCGGCTACCGCCAGCACGGCGGCTATGACATACGAGCGGTTCATTGCGGCGGTCGGCTCCTCGTGGACCTCTGTTCAATTGTACGCGCTATCGGGCGGTTCGGTTCCCGCGACCGGCGGGTTTATTCGGCCACCAGGGCCGGTGGCGGGTCGGCCAGGGGATGGGCGGCGTCGGCCGCCACCAGGTCGCGGTTCTGCCGCAGATAGTCGGCGGCGGCGCGATAGAGCGCCAGGCCGAAGCCGTGGACCAGTTGCTGACCGGCCGAGCGGTCGTCCGGGGCGCAGGCCTCCATGCGGGCGATCTGCGCCTCGTAGTAGGCGATCCGCTGGTCGATCACGGCCGCCACGTGGCTTGCCGGCAGCATGTGGCTCAGGAACAGCACGAACAGAAAATCCGAGCGGAACTTGTCGGGCGGCGGCGGTTCCATCAGGGCGGCGGTCAAGGCCTGCCAACCGGACTCGGTGATCGCGTAGACCTTTTTGTCCGGCCGCTTTTGCTGGGCCATCTCGGTGCCGTGGACCAGCCCTTCCTCGGTCAGCTTGGTGAGCGCCGGATAGATCGACCCGAAGCCGGTGTCCTGGAACTGGCCGAGCGGCGGCTCTTCCAGGGCTTTCTTAATCTCGTAGCCACTGGCGTCGCCTCGGCTCAGCACCGCCAGGCAAAGTGATTTGGCATCCATGGTGCGCCTCTTCCCCCGATAATGGCCTTATATATCGGAACGAAATAACACGGTCCAATATATTTTTTTTCGGTATATCAATATGCGCGTAAAAATCCTGGAGACCTCGCGGCAATACCCTAAAAATTACATAAAAATCATACATTTGCCGATCTAGCTTCTACATAGTAGTATTAAAAGACGATATATTTCGGGGACCGCCATGAATTTGCTGTCCAACGCGACCCTCTCCAGCCTGGCGGCGCAAAGCCATAGCCTGGCTGTTTCGGCGAGCAATATCGCGAACGTGCGCAGCCTGGGTCTGCCGCTAGACGGTAGTCAGCCGAGCGGGGGAGAGTACGTGCCCCAGCGTGCGGTGCAGACCTCCGGGCCGGACGGTATCGTACGCAGCCAGGCGGTACCGATCGAACCACCCTCGGTTCCAGCTTTCGACCCGAATGACCCCCGGGCCGACGCGAACGGATTGGTGCCGATCGCCAACGTGTCGCTGGAACAGGAATTCGTCGTCCAGATCCAGGCCAAGCTCGCCTACAAGGCCAATCTGGCGGCCTTGCAGACCCAAAACGAGATCCTGGGCGAGTTGCTCGACGTGGTGTCCTGAGCGCAGCCTGGACGCGGGCCTGCGTTGGCCGGCTCTTAGTTTAACCTTGTCCCCGCGTCACCGGCGCGCTACATATGTCCCTGATGAGCACGACGCGCAAAGAGATGATCCAGCATCAAAGTGCCCTGCCGGACGCTGGGGTTGTTCGTGCGCCGCTGCTCCCCCTCCTTCCCGAGATCCTCCTTCTTAGCTGCCCCTGAGCGCTACAGCCGCGTTGTGGCGGCAAGCGAGCAGGGGGACATGACCGGCCCAACGCTAAGTAACTGAGGGAACGAGGAAATTTTCAGTCATGAGTAGTACCAAGAAGGGCGCCGAGCGCGTCATCGTCTTCGACACCACCCTGCGCGACGGCGAACAGTCGCCGGGTTGCTCGATGAACCTGGAGGAGAAGGTCCAGGTCGCCGACATGCTCGAGCGCATGGGCGTGGATGTCATCGAAGCCGGCTTCCCGATCGCCTCGCGCGGCGACTTCGAGGCGGTCAGCAAGATCGCCAGCCGGGTCAAGGACAGCGCCGTGGCCGGATTGGCCAGGGCCAGCGCAAAGGACATCGACCGGGCCGGAGAGGCGCTCAAGCATGCCGAGCGGCCGCGCATCCACACTTTCATCTCCACCAGCCCGCTGCATATGAAGCACAAGCTGCAGATGGAGCCCGAGGCGGTGCACCAGGCGGTGATCGACAGCGTCACCCGGGCCCGCAACCTGTGCGACGACGTGGAGTGGTCGCCCGAGGACGGCACCCGCACCGAGCACGACTTCCTCTGCCGTTGCGTCGAGTCGGCGATCAAGGCGGGCGCGCGCACGGTCAACATCCCGGACACCGTGGGCTACACCGTGCCCGAGGAGTTCCACGACCTGATCGCCATGCTGAAGAACCGGGTGCCCAACATCGACCAGGCGGTGATCTCGGTCCACTGCCACAACGATCTGGGCTTGGCGGTCGCCAACTCCCTGGCCGCGATCCAGGCCGGCGCCCGGCAGGTCGAATGCACGATCAACGGCATCGGCGAACGGGCCGGCAACGCCTCGATGGAGGAGATCGTCATGGCGCTGCGCACGCGCCGCGACTTCATGCCTTTCGAGACCGGCGTCGACACCACGATGATCACCAAGGCCTCGCGCCTGCTTTCGGCGGTCACCGGCTTTTCGGTCCAGCCGAACAAGGCCATCGTCGGCGCCAACGCCTTCGCCCACGAGGCCGGCATCCATCAGGACGGCATGCTGAAGAACGCCGAGACCTACGAGATCATGACGCCGGAGTCGGTCGGCCTGACCCGCTCGACCCTGGTCATGGGCAAGCATTCGGGGCGCCACGCCTTCAAGACCAAGCTCGAGGAGCTGGGCTTCAAGCTGAGCGACAACGAGCTGAACGACGCCTTCGAGCGCTTCAAGGACTTGGCGGACAACAAGAAAGACGTGTTCGACGAAGACCTGATCGCCCTGGTCGACGATGCCGTGGTGCGCCACAACGACCGCATCAAGTTCGTTTCCCTGCAGGTGGTATGCGGCTCGAAGGGGCCGCAGACGGCCGAGCTAGAGCTCGAGTTCGACGGCAAGGTCAAGTGCGAGAAGGCCAACGGCAACGGTCCGGTCGACGCGCTGTTCGCGGCGATCAGCAAGATCTGTCCGCACGAGGGCAAACTGCAGCTCTATCAGGTCCATGCCGTGACCGGCGGGACCGACGCCCAGGCCGAAGTGACGGTACGACTTGAAGAGAACGGCAAAACCGTCAACGGCCAGGGCGCCGACTATGATACCCTGGTGGCGTCCGCCCGGGCCTATGTGAATGCTTTGAACAAACTACTGGTGAAACGAGAAAAGACCGCGCCGGCGGCGCTTTCGGCCTGATCCCTGACAAGGGTTTCAGGCTGATGGCCCAACCATTTCCTTGAAATCGCCACGGCGGGGCGCTATTCCGATGCGATACCCGCCGTGGCGGGGTTTACTCCTAACCCTTGAAAGGCCGAAGTCGAGATGTTGTCACGCCTGCTCGGCATGTTCTCAGCCGATATGGCCATAGACCTGGGGACCGCGAACACCCTGGTCTATGTGAAGGGCCGAGGTATTGTCCTGAACGAACCTTCGGTCGTCGCGATCGCCGATGCTCGCGGTCGCAAACAGGTCTGCGCCGTGGGCGACGAGGCGAAGATGATGCTTGGCCGAACGCCGGGCAACATCCAGGCGATCCGCCCGTTGCGCGACGGCGTGATCGCCGACTTCGAGGTCGCCGAGGAGATGATCAAGCACTTCATCCGCAAGGTGCACAATCGGCACAGCTTCGCCCGGCCCCAGGTCATCGTCTGCGTCCCTTCGGGTTCGACCGCGGTCGAGCGGCGCGCGATCCAGGAATCCGCCGAGAGCGCCGGCGCCCGCCACGTCTTCCTGATCGAAGAGCCGATGGCCGCGGCGATCGGCGCCGGCCTGCCGGTGACCGAGCCGACCGGCTCCATGGTGGTCGACGTCGGCGGCGGCACCACCGAGGTGGCGGTCTTGTCGCTCGGCGGCATCGTCTATTCGAGATCGGTCCGGGTCGGCGGCGACAAGATGGACGAGGCGATCATCGCCTACATCCGCCGCAACCATAATCTGCTGGTCGGCGAGGGTTCGGCCGAGCGGATCAAGAAGGACATCGGCACCGCCAGCCCGCCCGAGGACGGCGAGGGCGAGACCATGGAGATCAAGGGTCGCGACCTGATGAACGGCGTGCCCAAGGAACTGATCATCTCCGAACGGCAGATCTCCGAAGCGCTGGCCGAACCGGTCGGCGCGATCATCGAGGCGGTCAAGGTAGCGCTGGAGCACACCGCACCGGAGCTGGCCGCCGACATCGTCGACAAAGGCATCGTGCTGACCGGTGGCGGTGCCCTGCTGTGCAACCTGGACTTCGTGCTGCGCGCCTCGACCGGCCTGCCGATCTCGATCGCCGACGATCCCTTGAGTTGCGTGGCGCTCGGCACCGGCCGCTGCCTGGAAGAGCTGGCGACGATGAGAAACGTCCTGATCGAATACTAGTGGTCTGATTCAGATCACTAGGGTCTCGGCGCTGCCCGCAACCGGTTTCCCAAATTCTCAACGCTTTATTAAGATAAAGCTGTATACCTTAAAGTGTAGCGACAGTAGCATAGACCGAATCGCAAACGTGATGGTGGCTGATACCCAGGAACGGAGGGGGCGTGTATAGACGCGCGGGTTCAGTTGTTCGCTTGGCCACGCCCGTCAAGGCGTGGGCGCAAAGGTTTGCCCTCCTTCTGCTGATCGGCGTCGCCATTGCCCTGATGTTGCTGGACAAGGCCGACAGCGTGGTGATCGAACGGGCCCGCACCGTTGTGACCGACGCCGTCTCGCCCCTGCTCGAAGCGGCCGCCCGGCCCGTCACGACCTTCAACGAGATGACCGAGCGTGCCGCCCAGCTGGTTTCCGTGGCCGCCGAGAACGCCACCCTGCGCGAGCAGAACGAACGCCTGCAGCACTGGCAGACCGTCGCGCGCCGCCTGGAAGCGGAGAACACCGCGCTCAGGAACATGCTCAGCCTGGCGCCGGACCCGGCGCTTCGGTTCGTCACCGCGCGGGTGATCGGCGATCAGGGCGGCGCCTTCGTCCGCTCGATGCTGGTCAATGTCGGCCGCCGCCAAGGCGTCGCGCGTGGCCAGGCGGCGCTGACCGGCCAAGGCCTGGCCGGTCGGGTCGCGGAGGTCGGCGCGCATACGGCGCGGGTGCTCCTGTTGACCGACATGAACAGCCGGATACCGATCCTCGTGGGCGAGACGCGCGACCGCGCGATGCTGGCCGGCGACAACACGGGCCAACCACGGCTGCTCTACCTGGAGCCGCGGGTCGAGCTGAAGGTCGGCGACCGCGTGGTGACCTCGGGCCACGGGGGCGTGTTTCCGCCGGGCCTGCCGGTTGGCCAGGTGGTCTCGGCCGGCAAGGAAGGCGTCCGGGTGCAGCCCTTTGTCGACTGGGGGCACATGGAATATCTTCGGCTGGTGGACTATGAACTGCCCGGCATCCTGCGCTCCCTCGAGGATAGCAAGACGCCGGGGAATGGTCGGTGAAGCAAGGCCTCTGGCACCGTTTGGATATCATCGCACGCAGCCTGTCGCCCCTGGCGATCACGCTGCTGTTGATCATGTTGGGCATGATCCCGCTGCAGATCCCCAATATCGCCCCGGTGATTCCGGCCCTGGCCTTGATCGCGGTCTACTACTGGGCGGTTCACCGGCCGGAACTCATGACGGTCTGGGCGATCTTTCTGATCGGACTGTTTCATGATCTGCTGTCGGGCGGCCATATCGGGGTCGGCATCCTGGCGCTGCTGCTGGTGCATATCATCGTCGACACCCAGCGGCGGATCTTCGCCCGCTCGTCGTTTCAGGCGCTGTGGGTGCTGTTCGCGCCGGTCGCGGCCGCCGCCATGTATCTGATGTGGCTTCTGAACTGCCTAATGCAGGGTGAGTTTCTGGAGGTCGGGCCGGTGTTGTTTCAGTATCTGACCACCGTCGCGGCCTATCCCTGTCTGGCCTGGCTTTTCGCCCAGGCCCAGAAAGTCTTGTTAAGATAGGTTCCTAGGCCGGCAAAGCGGTCGAGTGAGGATCAGGCGCAGCATGGTGCGGCGTAACGAAGAACAGGCCCGCTACAAGTCCTTCTCCCGGCGCGCCTTGCTGTTGGGCGGCGGTCAGGCCGCGCTGCTCGCCACCCTGGCCGGGCGCATGTACTACCTGCAGATCCTGGAGTCCGACCGCTATGCGACGCTGGCCGAGGACAACCGCATCAACCTGCGCCTGCTGCCGCCGCCGCGCGGGCGCATCGTCGACCGTTTCGGCCGGCCGCTGGCGGACAACGTGCAGAACTACCGCGTGGTGCTGGTGCGCGAGCAGGCGCCGGATGTCCGCGCGACGCTGGACGACCTGGGCCGGTTGATCGCGCTGTCGGACTACGACCGCGAGCGGGTGCTGCGGGAGACCTCCAAGAAGCGGGCCTTCGTCCCGGTCACCGTGCGCGGCCACCTGAGCTGGCCCGAGGTCAGCCGGATCGAGGTCAACGCGCCGGAGCTGCCCGGCGTCGGCATCGAGGTCGGCGAGAGCCGGCGCTATCCCTACGGCGACCCCATGACCCAGGTGCTGGGTTACGTCGCGCCGGTGTCGGAAGCGGAGCAGACCGGCGAGCCCCTGCTGCAGCTGGCGGACTTCCGGATCGGCAAGAACGGCGTCGAGCGGCAGCACGACCTGGCGTTGCGCGGTTCGCCTGGGACCACGCACTTCGAGGTCAACGCCGCCGGCCGGATCATCCGCGAGGTGCCGCCGCGCGAGGAGGCCAAACCGGGCCGCGAGCTGGTGCTGAGTCTGGACGCGGAACTGCAGAGCTTCGTGCACCAGCAGCTGATCCAGCACAAGAGCGCCACCGCCGTGGTTATGAACGTCGAGGACGGCGAGGTCCTGGCCCTCGACTCCGCGCCCAGCTACGACGCCAGCGCCTTCGACCTCGGACTGTCGTCGGAGCAGTGGAGCCAGTTGGTCAACAATCCGTTGTCGCCCTTGACCAACAAGGCGATCAGTGGGCTCTACGCGCCGGGTTCGACCTTCAAGATGATGGTTGCGCTGGCCGCCCTGGAATCGGGAATCAGGCCCTCGGAGACGGCCTTTTGCCGCGGTTACCTGGAGCTCGGCAACGCCCGCTTCCACTGCTGGAAAAAGCACGGGCACGGCCTCATGGACATGCACCGAGGCATCAAGCATTCCTGCGACATCTATTTCTACGAGCTGGCAAAGCGGGTCGGCATAGACGCGATTTCCGACATGGCCTTCCGCTTCGGGCTCGGCAAGCTGGTCGGGCTCGACCTGCCGGGCGAGCGCCCCGGCGTGGTGCCGACCCGCGACTGGAAGCTCGCCAACATCGGCGAAGTCTGGCAGCGCGGGGAAACCCTGGTGACCGCGATCGGTCAGGGCTTCGTCCTGGCGACGCCGCTGCAGCTGGCGGTCATGACCGCGCGCCTCGCCAGCGGCACGGCGGTCACGCCGCGCCTGACCCGCGGCTTCCGAGATGTCGAGGGCGAGGGGCCGGTGATCGGCGTCGAGACGCCCGGGTTCGCGCCGCTCGAGGTCTCCAAGGCCCACCTCAAGATCGTCCGTGACGGCATGGACGCGGTGGTCAACGAGGAGCGCGGCACCGCCTATTGGCGGCGCATCGCCCAGGAGGGCTGGGAGATGGCCGGCAAGACCGGGACATCCCAGGTGCGCCGGATCACCAAGGCCGAGCGGGAGGCCGGCGTCAAGAAGAACGAGGAGCTGCCCTGGCGGTTCCGGGACCATGCCCTGTTCGTCGCCTTCGCGCCGGTCCACAAGCCGCGCTACAGCTGCGCCGTACTGGTCGAACACGGCGGCGGCGGGTCCAAAGCGGCGGCGCCGATCGCGCGCGACATCCTGATCGAAACCCAGCGCCGCGATCCGTCCGGCGCCCAAGGTCTGCCGATGCTCGCCAGCAGCGCGGTGGGCGAGGGTTAGGCACTAGATCATGGCCTATTCGGACCTCTCCTGGCCGCGCAATCCGCGCCTCAACCTGGCCCAAAAGGTCAGCCAGATCAACTGGGGCATGGTGTTCCTGGTCGTGCTGCTGGGCGCGATCGGCTGTTCCATGCTCTACTCGGCGGCCGACGGCAGCATGGATCCCTGGGCCTCGCGCCAGTTGACCCGCTTCGCGCTCGGTTTCGTCTTGATGTTCGCGGTCGCGCTGGTCGATATCCGCTTCTGGTTCCGCAACGCCTACTTCATCTACTTGGGCGGACTGGTGCTGCTGGCGGCGGTCGAGGTGATCGGCAGCACCGGCATGGGCGCGCAGCGCTGGATCAATCTCGGCGTCGCCCAGGTGCAGCCCTCGGAGATCATGAAGGTGACCGTGGTGCTGGCGCTCGCGCGCTACTTCCACGGCGTGGCCAGCGAGGAGATCAGCCGTCCGTTCCTGCTGATCCTGCCGATCGGCCTGATCCTGGTGCCGACCGCCCTGGTGCTCAAGCAGCCGGATCTGGGCACCGGCATGATGCTGCTGATGATGGGCGCGGCGGTCTTCTTCGTGGCCGGCGTGCGCATCTGGAAGTTCATCGTGGTGCTGGTCGCCGGCCTGGCGGCGATCCCGATCGGCTGGCAGTTCCTGCACGAGTACCAGCGCCGGCGGGTGCTCACCTTCCTCGACCCGGAGTCCGATCCGCTCGGCTCCGGCTACCACATCCTGCAGTCGAAGATCGCGCTCGGCTCCGGCGGCTTCCTCGGCAAGGGCTTCCTGCAGGGCACCCAGACCCACCTGGAGTTCCTGCCCGAAAAACACACCGACTTCATCTTCACCATGCTGGCCGAAGAGTTCGGCATGCTGGGCGGACTGGCCCTGTTGACCGTGTACACCAGTATTTTCGTCTACGGCGCCGCCATCGCCTACCGTTCGCGCAACCATTTCGGCCGGATCCTGGCCATGGGGCTGATGGTCAACCTGTTCCTCTACGTCTTCATCAACATCGCCATGGTGATGGGCCTGCTGCCGGTGGTCGGCGTGCCGCTGCCGCTGATCTCCTACGGCGGCACGGCGATGCTGACGGTGATGCTCTCGCTCGGCCTGATCATCTCGGTCTCGGTCCACCGCGACGTACGCATCCCGCGCACCGGCCTGAACAACAACCTTTAGCCGGCGGCGCCTTGCGGCCAATTCGCTCGACAAAGCGGGCCGGAGTTGCTATCTAGCCGGCCCGGTGGGGCGCATAGCTCAGTTGGCAGAGCAGCTGACTCTTAATCAGCGGGTCCAAGGTTCGAGTCCTTGTGCGCCCACCATTCTTTTCAAAGACTTAGCCTAACGCCGCCGCTGCCAAGCGACGCGGGCCTCGAACCGACGTGTCTGCGGGCCACGACCTTCGGGCGCGCCGAAGGGCAGTCGCTGAAACGCCGATTGAGCGCGGGGCGGCTCCGATTGCCGGAATCCCGCGGCCGGACCACTTGATCCGGATCAATGATCCGACCGGGTTTCCCGTGGACTATCCGCAGCACGACCCGCAATTTGACCGCAGGTACCCGCGATGGCCGATCTGCTCATGAGCTACGTCCACGGCACCAGCCCGACGCCGCTGCTGGGCTCGACAGTGGGCGCGCTGTTCGACCGCACGGTGGCTCGTTGGCCGGACAATCCGGCGCTCGTTGTCCGGCATCAGAACGTGCGCTGGACTTATCGAGAGCTGAAACGGGAAGTCGACGCCCTGGCGGCCGGCCTGATCGCGATCGGACTCGAGCCCGGCGATCGGCTCGGAATCTGGTCCCAGAACAATGCCGAATGGGTCGTTACCCAGTTCGCCTCGGCAAAGGCGGGCGTCATCCTGGTCAACATCAATCCAGGTTACCGGGTGCAGGAGGTTGAATACGCGCTCAACAAAACCGGCTGCAAGGCCCTCATCGCCGCGCCGGCCTTCAAGTCCAGCAACTATATCGAGATGCTCGGCCAGTTGGCCCCGGAACTCGAAACCGCCAGGCCAGGCGAACTCGAGAGCGCACGCCTGCCACAGCTCAGAGTCGCCATATGTCTGGGCGGCGAGCCGAGCGCCGGCATGCTGAATTTTGCCGATCTGCCGGGGATGGCCGGCGCGTCGGAGCGGCTACGCCTCGAGGACCTGAGCACCACGCTGCAGTTCGACGACCCCATCAACATTCAGTTCACCAGCGGGACGACCGGCGCGCCCAAGGCCGCGACCCTGACCCATCACAACATCGTCAACAATGCCTTTTTCGTCGGCCGGACCATGGAGCTCGGCGAGCGCGACCGGCTCTGCATTCCGGTTCCCATGTACCACTGCTTCGGCATGGTCCTCGGCACGCTTACTTGCGTCGCGCACGGCGCGAGCATGGTCTTCCCCTCGGAAGGATTCGATCCGCTGGAGGTGCTGAAGTCGGTCGAGGCCGAGCGCTGTACGGGGCTGCATGGCGTCCCCACGATGTTTATCGCCGAGCTCGATCATCCGGCGTTCGACGAGTTCGACCTTGCCTCCCTGCGCACCGGGATCATCGCCGGCGCGCCTTGTCCCATCGAGCTGATGAAGCGGCTGATCGGCGAGATGCACCTGCCGCAGATCACGATCGCCTACGGCATGACCGAGACCGGGCCCGTCAGCTTCGAGACCTCGGTCCACGATCCGATCGAGCGGCGCGTGACCACGGTCGGCCGGGTGCTGCCCCATACCGAGGTAAAGATCGTCGACGAAAAGGGCCGCATCGTGCCGGTCGGCACACCCGGCGAGCTCTTGACCCGCGGCTATTGCGTCATGCCCAGCTATTGGAACGATCAGAAAAAGACTGCCGAGGCGATCGATCAGGCGCGCTGGATCCGTTCCGGCGACATCGCGACGCTCGATGCGGAGGGCTATTGCAACATCGTGGGCCGGCTCAAGGACATGCTGATCCGCGGCGGCGAAAACATCTTTCCGCGCGAAATCGAGGAGTTTCTCTACACTCACCCGAAGATCGAGGAGGTGCAGGTCATCGGCGTGCCCGATCGGAAATTCGGTGAGGAGGTCTGCGCCTGGATCAAGCTGCATCAGGGGCAGAGTCTAACCGCCGAGGAAGTCCGCGATTTCTGCCGGGGCCAGATCGCCCACTTCAAGATTCCGCGTTACGTCAAGTTCGTGGATGAATTTCCCATGACCGTCACGGGCAAAGTCCAGAAGTACGTGATGCGCGAACGGATGACGAAAGAGCTCGAGCTTGAGCAAGCTGAAACGGCCTAGCAGCCCAGCCAACCGGAGCGCCACCGTGACCAAAGTCGCCTCATTCACAGTCAGCTGTTCTCAGTGCTTGGATCCACGGGGCCGGGCGGTTGCGCCACTTCCGTCCTTTGCCGAGGACCGGGCCGGCCTGATCGCCATGTACCGGGCCATGGTGCTGACCCGTACCTTCGATGCCAAGGCGGTCTCCCTGCAGCGTACCGGACGCCTGGGCACCTACGCCTCGGCGCTTGGCCAGGAAGCGGTCGGCGTCGGTACGGCGGCCGCGATGCGCCCGGAAGATGTGCTGCTGCCGTCGTTCCGCGAACAGGCCGCGATGCTGTGGCGGGGCGTCACCATGGCCGAGCTACTGCTCTACTGGGGCGGCGACGAGCGCGGCAGCGATTTTCAGGTGCCGCGCGAGGATTTTCCCATTTGCGTACCCGTGGGCACGCACGCGCCCCACGCGGCGGGCGTGGCGCTTGCTTTCAAGCTGCGCGGCGAGCAGCGCGTGGCCGTCTGCGTCATGGGCGACGGCGCCACGTCGAAAGGCGATGTCTACGAAGCGATGAACCTGGCCGGCGTATGGCGCCTGCCCACGGTCTTCGTGATCAACAACAATCAGTGGGCCATTTCGGTACCGCGCGCCCGCCAGACCGCGACCAAGACTCTGGCCCAAAAAGCCATCGCCGCGGGCTTCGACGGGCTGCAAGTCGATGGCAATGATGTAATAGCCGTCCGCCAATCGGTCGAGACGGCACTTGAAAAGGCCCGATCCGGCGAAGGACCCAGCCTGATCGAAGCCGTCACCTATCGTCTCGGCGACCACACCACCGTTGACGACGCGACACGCTACCGCGCCGACGAAGAGGTGAGCGCCGCCTGGAAGCTGGAACCGATCGCGCGGCTGCGCAGCTTTCTGAGCGAAGCGGGCGATTGGAGCAAGGACGACGAAGAGGCCCTGATCGCCGATTGTAGCCAAGCGGTCGAGGCCGCCGTTGAAACCTATCTGGCGACCCCGGCCGAGCCTCCGACCGCCATGTTCGATCACCTCTATGCGGAGCTGCCTGCCGCATTGCAGCGGCAGCGTCAGCTGCTCGCGGCCGCGGCGTCCGAAGGGAAGGCCCCCGATGGCTGAGATGGCGTTGGTCGAGGCGGTTCGCATGGCCATGGCCCGTGCCATGGAGGCGGACGAGCAGGTGCTGATCCTCGGCGAGGACGTCGGTGTGGACGGCGGTGTCTTTCGTGCGACCGATGGCCTGATCGAACGCTTCGGTGAGCAGCGCGTCTTTGATACCCCACTCTCGGAAGCGCTCTTGGCCGGGCTCGCGGTGGGTCTTGGCGCCCAGCGGTTCCGGCCTGTCGTCGAGTTTCAGTTCATGGGCTTCATGTACCCGGCGATCGACCAAATGCTCAACCACGCCGGGCGCCTGCGCAACCGCACCCGGGGCCGGCTTTCCTGCCCGATCGTGCTGCGCGCGCCCTATGGCGGCGG